>NZ_JAUHJF010000032.1:0-58675 GCF_032380995.1 Bradyrhizobium sp. SZCCHNR2028 | reverse complement strand
GGTGGTGTGGGAGGGGTGGAGTCGCGAGACTCCCCCCTATCCCGATAGGCCTTCACCCGGCATTCCCTGCGCCCTCTCGATTCATCGAAGGGCCGTCGATCGCGGGACTCGGGCGTGATCCGCCGCGAGAGTGCGAACCTGCGCGCAGTTGTTTGAAACGTGGATAGCGACTGAGCAATCTCTCCATCATCTCCGACGATGGTGAAGGGTTCGAGGTTTGGTTCCGGTGGCATGATGAAGTTTCGGCCATTTGGAACCGGAACTGCAGGCGATCCCTTGGTGTTGATCGGCATCTCGAAAGCACTGGAGGAGAGACAATGATGAGAACCCGTCTTGCCGTTTCGCTGATCGCCACCTCGCTGCTGGCGTCGACCGCTGCGTTCGCGCAGTCCACGACCGTCGAAGGTGCTGCCAATGGCGCTGCGGCCGGCGGCGCCGTTGCCGGTCCGGTCGGCGCCATGGTGGGTGGAACGGTCGGCGCCGCCGTCGGTGCGGGCCTGGAAATTCCGAACGCGGTGATCAACTCGATCGAGGCCGAGCGCGCGCCGTCGGTGGTCGTCCATGAGCGCGTCGTGGTCGGCGAGCCGCTGCCCGCCACCGTCGAGCTGCGCCCGGTGCCGCGCTACACCGAGTATCGCTACGCCGTCGTGAACGATCGCCGCGTGATCGTCGATCCGCGCACGCGCCGCGTCATCAAGATCATCGAGTGATCTGACGTTCTGACGGACAGGGGCCTCGTCGCATCAGCGGCGGGGCCTCTCGTCATGCGGTCTGCGTGCGGATCTGTCGGATGAGCCAGTCGATGGCCGCGGACAGGCCGAATCCGAGGCAGGCGGCCGCGGCGTCGACGATGAAGTCTTCCAGCCGCGCGTGGCGTCCCGGCGCCAGGAACTGCGAGAGTTCGAGTGCACCGATCAGGATCACCGCAATCCCGGTGGTCAGCAGCCGATGACTGCGATAGGCGAGGCCGAAGGCAAGGCCGATCAGGATGAAGGCGAGGGCGTGTTCGCCGTCCTGTCCCAGGTGCGAATGTGGCCTATAGTTGGGCGGGCCCAGCGTTGCGAAGGCAACGGCTGCGGCGAGCAGCCAGGCCGAGAGGCGAATGACGATCATCATGGACGCTGCTTAGCACGTTCCGGGCCACGAACCGGGGTCACGGTCGCTTGAGGCACCGGTTTAGTTAACGTGGCTCGGAAGCCGGAACATGGCCTTCTCATCGTACCGCGAACAGCTTTCGTCCGGCGCCTCAGATCGGCTGCCGGACTCCCAAACCCTGCATGAAGCGCTCGCGGATCTGTGCCGGATCGCGCCTCGTGGCGCCCACACCGGGCCTATCGTCGATCTTCGCCGCGATCAGCACCGGGCCGGGCGCCTCGAGCGCAAGCTCGATCAAGCGTTCGAAATCTTCCTCGTCTGCGGCCCAATGGCTGGCGCCAATGCCGCAGCCGGCGGCAATGGCGACGATGTCGGCGTTCCGGGCCGGCGTCGCCTGGTTTCCGGTGATCTGGTAGACGCCATTGTCCATGACGATGATGGCCAAATTCTTCGGCGCCAGCGTGGCAATCGTGGTCAGGCAACCCAGTTGCATCAGCAGCGAGCCGTCGCCTTCGAGCGCGAACACAGGGCGTTGCGGCTGCGCCAGCGCGACGCCGAGCGCGATCGGGCAGGCCAGCCCCATGCTGCCGAGCATGTAGAAATTCTGCGGCCGCTGGCCGGCGGCCCACAGGTCGAAATTGGTGTTGCCGATGCCGCCGATGACGGCTTCCTCGTGCTTGAGCTTCGCGACCAGACGGCAGGTGAGGTCGTAGCGGTTCATGATCTTGGTGTTGCTGTGAGGGGCGCTCATGCGAACACCTTTCCGCCGGTGAGCAAAGGCGAGAGGATGAGCGCCACCGGCGCCTGGGTCGCCACCGCCTGCTTGATCGAGCGGTCGACGACGAATTCGAGCTCGTCGAGCCGCGTCATGGTGTGGTGCTCCATGGCCAGCGCATCGAGCACCGGCCGCATGGTTCGGCACACCAGCGACTGGCCGACATTGAACTCGCCCAGCGTGCCGCGCTCGGACACGATCATGATCAGCGGGATCTGGCAGGGCACGATCAGCGAGGCCAGCACGTTGGCGAGCGTGGCGAAGCCCGAGGTCTGCATCAACAGCGCGCCGCGCCGGCCGCCCATCCAGGCGCCTGCGAGAATGCCGACCGCTTCCTCCTCGCGCGCCGTCGCAAAGGTCGTGAAGAACGGATCGTCGTGCAGGGTGTGGATCAGCGGCGTCAGGACGCGGTCGGGAACGTAGGGGATGAGGTCGACGGCGTTGCGCTTGAACGTCTGCAGCACGATCTCGTGCCAATTCGGCACAGCGGTTGCTGATCGCGCCGCATCGGCATCGGCGGCCATTGCTGTTCCTCCGGTCGTTCCTGATAGGGGGCCCGGCGCACGGGGCTTGGCGCTGAGCTTGACGGCACCGGAACGATTGTCAACATGCCGGCCCGGCCGGTCAGGCATCCGCCTTTCAAGTCCGAAATCAAGAACCAAGAAACCAGGAGGTCGGCTGTTCATGGTCACGAATTCCAAGCGCGTCTTCTACGTCAAATACCTGGCCCACCCGATCTTCAGCGAGCTGCTCGCCGCGCGTCCCGACGTCCGGCTCGACCGGCTGGAGAACGAGAGCTCCGAGGCCGAGACGGCGCTGATCCTCGCGGCGGCTCACGCCTACCAGATCGGGGCGGCCCGCGACGAGCTCGCGCCGCGCTTCCATGTCGATGCAGACCTGCTGCGCCGCGCCCCAAACCTCCTCGTCGTGTCCAGCAACGGGGCCGGATACGACCCGGTCGACGTCGACGCCTGCACCGAGGCCGGCGTCCTCGTCGTGAACCAGTCCGGCGGCAACGCCCATTCGGTGGCGGAGCACACACTCGGCATGATGCTGACCCTGTCGAAGCGCATCATCCAGTCCGACCGCCGGCTGCGCCGGGAGCGCGACGTCAACCGCAACGATTTGATCGGCAACGAGGTGCAGGGACGGACGATCGGCATCGTCGGGCTTGGCAATGTCGGCCGCCGGGTTGCCGAGCTGTGCCGCGGCATCCTCGGCATGACGGTGCTGGCCTATGACCCATATCTGTCGTCCGATGAGATCGCCGCACGCGGCGCGGAGAAGGTGGAACTCGAGGACCTGATGCGGCGCTCGGATTTCGTCTCGATCAACTGCCCGCTGACGAAGGAAAGCCGCGGCATGATCGGTGCCCGCGAGTTCGCGCTGATGCAGCCTAGCGCCTATTTCGTCACCACCGCCCGCGGCTTCATCCATGACGAGGAGGCGCTGTTCGCCGCGCTCAGCGAAAAGCGCATCGCCGGCGCCGGGCTCGACGTCTGGGCCAAGGAGCCGCCGCCGCCGGACCATCCGCTGCTGCAGCTCGACAACGTGCTTGCGAGTCCCCATACGGCCGGCGTGACTCGGGAGGCGCGGCAGAACATGGGTCGCATCGCAGCCGAGCAGCTGCTCGACGCGCTTGACGGCGGGCGTCCGCCGCGCCTGATCAACCCCGAGGCCTGGCCGCGCTACAGCGCTCGTTTCCGCGAGGCGTTCGGAGTGACGCCCTCGTAGCCAGAAGAGAAGAGATTGCGGGGAGAAGATTTCATGCGTCGCAAGCTGCGACGCAGCAATAAATCTTCTCTCCAGGGCGGCTTCGGCGAAGCGGACATTGCTATTTTCGGAGCCGTCTCGACAGCCCAGTGGTGGCTGATCATTTTTCCAGGGGCGCCATGAGCTTAGGCCACGTTTTTCGCTCGGCGCGAAAGGGAAATTGGTCCGATGCGCCGGTTGAACGCCATCCTGAAGTCGACCCACGGCCGCGTCCGTCGCGCCGTCTCGGAGTTCGTCGCGATCGCCGCCGCGAGCCTGCCTTCGGTGGGCGCCTGAGCGCCGGTTCCACCGCTGCGTCAAATATTTGCATCGGCCGCTTGATATCGGTGAACAGCGGGAGGAGAAGCGCGGTAACATCACCTTCGAGCACTGCGTGAGAGGCAGGAGGTTGCATGTCGCGCTATGTCATCCATTTCATGAAGGACGTGCTGGGCGAGAATGGCCGCCAGTGCGAGATATGCCAGAGCACGTTGGAGGTTGAGGCCGACAGCGAAGGCGAAGCCGCAGAAATCGCAAAGTCCAGGTTCTGTAAACAGCAGGAGGTGCGCGACTGGTCGCTGCATGCCGACCGCATTGAGGTGAAGGCGGCCGACTTTCCGTCCTGACCTGCGGCTCAGCGGCCCAGCCCAGCCGGTGCGTCGCTGGCCCCGGGGCCAAGCGAGCGCTGCACCATCACGGTGTCGCACCAGCGGCCGAAACGGTAGGCTATTCTCGGCAGCAGCCCCACCCTGACGAACCCGAAGCGCTCATGAATGCCGAGCGAGGCGACGTTGTCGGCGTCGATATAGCCGATCATCTGGCGATATCCGGCCGCGGCGGAAGCATCGATCAGCGCCTGCATCAGCAGCCCGCCGACACCACGGCCGAGATGCTCATGGTGGACATAGATCGAATGCTTGACCGCGAACCGGTAGGCCGGCCGCTTCCTGAACAAGACGACATAGGCATAGCCCACGACTTCGCCGCGGAATGTCGCGACCAGATGTGGCAGCCGATGATTTCGCAGATTCTTGCGCCGTTGCTTGAGGTCGTCCGGCTCGGGCGCCCCGGAACCGGCGGCGCTGTCCTCGACCCCGCGGCGGACGTGCCGCCGGTAGATCGAGAGCATGGCCTCGACATCCTCGTCGCGTGACGGCCTGACGAGGACCGGCGGCTCGGTGTCGCGAGCCGTGATCGCGCTGTCCATGGTTCGAATTACTCTGCGCAGACATAGGTATGGAGCCGGATCCGGCCAGCTTCGTCGATCTCCTTGTACAGCCCCTGGATCTCGACGTCGAAGCCGGGATAGGTGTTGAACGCCCGCTCGAACATCTTGAGGTAATCGATCATCGGCTTGGCGCGGTCGGATAGCCGCTCGCCCGGAACGATGGTGGCGATGCCCGGCGGATAGACCACGAAGGGGGTCGTCGCAATGCGGTCGGAGATGCGATCGATCGGCAGGTAGTCGACCTCGTTGCGCATCAGCGCACGCGCCGCCTCGCGTGGCGACATCGCGATCTCCGGCATGTGCTGCGGCTGGAACTGCTTTGCCTGCAGCGCGCTCACCTCGGCGTCGCGATAGAAGCGGTGCATCTCGGCGCAGAGCTCGCGCAGCCGCAGCTTGCCGTAACGCGCAAAGCGCTTCCGGGTGAACTCCGGAATGGCGTCCTCCAGAAGCACGTTGTCATCGTGGAGCCGCTTGAAGGCGACCAGGCCGCTGATCAGGGTTCCCGCCTTGCTCGCCTCGACACCCGGCGTCAGCAGGAACAGCAGCGAGTTGAGATCGTTCTTCTCCGCCACGATGCGGTTCTCGCGCAGATATTGCGCGACGATCGGAGCCGGGATGCCGTGATCGGCATAGCCGCCGGTGGCGCGATCGAAGCCCGGGGTCAGCAGGGTCAGCTTGTTCGGATCGGTCATTGCGAAGCCGGGGGCGAGATCCGGAAAGCCGTGCCATGCCGCGCCCGGCGTGAGCTGCCACAGCGCGGTATCGGTCGCGAGCTGGTCGGTCGAGATCGCCTCCCAGGCCACGTCATGGCTAGCCCCGGGATTGGCCGCATCGGGGATCGACACCCGGTCCGGCACGAACGGCTCGAAGAACCAGCGCCGCGCCGGATCCTTCTCCTTCTCCTCGAATTCCCGGCGCATCGCCCTGATCTTCTTGCGCAATTCGATTCCGAGCCGGATCGTGTCGTCCCACAGCACCTCGCCGGAGCGGCCCTTCATCATCTGCGCGCCGACGTCCAGCGAGGCGAACAGCGGGTAGAACGGCGAGGTCGAGGCGTGCTGCATGAAGCTTTCGTTGAAGCGGCGATGCTCGACCCGCCGCCGCTGGCCCTTGATGTGGCGGTCCTTGACGTGGATCTGCGAGGCTTGGGAGAAGCTCGCGAGCTGCTTGTGGGTCGATTGCGTGGCGATGATGCCGGGGGCGTCGGGTCCGAGATCGCCGAGGCCCATGGCGAAGCGGCCGGCGTAGAGCGGGTGGAATTTCATGAAGCCCGCCCAGGCCTCGTCGAACATGATGTAGTCGCAGAGAGGCCCGATCCGCTTCAGGATCATCTCGGCGCTGTGGATCGTGCCGTCATAGGTGCACTCCTCGACCACCGCGACGCGGAACGGCCGCTCCTTGCGCCAGGCGTCGGGGTCCTTGACTAGCGGGTTGTCGCGGATCTGCTGTCGCAGATGCTCTTCGTCCAGCAGATCCCAGCGCATCGGGCCGATCAGGCCCCAGGGGTTGCGAACCGTTGGGACGTAGATCGGGACGCCGCCCGAAATCAGCAGCGCGCCGTGATGAGCGGCCTTGTGGTTGTTGCGGTCGAACAGCACGAGGTCGCCGTCGGTGACCAGGGCCCCGAGCACGACCTTGTTGGAGGTCGAGGTACCGTTGAGGACGAAATAGGTCTTCTCGGCGCCGAAGATCTGCGCGGCTTCCTTCTGCGCGCGCAGCGCCGGCCCCTCATGGGTCAGGAGATCGCCGAGATCGAGCACGGAATTGTCGAGATCGTCGCGGAACACGGCCTCGCCGAGATGCTCGACGAAGACCCGGCCGATCGGGCTGCGGCTATAGAACACGCCGCCATTGTGCCCGGGGCAGGTCCAGAGCTGGTTGCCTTCCTCGGCATAGTCGACCAGCGCGCCGAAGAATGGCGTCTTCAGTGTCTCGGCATATTGCTTCAGCCGGCTGACCAGGTTCTTGGCGATGAAGGCTGGAGTCTCCTCCGACAGGAAGACGTATCCGTCGATGAAGTCGAGCACCTCGACCGGCAGATCCTCGAACCGCTTGCGGCGGATCAGGAGGATGATCGGGAAGTCCAGTCCGCGACGGCGCATCAGGTTGATCAGCGACGCCGTCTTGCCTTCCAGGCCCTTCTTGCCCCAATCGACGACCATGCAGCCGATCGCGGCATCCGTCTGCACGGCGATCTCGGCGTCCTCCAGCTTGCGGGCGCGCACCACCTCGAAGCCCGAGCGCTGGATCTCCTCGATGATCTGGTTGAAGCGGAGCCCCGCAAGGTCGTCGGTCTCGAACACGGGCGCGGCGAACAGGAAGGTGAAGCGGCGGAAGTATTCCATGAGAGTCTTTCGGGCTGGGTGGGCAGCCACCTGTCGTCACGTTCGATGACGCTTCGATGACAATAGGGCGCCTCACGGAGCTTGTCTCGGTCGCCTCGCAGTGGCAATCGTCCCGAACCCGAGTGATGCTGAAAGGATCCGTGGTGCTTCCCGAATGGATCAGCCTTGATTGTGTGGCGCCGTCCGAGCTCCATCGGCAGGCGGCGCTGGAACGCCAGGCCCAGTTGACCAAGCCGATTGGCGCCCTTGGGCGATTGGAGCAGGTGGCGGTCGAGCTGGCGGCGCTGCAGGCGTTGGAGCGGCCGGGGGCCGATCGGGTCCCGGTGGTGCTGTTCGCGGGGGACCATGGCATCGCGGCGCGGGGCGTGTCGGCGTATCCGCCGGAAGTGACGGTGCAGATGCTGCACAACTTCGCGGCCGGTGGCGCAGCGATCTCGGTGCTGGCGCGCAACCTCGGCTGTCCGCTGGAGGTGGTCGACGTCGGCACGCTGGCGAGCGAGCCGGTGCCCGGCGTGATCGTCGACAAGCCGCGGCGCGGCACGCGCGACTTCAGCACCGAGGCGGCGCTGACGCTGGAGGAGGTCGCGTTTGCGGCCGAAGCCGGACGGCGCGCGGTGGTGCGGCAGGCCGATCACGCGCCGCAACTCGTGATCTTCGGCGAGATGGGGATCGGCAACACGACATCGGCGGCAGCGATTGCCGCCGCGCTGCTGTCATGCGCGCCCGCGGACATCGTCGGCAGCGGCACCGGGCTCGACGCCGACGGACGGGCCAGGAAGGCTGCGGTGATTGCCGATGCGTTGGGGCGACACGGGCTCACGACGGGAGCGGCCGTCGCGGACGTCCTGGCCGCCGTCGGCGGTTTCGAGATCATTGCGATGGCCGGCGCGATCGTCGCCGCCGCGCAGCGGCGCTGGCCGGTGCTGGTCGACGGCTTCATCGTCTCTGTCGCGGCGCTGGCCGCCGTCCGCCTCAATCCCTCCTGCCGTCCGTGGCTGCTGTTCTCGCATCGCTCGGCCGAGCGCGGCCACGCCATCGTGCTCGACGCGCTCGGTGCCCGTCCGCTGATCGACCTCGATCTGCGGCTTGGCGAGGCCTCGGGCGCCGCCACTGCGCTGCCGATCATTCGGTTGGCCTGCGCGCTCCACGGGGGCATGGCCACCTTTGCGGAGGCCGCCGTCTCGGGAGCCAAGTCCTGATGCGGATCGATCTGCTGCGGCACGGGACGACAGGACGGGACGGCTATCTCGACGGCCGTACCGACCCGCCGCTCAGCGACCTCGGCTGGGATCAATTCCGGCGGCAGACGCGGAGCCTGATCTGGCACAGCGTCGTCAGCTCGCCGTTGGCGCGCGCACGTGCGGCAGCGGAGGATTATGCCCGGCAGACCAACTGTGCGCTGGACATCGATGCGGATTGGAGCGAGCTCGATTTCGGACGCTGGGACGGGCGGACGCATCGCGACATCGCCGCGGAGCCCGGAGGCGAAGCCTTGCTCGACACCTTCCATGCCGATGCTGAGGTCCGGGCGCCGGGCGGTGAGAGCTGGTCCGATTTGCAGGCGCGAGTGGCGCGCGCAACACATCATATCCTTGTCCGGCCCGAGCCTGCGCCGGTTCTCGTGGTGACCCATGGCGGCGCCATACGCGCAGCGCTCTCGCATCTGCTCGGCTGGCCGCTGCACCAGCTGTGGAGCTTACGCATTCGCCCTGGTACGCGGATCACGCTCGAAGCCGGGCAGGGCGATGATGGTGTACCTTGGGGCGAAATCGTCGAGATCATCCAGCCATGATGCTTCGTGAATTCTGGATCGCATTGCAATTCCTGACACGGCTGCCGACACCGCGGGTCGCTGAGTTACGACCGGACGATCTGGCGCGGGCGTCGGTCTGGTTTCCGGCAGCCGGACTGGTGATTGGCGCCTGTCTGGCGCTGGTCGCCCGCCTTTTTCATGATGCCGATCCGTGGATCGTCGCGCTGACCGTGCTGGTCGCCTGGATCGGGATCACCGGCGCGCTGCATCTCGATGGGCTCGGCGACGTCGCCGATGCGTTCGGCGCCTCGCATGGCAAGCCGGAGCGCTTCATCGCCGTGCTTGGCGATCCCCACGCCGGCAGCTTCGCTGTCGTCGCGATATCCCTGCAGATCGCCGCGAAGCTGGTGCTGATCGCCGAGCTGGCGACGGGGCCGACGGCCTGGGCGCTCGTGCTGATCCCGGCCTGGGCGCGCTGGGGAACGCTGGTGTGCAACAAGACGCTGCTGTCGCTGAAGCCGGGGCTGGGGGCGAGCATCTCGAACAGCGTCGGCTGGAACGTCATCGTCGCCTGGGGCGGCGGACTCGCGATCGGTGCGCTCGCCGGCGCGGTACCGACGCTGGTTGCGATTGGTCTCGTTCCGGCGGTCGCGTTCTACTGGCAATGGCGGCTCGGCGGCATCACCGGCGATTGCCATGGCGCCAGCATCGAGGTCACGGAAACGCTGCTGCTTGCCGCCTGCGTGCTCGGTTAGAAGGCATCGCCGAGCGCCGGCGCCAGCCGGTGCCACTCGGACGCATTGCCCGGCAGGCCGAAGCGCAGCCAGCTCGGCTGAGCCGGAAAGCGCCGGACGTGGATGCCGTGCCGGGCGAGCCGCTCGGCGATGTCAGGCGCGTTCGGCGATGTGATCAGCCTGAACAGCGGCGTGCCGCCGATGACCGCGCAGCCGGCCTTGCTCAGAAGATCGTCGATGCGCTGACAGTCGTTCGCCAGCCGCGCGCGTGTCTGCTCCAGCCAAGCAGCGTCGGCCAAGGCCGTCGTTCCGATCGCGAGCGCAGGTCCGGATACGGCCCAAGGCCCGAGCTCGTCGCGGAGTCGGCGGACGACGTCAGCGGAGCCGATCGCGAAACCGAGGCGGACGCCGGCAAGGCCGTAGGTCTTGCCGAACGAGCGCAGCACGATCGTCGCCGGCGGCAGGTCGGCTGCGAGGCTGGCGTCGGCGGGACAAAGATCGATGAATGCTTCGTCGACGATCAGCAGGCCGTCGCGCCGGCGCAAGGTCGCGGCCAATCCGACCAGCACATCGCGGGGCAGCAGGCGGCCGGTGGGATTGTTGGGATTCACGACGACGGCAACATCGGCATCGGCGAGCGCATCGACATCATCGACCAGACCGACGCGATGCCCACAGCGGCGCCAGCACAGCGCATGCTCCTCGTAGGTCGGGGCGAGCACGGCAACCCTCGAGCGCGGGCGCAGCCGCGGCAGGATCTGCAACAGCGCCTGCGTGCCGGGCGCGGCAACGATCATTTCGGGCCCCGCCACGCCATAGCGCGCAGCAGCCGCTGCGCACAGCGCGTCGTCTTCGGCTTGGGCCGGCAAGCGCGCCCAACTTGCGGGCGGGATGGTCGGCACCGGGTAGGCTATGGGATTGATGCCGGTCGACAGATCGATCCACGGCCGCGGCGCATCCGGGTAGCGACGGCTGATCGCAGCGAGATCGCCGCCGTGAAGGATCGCTTCCGGCTGGTCCGCGCCCGTGCTAGTCGCTCTGTCGTCCATGTCTGTCCTTCAGCGGAGATCGATGTTCGTCTCTCTCGCGCTCACGGCGCTGCTCGTCGAGGCGGCGGTCGGTTATCCCCAGGTCCTGGTGCGGCGGATCGGCCATCCCGTGATGTGGATGGGTGCGCTGATAGCATGGGCGGACCGCCGCTGGAACGGGGCAGACGGCTTTGCCGCACGACGTGCGCGCGGCATTGCGCTCGTGTGCCTGCTCGTCGCGGGGGGGATGACCATCGGCCTCGCCGCAGCGTGGGTGATGCAGGCGGTCGTGGGCGAGCCGGTCGCAACGATCATCCTTGGTGTGGCGGCAAGCAGCCTGCTGGCCCAGCGCAGTCTCGACACGCATGTCGCCGCGGTTGCAGAGGGACTGGAGCAGGAGGGGCTCGAGGGCGGCCGCCGAGCGGTCTCGATGATCGTCGGCCGCGATCCCGATCGGCTGGATGAAGCAGGCGTTGCGCGGGCCGCGATCGAGAGCCTGGCAGAAAACTTCTCCGATGGCGTCGTCGCACCCGTGTTCTGGCTCGTCGTCGGTGGTCTTCCAGGTATCCTGATCTACAAGGCTCTCAACACCGCGGACAGCATGATCGGTCATCTCTCGGACCGGCACCGCGCGTTCGGCTGGGCGGCGGCGCGGCTCGACGATCTCGTCAACCTGCCGGCCTCGCGCCTGTCCGCGCTGTGGATCGCAGCCGCTGCGGCCTGCATCCCGAGCGCCTCGGCTTCGGCCGCGGTGCGAGCCGTTGCACGTGATGCGTCGAAGCATCGTTCGCCCAATGCCGGCTGGCCGGAGGCGGCGATGGCTGGTGCGCTCGGACTGCGCCTGGCGGGGCCGCGCGTCTATCACGGTCATCTCGTCACCGATGCCTGGATGGGCGACGGGCGCGCCGATCTCAACGCCTCCGACATCCGGCAGGCCTTGCGGCTGTATCGGCTGGCCTGTCTGGTTCAAGCCCTGGCCGTCGCAGGACTCGTCCTGGTCAAGATCCTGTAGCCGCCACGGCCGGCGTGGGCTTGCTCGCCAATGCGAGGATTCGGTTCACGTCAACGTAGCGCTCGAGATGCGCCGCGAGTGCATCCAACGTCGTGTCCACATCGGTCTCATAGGCTAAGCCGCTCGTCGTCGCGCCGAGGCCGCGCAGCCAATGGGCGCGCAGGCCATCATCGGCGAACAGGCCATGCACATAGCAGCCGGTAACCAGGCCATTCGTTGCGATGGCGCCATCGCGACGGCCGTCGGAGAAGGTCAGGAAGGGGCTCTGTGTCGCCGGTCCGTCAGTGTGGCCGATATGCATCTCGTAGCCGTGGAACGACAGCTGGTCGTCCATCAGCGTGCCCTGGACCTCGCGCAAGGCCTTATCATCGGTCAATGTCGTTTCGACGTCGAGCAGGCCAAGTCCAGCGACGGAACCAGGTGCACCCTCGTGCCCGTCGGGGTCGCAGATCACGTGCCCCAGCATCTGATAGCCGCCGCAGATGCCGAGCACGCGGCCGCCGCGGCGCAGATGCGCGGCGAGATCGATGTCCCAGCCGGCGTCGCGCAGCGCGCCGAGATCGGCGATCGTCGCCTTCGAGCCCGGCAGGATCACGATCGATGCGTCGCCGGGAATGGGTTTGCCCGGCCGCAGGAACTGCAGATCGATCCCGTCCTCCAGCCGTAACGGATCGAACTCGTCGAAATTGGATATGCGCGGGTAGGCGAGGATGACGACCTTCGGCCGTTGTCCTCCCGATGTTCCGCGCTCAGCCAGGCCAAGCGCGTCCTCCGCTGGCAGGCGGCGCGCATCCGAAAAATGCGGAATGAGCCCGAGCGATGTCCACCCCGTCCGCTGCGCGATCTCGTTCATGCCCGACGCAAACAAGGCCGGATCGCCGCGAAACTTGTTGACGAGGAAACCTGCCACGCGCGCGGCATCGTCCGGCGGGATCACAGTCCTGGTGCCGACCAGGCTCGCAATCACGCCGCCCCGATCGATATCGCCGATCAGCACCACCGGAATCTGCGTCGCTTGCGCGAAACCCATGTTGGCGATGTCGCCGCCGCGCAGGTTGATCTCGGAGGCGGAGCCTGCGCCTTCGACCAGCACGATGTCGGCATCCGCTGCGAGGTGATGGAAGCTGTCGAGCACCGCCGCCATCAATTGCGGTTTCATCGCCTGATAGGCGGATGCCTTGGCATTGCCGATGACGCGGCCCTGGACCACGACCTGCGACCCGATCTCGCTCTGCGGCTTCAGCAGTACCGGGTTCATGTGCACGGTCGTCGGCCGCCGCGCCGCGCGCGCCTGCAGCGCTTGCGCGCGTCCGATCTCGCCGCCATCAGCGGTGACGGCGGCATTGTTCGACATGTTCTGTGGCTTGAACGGCGCCACCTTGAGGCCGCGCAATGTCAGCGCGCGCGCGAGCCCCGCGACGATCAGCGATTTGCCGACGTCGGAGCCGGTGCCCTGGAACATGATGGCGCGCGCGCTCATGAGCTCAGTACTCGATGCCTTCCTGCGCCTTCACGCCGGCTGCGAAGTGATGCTTCACGAGGTTCATCTCGGTGACGAGATCGGCGGCCTCGATCAGCTCCGGCTTGGCGTTGCGCCCGGTGACCACCACGTGCAGATCGGGACGGCGCGCGGCGAGCGTGGCGACGATATCTGCGATATCAAGGTGATCATAGCGCAGCGCGATGTTGAGCTCGTCGAGAACGAGCAGCCGGATCGAAGGATCCGCCAGCAATTCCCGAGCCTTCGTCCAGGCGCGCTCGGCCGCGGCGACGTCGCGCGCGCGATCTTGCGTCTCCCACGTAAAGCCTTCGCCGAGCGTGTGCCACGACACCTGGTCGCCGAACCGCTCGATCGCCTTGCGCTCGCCGGTTTCCCACGCGCCCTTGCCGAACTGCACGACGCCGATGCGAAAACCGCGGCCGAGTGCGCGCAGCATCAGGCCCCAGGCCGCCGTCGATTTGCCCTTGCCCTTGCCGGTGTGAACGATCAGCAGGCCCTTCTCGACGGTCTTGGAGGCGACCTCGGCATCCTGCACCGCCTTGCGGTTCTCCATCTTCGCCTTGTGGCGTGAATCGTCGGCGCTTTCGGTCATCGGCATGTCCTTCCCGTTACTTCAATGTCAGCGGCAGGCCGGCCGCCATCAGGATCACGCGATCCGCGACGGCCGCGACGTTCTGGTTCAGCCGTCCCTGCGCATCACGGAAGGCGCGGGCAAGCGCATTGTCCGGCACGATGCCGAGTCCGACTTCGTTGGACACGGCCACGATCGGGCCACGCGCGTTCCTGAGCGCGTCGATCAACTCGGCTGATCTTGCCGCCACGTTCATGTCGGCGAGCATCACATTGCTGAGCCACAGCGTCAGGCAATCGATCAGCATCGGCGCGCTCGAATTTGCCCGTGCACGGACCAGGCCTGCAAGATCATGCGAGGTCTCCAACGTCTGCCATCCCTCGGTGCGGCGCGCTTTGTGCTGCGCGATTCGGTCCTTCATCTCATCGTCGAACGCCTGCGCGGTCGCAACATAGGTCCAAGGTGCGGGAAGGGCGGTCACGAGCGCCTCGGCATGACGGCTCTTGCCGGAACGCGCGCCACCGAGCACCAGGGTGAGGCGCGGCAGGGCGGGATGCGGGCGGGCGGGGACCATGGGGGACGATTCCGATTGACGGGCTTTGGCGCGACCCGTATCTAACAGATGACGGTTCTCCGAAAGGAGAGATTTAGGGAACACGGTGCGGGTTCTTGACCCAAGGCCGTGGCTGCCCCCGCAACTGTAATCGGCGAGTGTGAGGCCAAAGCACCACTGGGAAACCGGGAAGGTGGCTTCATGCGGTGACCCGAGAGCCAGGAGACCTGCCGTCGACATTGCTGTTGGCCGACCCGTCGCGCGGGGAGTCGCGATGCTGGTTCTGATCCCGCCGGGATGGGCGGGATGCCGTCGGATGCAGCGCATCGTCCGGTCCTCTGGGGAGCCGGCAAGCGACGGAGACGGCCATGAAGTTGACCCGTACCACGACCTTTGCAGCCGCGAGCCTGGTGCTGCTCGCCGCCGATCCCGCCTTCGCGCATCACATGATGGATGGCAAACTGCCGCAGACGTTTGCGCAGGGCCTGCTGTCCGGCCTCGGCCATCCTGTGATCGGAATCGACCATCTGGCCGCCATCGTCGGTGCGGGCATCGTTGCAGCGCTTCTGGGCCGCGGCTTCGCGCCGGTGCTCGCCTTCACCACCGCGATGATTGCGGGCGTCGGCCTTCATGTGGCCAAGGCCAACATCCCGGCTGCCGAGCTGCTGGTCGGCCTGACCACCGTCGTGGTCGGTCTGGTGGTGGTGATGCGTGGCGGTTTCGGTGTGCTGCCCGTCGCCGGCCTGTTCGCCGTGACCGGCCTCGTCCACGGCTATGCGCTGGGTGAATCGATCGTCGGGGCAGAGAACACCCCGCTCGGGGCCTATCTCGCCGGTCTGCTCGTGATCCAGACCCTCATCGCCGCCGGCGCGTTCCTCGGCACCGGGCTGCTGTCGGCGAAAGCCAAGGCGGCTGCGCCGCTAGCGCTGCGGCTCGCGGGCGCCGCCATCGTGCTGGTGGGCGGCGTCGCCGCGGCGACCGCAGCCGGCGTGATCGGCTGATTGATGTCCGCATCGGAGATTGGTGAGACGACGCTGTTCGTCTGTGTCACCTGCCGCACGCAGGTGACGGAAGCTGCGCCGCCTGATCAGCCGCGGGCCGGAGCCCGTCTGCTCGCCGCGATCGAGACGTTGACGACCGCGCAGCGCGCCGGTGTCGCCGTGGTCGGCGTCGAGTGCCTGTCCAACTGCAATCGTGCGTGCACGGTTGCAGTGACGGCGCCGGGCAAATGGACCTACGTGCTCGGCGCGCTCGATCCGGATCTGCATGTTCAGGATGTGCTGACATTCGCGCAGCTGCATCAGCGCCATGACGCCGGCCTGCCGGCCTGGCGCGAGCGTCCCGAATACATCCGCAAGAACACCGTTGCGCGCGTTCCCGCGCTGTCAGCACCACGCTGAAACGAGAGATCGTATCGCCATGACGAAGTCGTTCGCCAAGACGCCTTGCACCATCGTCACCGGCTTCCTCGGCGCCGGCAAGACCACGCTGGTGCGCAACCTGATCGAGACCGCGAATGGCCGCCGGCTCGCCATCATCGTCAACGAGTTCGGCGATGTCGGCATCGACGGCGACATCCTGAAAGGCTGCGGCGTGCCGGACTGTCCGGAGGATCGCATCGTCGAGCTGTCGAACGGCTGCCTGTGCTGCACCGTTGCCGATGATTTCGTGCCGGCGCTCAGGAGCCTGCTGGATCAGAAGGAGCCGCCTGAGCATATCGTGATCGAGACCTCGGGGCTGGCGCTGCCGAAGCCGCTGGTGCAGGCCTTCAACTGGCCGGAGATCGCGACGCGCGTGACCGTCGACGGTGTGGTGGCGGTCGTCGATGGTCCGGCGGTGGTCGCCGGCCGCTTCGCCGACGATCCCGACGCGCTCGCTGCGCAGCGCGCCAGTGATGCTTCGCTCGATCACGACAACCCGCTGGAGGAGGTTTACGAGGACCAGCTGCTGTGCGCCGATCTCGTCGTGATGAACAAGAGCGATCTGATGAGCGAGGAGCAGCGCAAGGATGTCGCGGCCGAGATCGCCGCGAAGGTGCAGCGTGCCGTCAAGGTGATCGCGACGGAGCACGGTAGGCTGTCGGCTTCAATTCTGCTCGGGCTCGGTGCCGCGGCGGAGGACGATCTCGCGGCCCGGCCGTCGCATCACGACAACGAGGCCGAGCACGACCACGACGATTTCGAGAGTTTCGTGCTCGACGTCCCGGCGCAGGCCTCGCCCGATGCGCTCGTCGACCGCATCGCGGCCGCCGTCGACGCGCATGACGTACTGCGCGTGAAGGGGTTCGTGGAAGTCGCCGGCAAGCCGCTGCGCCTCCTGGTGCAGGCCGTCGGCAACCGCATCCAGCATCAGTTCGAGCGCCCGTGGCGATCGGGCGAATCGCGGCAGGGGCGGCTGGTGATCATCGGCGAGCGCGGCCTCGATGCCGCCGCCATCCAGAGCCTGATCACAGGATAGGCGGGACCGATGCACCTGCTGGCGACAACGGGCGCGGATCTCGACGACCTCGAACAGGCCGTGGATCTTGCACAGTCGCCGGCCGAAATCGTCGTGCTGTCGTTCTCGGATAGCGACTTGTCGGCATTGGCCGAGGCCTGGACCGCGTCGTCGGATGAGCTGCCGAGCCTGCGCCTCGCGAGCCTGAAACGGCTGAAGCATCCGATGTCGGTCGATCTCTATGTCGACCGCGTCGTGCTGGGCGCGCGCGCCGTCGTCGTGCGCTGTCTCGGCGGGCTCGACTATTGGCGCTACGGGCTGGAGCGCATCGCATCGGTCTGCCGCAGCCGCCACATCCTGTTCGCGGCACTGCCGGGTGATGATCGCGCCGACGACAGGCTTGCTGCGCTCTCGACCTTGCCGCAGGACGCGACCTCGCGTCTCTACGGCTATCTGCACGAGGGTGGCGTCGGCAATGCGCGCGAGGCCCTGCGCTATCTCGCGACGCTGCTCGGGCGCGACGTGCAGTTTGCCGAACCGATCGCGATCGGTTCGATCGTCGGCTTCAGGCCCGATCGCGGAGCCGTCGGCATCGATGATCTCTGCGGCCACGATGATGCGCGGACGTGCGCGCTGATCGTGTTCTACCGTGCGGGCCTGCTCGCTGCCGATACGGCCGGGATTGCTGCGCTGATGCGGGCGCTCGAAGGTGAAGGGCTGGCGGCAGTCGCGGTCGCGGTGACCAGCCTGAAGGATCCCAATATCGGGGATGCACTGGCGCGACTCGTCCAGCGCCGGCGTCCTGCGATCATTTTGAACGCCACCGCGTTCTCGGCGCTGCGCGACGACGGCACCACGGTGCTCGACGTGGCTGATGCACCAGTTCTGCAAATCATCCAGGCGCAGAGCACCGAAGAGGCCTGGGCCTCGTCGGCGCGCGGACTGTCGCCGACGGATCTGGCCATGAATGTCGTTCTGCCGGAGCTCGACGGCCGACTGTTGGCGCGCCCGATTGCGTTCAAGGGTGAAACGCCGGCGGATGAGCGTCTGCAGTTCGGCACGATGCGCTATGTGCCCCGACACGACCGCATCGCTTACGTCGCCCGGCTCGCGGCGCGATGGGCGCGGCTGCGGGCGCTGCCGGCAAGCGAGCGGCGCGTGGCGCTGCTGCTCTCCGATTATCCGGCGCGCGGCGGGCGCCGCGGCTACGCTGTCGGTCTCGACACCAGCGAAAGCGCAGCCGCCATTGCGCGGCTGTTGGCGGAGGCGGGGTACGATATCGGCCGCGCAGCGCCGACCGCCGAAGATGTTGACGCGCTGCTGCGGGACGAGGCAGATGAGCTCGTCGTGCCGCTCGCGGCCTATCGGTGTGCTCTGGCGCTGTTGCCGGATGAGCTGCAGCGTGCGCTACATGACATCTGGGGAGAGGCGGAAGCGGACCCGGCGGTTCGAGATGGCGCCTTCCGTTTTCCGGTGCTGCGTGCGGGAAAATTCTGGGTCCTGTTGCAGCCGGATCGTGGCAATCGCGCCGATCGCAAGTCCGGCTACCATGACACGAGCGTGCCTCCGCGGCACGCCTATGTCGCGCTCTATGCGCATCTGCGTGAGACCGAGCGGATCGATGCGCTGATTCATCTCGGTGCGCATGGCACGCTGGAATGGCTGCCTGGCAAGGCACTGGCGCTCTCAAATGCGTGCTGGCCGGAGGCCGTGCTGGGCCCGCTGCCGGTGATCTATCCCTTCATCGTCAACAATCCCGGCGAAGCGATGCAGGCCAAGCGGCGATTGTCGGCACTGACGCTCGGGCATCTGACGCCGCCGCTGTCGCAGGCCGGTCTGCACGGACCCTTGCTGGAGCTGGAGGGGCTGGTCGAGGAATATGCCGAGGCGGATGGCCTCGACAAGCGCCGGCTCGGACTCCTAGAGGACGAGATTGTCGCGCGGGCTTGGCAGAGCGGCCTGGCCGCCGATTGCGGGCTCGACCGCGCAATGACCGGACGCGAGGCGATCGCACAGCTCGATGCGCAGCTCTGTGACATCAAGGAGCTCGCGGTGCGCGACCGCCTGCATGTGTTTGGGGAGGCGCCCGACACGGCGGCGACCGGCCTGCTTGCGGATGCGATCACGGCGGCCATGGGGCCGGCGGCCGCGACGGTCGATCGCGCCGACATCGCCGCACGGATCGCCGCGAGCGCTGCAGCCGAACGCAGCGCGTTGCTCGCGGCACTCGACGGTCGCCGCGTCGCTGCCGGTCCCGCCGGCGCGCCGAGCCGCGGCCGGCTCGACGTGCTGCCCACGGGGCGCAATCTCACCGCGATCGACCCGCGTGCGATCCCGACCCGGACCGCCGCTGTGGTCGGCGTACGCGCGGCTGACGAGGTGATCCGGCGCTATTTGCAGGATCATGGTGACTACCCGCGCGCGCTCATGCTCGATCTCTGGGCGTCCGCATCGCTGCGCACGGGCGGTGACGATCTGGCCCAGGCCTTGGCTTATCTGGGCGTGCGGCCGCGCTGGGACCTCAACTCCAATCGTGTCACCGGCGTCGACGTACTGCCGTTGGCGATGCTCGACCGCCCGCGCATCGATGCGACGCTGCGGATCTCGGGGCTGTTTCGCGACCTGTTCGAAGCGCAGATCGCGCTGTTCGATCTCGCCGTGCAAAAGGTGGCCGCGCTTGACGAGGACGATGCCGACAATCCGCTGGCCGCGGCACGGCGGCGCGGCGAGAGCCTCGCGCGCGTGTTCGGCGGGGCGCCTGGCAGCTACGGTGCCGTTGCCGCCGACCTTGCGCTCGGAATGGGCTGGACGAGCCGGTCGCAGCTCGGCGAGGCGTATCTCGAGAGCGCCGCTTATAGCTTTGGCGGGACGCATGACGGCGCGTCTGCTTCCGACACGTTCCGCGCCCGCGTCCGCAGCGCCGACGCCCTCGTGCATCCGCAGGACGATCGTGAGCGCGACCTGCTCGATGGCGAGGAGGTCGCCGACTTTGCCGGAGGCTTTGCGGCGGCCGCGGCGTCGCTCGGCGCGTCGCCCGCGCTGCTGCATCTCGACACCAGCCGTCCGGAGGCGCCGGCGGCGCGGACATTCGGCGAGGAGATCGCCCGCGTGGTGCGCGGCCGTCTCACCAATCCGCGCTGGATTGCGGGAATGCTCGCGCATGGCTATCGCGGCGTCGCCGAGATCGCGCAGGGCGTCGACGCGCTCTACGCCTTTGCCGCCACCTCTGACGCCGTCGCCGAGCACCTGTTCGATCTGGCGCATGGGGCGCTGCTGCGCGACGAGGCCGTGTTGGACAACATGGTCGCGCGCAATCCGGCGGCGGTCGCCGCGATCGTCTCGCGATTTGAGGATGCGCTACGCCGGCAGCTATGGGTGCCACGCCGGAATGCGGTCGCCGATGAGCTTGCGCATGCCCGCACGCGCCTGACGCAAGCGGAGAGCGCGTCATGACCGCCTCGGTCGAGATCAAGGGCTGGTGCCCGGGCGCGCGGCGTCCGATGCCGAGCGGCGACGGGCTCATCGTTCGCGTCCGGCCGCATGGCGGCGCGTTGCTGGTGTCGGCGCTGCGTGAGCTTGCCGAGGCTGCTCGGCACTACGGCAACGGCCAGATCGACCTCACGCGCCGCGCCAATCTGCAAATACGTGGCGTATCGTCCGAGATGCTCGCGCCGCTGTGGGAGCTGATGGCATCGCTCGGCCTGCTCGATGACAGCGCCGAGCTCGAGGCCATCCGCAACATCGTCGTCAACCCGCTGGCGGGACTCGACCCGGCCGAATGGGTCGACATGCGCCCCGTCGCCGCCGAGCTGGAGACGCTGCTGGCCTCGGATCAGGCGCTCCATGCGCTGCCGCCCAAGTTCGGCTTTGCGCTGGACGGCGGCGGCAGGCTGCCGCTGACCGGGCTCGCCGCGGATGTTCGTCTCGTCGGCTGTAGCGGTCCTGAAGCCCGGCGTGTCGCCGTTGGCATCGCCGGTTCTGTTGAGGCCGTGTGGCTGGGAACGACAGCCGATGCCGATGCGGCGTCGACGGCTGTGCGGCTCGCGCGGCTGGTGCTGCAACACAGCCCGACGCGGCGCTCCGCAGATATGCCGCCGCACGCGCGCGCCGCCGTCGGCGCCGAACTGGGCCTTGATCTCTCCAACGTCATCGCGACGCCATCAGCCGCGAAATCGCAACGACGTTGCGGCATCATTGCCCTGACGGATCAAACCTGCGCCGTCGGTCTCGGCGTGCCATTCGGCCGCATCGATAGCGGCACGCTGGCGCGGCTTGCGGCCATGCTCGCGGCACACGATGTCGCCGAGGTCCGCCTGTCTCCATGGCGCGCGCTGTATGTCGCCGCGGGCGCCGTGACCGCGGAGCAACTGGTGGCGGATGCAGCCCGGCTCGGCCTGGTTGTCGACGATACCGATCCACTGATGCGCATCGACGCCTGCTCGGGCGTCGGCTGCTGTCCGTCGACGGGACTGGCGACGCGACAGCATGCCCGCGTGCTCGCGGATGCGATGGCCCGGACCGGATTCAACGGCACGCTGCACGTCTCCGGCTGCGCCAAGGGCTGCGCACGCTCGGCAGCCGCGGACGTCGTGCTGGTCGGCGAGGGTGAAGGTTATCACATCGTCCGCAACGGCACGGTGAAGAGCGAATCCTGCGGCATGCTCGATCCCACTGAGACCGACGTCGACGGGCTGTTCGAAACGAAAGAAAAGGCCCATGTCTGAGCTGCGCGACTACATCAAGGACGGGGCGGAGATCTATCGCCGTTCGTTCGCGACCATCCGCGCCGAGGCCGATCTGTCGCGCTTCCACGGACTGGAAGAGAAGATCGCCGTGCGCATCATCCATGCCTGCGGCATGGTCGAGATCACCTCCGACATCGCCATGTCCGAACACTTCGCCGCCGAAGCGCGGGCGGCGCTCGATCGTGGCGCGCCAATCCTGTGCGATGCCAAGATGGTGGCGCAGGGGATCACGCGGGCGCGGTTGCCGGCGAAAAACGAGATCATCTGCACGCTCGATGCTCCGGAGGTGCCGGCGCTCGCCGCGCAGCTCGGGACGACCCGATCCGCGGCGGCGCTGGAGCTGTGGCGGCCGCATCTCGGCGGCGCGCTGGTGGCGATCGGCAACGCGCCGACGTCGCTGTTTCATCTGCTCGACATGCTCGATCAGGGCGCGCCACGGCCGGCTGCGGTGATCGGAACGGCCGTTGGGTTCGTCGGAGCCCGGGAATCCAAGGAGGCGCTCGCGGCCGACGGCCGTGTGCCGTATCTGATCGTGAAGGGTCGGAAGGGCGGCAGCGCCATGGCGGTCGCGGCGGTGAATGCCATCGCGAGTGATGTCGAATGAGCCTGCTGGACACCATCGCGGGCTCGGCAAATCCGGGCACGCTCTACGGCATCGGCGTTGGTCCGGGCGACGTTCGTTATCTGACCTTGCGCGCCGCCGGCCTGGTCCGGTCCGTCGATGTGGTGGCGTTCTTTGCCAAGCGCGGCATGGAAGGCAACGCGCGACGGATCGTCGCGCCGTTGATGGAATCGGGCCGGCACGAGCTGCGGCTCGAATATCCGGTCACGGAGGAATTGCCCGTTGCCGACCTGTCCTATCAGTCCCAGATCGCCGACTTCTACCGACGTGCGTCGGACAGCATCACCGCGCATCTGGCGGCGGGGCGATCGGTCGGTCTGCTGTCCGAAGGCGACCCGTTCTTCTACGGCTCGTTCATGCATATGTGGCGGCGGCTCGAGCGCGATCATCCGGTCGAGGTCGTCCCGGGCGTCACCGGCATGTCCGGCTGCTGGACCAAGGCCAATGTTCCGATCACCTGGGGCGACGACGTCCTCTCCGTTTTGCCGGGCACGCTGGGCGAGGACGTCCTGCATGACCGGCTGACGCGTTGTGAGGCCGCTGTCATCATGAAGGTCGGGCGCAACCTCACCAAGGTGAAGCGCGCGATCATCAGCGCCGGCTTGCTCGATCGTGCGCTCTATGTCGAGCGCGGCACGATGGAAGCGCAGCGTGTCGCGCCCCTGGCCGAGGTGGAGCTGGAGCGCGGCCCCTATTTCTCGATGATCCTGATCCCCGGACAGGGGCGGCGGCTATGACGGGCACGCTGACCATTGTCGGCGTCGGCCCGGGGCGAGCCGAACTGATCACGCCGGCCGCCTCGGCCGCCATCGCTCGCGCGACCGATCTGATCGGTTATGGACCGTATCTCGACAGAGTGACCACGACGAGTCCGGGCCAGATCCGGCACGCCAGCGACAATCGCGTCGAGCTCGACCGCGCCCGCCACGCACTCGGGCTCGCAAGCGACGGCAAGCAGGTCGCGGTGGTGTCGGGCGGTGATCCCGGCGTCTTCGCGATGGCCGCAGCGGTGTTCGAAGCGGTCGAGGCGGGACCGGCGGCCTGGCGCGACCTCGACATCCGTGTCGAGCCTGGTGTCACGGCCATGCTGGCAGCCGCGGCTGAGGTCGGGGCGCCGCTCGGTGGCGACTTCTGTGCGATCTCGCTGTCTGACAATCTCAAGAGCTGGACGACCATCCGCCGCCGCCTGGAGGCGGCCGCTGCAGCCGATTTCGTCATCGCGCTCTATAATCCGCTGTCCAAGGCGCGCCCGCATCAGCTGGGGGAGGCGTTCGCGCTGCTGCGGCGGATCAAGCCGGCTTCGACCATCGTCATCCTGGTGCGGGCCGCGGGCAGTGGTGATGTCAGACAGATCATCACCACGCTGGGCGAGGTGGATCCCGACAAGGCGGACATGCGCACGCTCGTGCTGATCGGATCGACGGCCACGCGCCTGATCGCGCGCGGGGGCAAGCCGCCCTTCGTCTATACGCTGCGTCGTGAAGTCGAGGGCGGCGCATGAGCGAGCTGCGCCTCCAGCCACAGCAACGCGGCCCGCGCGCCGTCCAGCGCGACGCCATGCGGCTTCTCGGGGCGGGTGATCATCACCACCGGAATCGCGAGCCGTCGCGCGGCTGCGATCTTCGGATAGGTCGCGGCTCCACCGGAGTTCTTCGACACCACGAAGGCGATGCGCTCCTGGATCAGAAAGGCTTCCTCTGTCGGCTCGTCGAACGGCCCCCGATCGTGGACGAAGCGAATGTCGGGCGGCAGCAGGACGTCACCAGGCGGGTCGATGGTTCGGGCGACATAGCGATGCTGCGGGGCTGCCCCGAAGGCTGCGAGCTCCAGGCGACCAAGACTGAGGAACACAGGCGCCGGATCCGCTCCGAGCGCCGAAGCCGCGTCGTCGGCACTGTCGACCTCGATCCAGCGATCGCCGGCCTGGCGTTGCCACGCCGCGCGCCGGATCGACGCCAGCGGCACCGACAGCGCATGACAGGCTGCGACGGCATGGCGCGAGATCTGGTCGGCGTAGGGATGCGTTGCATCGACGACGGCGTCGATCGCATGATCCCGCAGCCAGGCTTCCAGTCCGGCGATGCCGCCGAAGCCGCCGATGCGCGTCGGCAGCGGCTGCGGTTTGGGCGAAGCGGTGCGGCCGGCGAGCGAGAGTGTCGCCGTGAACCGGTCGTCGCCGGCGAGCAGCCGCGCCAGCTCCGAAGCCTCGGTCGTCCCGCCGAGAATGAGGATACGCATGCGGGGAAGCGTCCATGGTGAACTCGGCCGCAACTTGCAACGCGCAGCGCTGGCTGTCCATCGTCGGGATCGGCGAGGACGGCGTTGACGGCCTCTCGACGCCTGCGCGACGTCTCATTGCGCAGGCGGCCCTCGTGGTCGGCGGCGCCCGTCACATCGAGCTTGCAGCGCCGCTGATTGCGGGCGAACGGCTGGCCTGGCCCAGCCCGCTGAAGCTCGCGTTCGATCAGATCGCGGCGCGACGAGGAGAGCCCGTCGTGGTTCTCGCAAGCGGGGATCCTTTCAACTACGGCGTCGGCAAGCAGCTCATGCAGCGTTTCGCGTCCGCCGAGATGCTATGCGTCCCGCAGCCCTCGGCCTTCAGCCTCGCGGCGGCGCGGCTCGGCTGGCCGCTGCAGGACGTGGCGCAGGTGACGTTGCACGGCCGCGCGCTCGAAGGGATCATCCGCCATCTTGCGCCGGGGGCGCGCATTCTGGCGCTGGCCTGGGATGGATCCACCGCCCCAAGGCTCGCCGCGCTGCTGACCTCACGCCGCATGGGACGCTCGCGCCTGACGGTGCTGGAAGCGATCGGCGGCGCGCACGAACGGGTGCGCAGCGCGCTGGCGGACGCGTTCGATCTTTCCGATATCCATCCGTTGACCACGATCGCGATCGAGGTTGATGCCGAGGTTGATGCGCCCGTGATCCCGCTGACCACCGGTCTTGCCGATGATCTGTTCGAGCATGACGGCCAGCTGACCAAGCGCGAGGTCCGCGCCGTGACGTTGTCGGCCCTGGCGCCACGTCCGGGCGAACTGCTGTGGGACGTCGGGCTGGGGTCGGGCTCGGTGGCAATCGAGTGGCTGCTGCGTCACGGCTCGTTGCGCGCGTTCGGGATCGAGGCGCGGCAGGACCGGGCCGACCGGGCGATGCGCAACGCGCTGGCGCTCGGCGCTCCCGAGCTGAAGCTGGTGATGGGGCGCGCGCCGGCGGTGTTGGCGGATCTTGAGACGCCGGATGCGGTCTTCATCGGCGGCGGCATTTCGGAAGCGGGGGTGTTCGAAGCCGTCTGGTCACGGCTGAGGTCCGGCGGCCGCCTCGTCGCCAACGTGGTGTCGCTCGAAGGCGAGGCGCGGCTGATCGAGCTGTTCGGCAAGCATGGCGGTGAACTGGTCCGCATCGCCGTTTCGCGGATCGAACCGGTCGGTCGCATGCATGGCTGGCGGCAGGCCATGCCGATCACGCAGTGGCGGGTGACGAAGCCATGATCGCGCTCGGGATTGGCTGCCGCCGTGCCGCCAGCGTCGCAGACATCGAGGCGGTGATTGCACATGCGCTCTCGCTTGCGCGCCTCGCACCCGCGGACGTGGCGGTGCTCGCCACTGCGGCCGACAAGGTCAGTGAGCCTGGCGTGATCTGCGCCGCGCAGCGGCTTGGCCGTCCGCTCGTCGCCATCGCCTCTGCTGACATGGCGGCTGTTGCCGATCGCGCGATCACGCGAAGCGATCGCGTCAGGCGCTTGAAGGGTGTACCTTCCGTGGCCGAGACGGCCGCGCTGGCTGCCGCCGGCGCGAATGCCCGGCTGATCCTCGCGCGCGTCGCAAACGCCGCGGCGACCTGCGCGCTGGCGGAGGGCGAGGCTGTCACCGATGCGGAGCCTGCGCCATGACGGTGCACTTCATCGGCGCCGGTCCCGGTGCCGCCGACCTGATCACCTTGCGTGGTCGCGACCTGATCGCGCGCTGCCCGGTGTGTCTCTATGCGGGCTCGCTGGTTCCTCAGGCGCTGCTCGATCATTGTCCGCCCGGTGCGCGTATCGTTGATACGGCACCGATGTCGCTCGACGAGATCGTGGCCGAGATCGAGCGTGCCACGCTCGCGGGCGAAGATGTGGCGCGGCTGCATTCCGGCGATCTCTCGATCTGGAGCGCGCTCGGCGAACAGCTGCGGCGCCTCGACGCGTTGAGGATACCCTACACGATCACACCCGGCGTGCCGTCGTTCGCGGCGGCGGCGGCCGCGCTCGGTCGCGAGCTGACCTTACCGGGACTCGCACAATCGGTGGTGCTCACGCGTACCTCCGGCCGCGCTTCGGCCATGCCGGAGACGGAACAGCTCTCGCTGTTCGCGCAGTCGCGCGCCACGCTCGCCATCCATCTCTCGATCCATGTTCTGGAAAAGGTGGTTGAGGAGCTGCGGCCGCACTACGGCGACGACTGTCCGGTGGCGATCGTCTATCGCGCGAGCTGGCCGGATCAGTTGATCCTGACCGGCACGCTGGCGACGATCGTCGGGCAGATCACGACTTCCGCCGTGGAGCGGACCGCGCTGATCCTGGTGGGCCGCGCGCTCGCAGCTGAGGATTTTCGCAATAGCGCGCTGTACGATGCCGATTATCAGCGACGCTTTCGCGGGAGGGGGGAATGAGCCGGCCCGTAACTCTGTCCGACCAGCCGGCCATCGCGGTCGAACACGGCGACATCGAGCGCAATGTCGTTGTCGCCCAGCGCACGCCGCGCCGTCTGCCAGGCGGCGTGCGCGACGACCTCGCCGGCCGGAAATCTGAGCCGCTCGGCCTCTTGAAGCACCTGCAACGCGGTGTTGGCGGTGCGTGCGGTCGTGACCAACGCGTCCGGCGCGCCGGCGTCATGCAACGTGTTCGCGAGCCAGCCGAGATCGACTTCGCCGGCGCGCGAATGCAGGTCGAGCAGGCCCTGGCCGAGCTTGGTCATCTTGGCGAAGCCGCCGGCCACGGTAATGCGGGCCACCGGATGCCGGCGCAGATATTTCAGCATGCCGCCGGCGAAATCGCCCATGTCGATCAGCGCCGTCTCCGGCAGGCCGTGGAGCTGCTGCACGGCCTTCTCCGATGTGCTTCCCGTCGCGCCGGCGATGTGCGGCAGGCCGGCGGCGCGCGCGACGTCGATGCCGCGATAAATGGAGTGGATCCAGGCGGCACAGCTGAACGGCACGACGATTCCCGTGGTGCCGAGGATCGACAGGCCGCCAACGATGCCGAGGCGCGGGTTCAGCGTCTTCCTGGCGAGCTCCTCGCCGCCAGGAATGGAGATCTCGATGATGACGTCGCCCGTCGCGCCGAGCGCTGCGGCGGCTTCGCCGATCGCCGCCGCGATCATCTCCCGCGGCACCGGATTGATCGCAGGTTCTCCCGGCGGCAGCGGCAACCCCGGGCGCGTCACGGTGCCGACGCCCGGACCTGCGCGGAACGTCACGCCGGAGTTGTCTGCACCGCGCCGCAAAGTCGCTTTGACGAGCGCACCGTGCGTGACGTCAGGATCGTCGCCGGCGTCCTTGATGACGCCGGCGGTTGCCTTCGCGCCGTCGGCCTCGTGCATCGCGACCGCAAAGCCGACACGACGTCCGCCGGGCAGGGCGATCTCGACCATGGCAGGACAGTTGCCCGTGATCAGCAGCTCGTAGGCGGCGCGCGCCGCGGCCGTGGCGCAGCTGCCGGTCGTCCAGCCACGCTTCAGCGGTCGGTTCGGCGGATCCGCGGTTTCCATCATGTCCGTTCGCATAGCACGTTTTGCCATGCCTCGGCGGCGTTGCGGCCATGACCATGGTGGCGCCCAGCGGGATCATCATCGCCGCGCCGCGTTCGGGCGCCGGCAAGACGACGGTGACGCTCGGACTGCTGCGTGCCCTCAGCCGGCGCGGCGCGCGCGTGCAACCCTTCAAATGTGGCCCCGACTATATCGATCTCGCCTTTCACACGGTTGCGGCGGGACGGACGAGCTACAATCTCGACAGCTGGGCGATGTCGGCGCCGCAACTGCTGGGGCTTGTCCGCGACGTTGCCGCCGACGCCGATATCGCCATCGTCGAGGGCGTCATGGGCCTGTTCGATGGCGCGTCGCATTCGGGACGCGCGGGCAGCGGCTCGGCCGCGGATCTCGCAGCCCTGACCGGCTGGCCGGTGGTGCTCGTTCTCGATGTGAGTGGGCAGACCGAGACGGCCGCTGCCGTCGCGCTCGGCTGCGCGCGTTTTCGCGACGATGTTCAGGTGGCCGGCGTGATCCTCAATCGGGTCGCGAGCGAGCGGCATCGGGCGCTCATCGAGCCGGCGTTTGCAACCATCGGAATCAGGGTGCTCGGCGCGCTGGCGCGGGACGCGCAATTGACATTTCCCGAACGTCATCTCGGACTGGTCCAGGCCCAGGAGATCACGGCCCTCGAAGCCCATCTCGAGCGTCTCGCGGCAAGCGTCTCCGGAGCCGTCGATCTCGAGGCGCTGCTGGGTCTCGCGAATCCGATCCGCTCTACCGATCTCGCTGCGCAGACATCTGGCCTTGGCATCAAACCGCCCGGACAGCGCATTGCGCTCGCCGCAGATGCGGCCTTCTCGTTCAGTTATCCGCATCTCCTGCGGCACTGGCGCGCTCAGGGCGCGGAGGCCATCCCGTTTTCGCCGTTGAACGACGAGGCTCCCGATCCCGCAGCCGACGCGGTGTGGCTGCCAGGCGGCTACCCCGAATTATATGCTGGACGGTTGGCCTCGGCGCAGTCGTTCCTCGATGCGCTGCGCGCGATGGCCTTGCGCGGCGTGCCGATCCACGGCGAGTGCGGTGGCTACATGACGCTAGGGGCGGGACTCGAAGATGCCCACGGTGTCCGGCATGCGATGGCGGGGCTGCTGTCGCTGGAAACCTCGTTCGCACGACGCCGCTTGCATCTCGGCTACCGTCAAGCGACCCTATTGGCCGATTGCAGCCTCGGCCGAAGGGGCGCCGTCGTTCACGGTCACGAATTCCACTATGCGACCATCCTGAGCGAGGCCGACGATCTGCTGATCGCGTGCCGCGATGCGTCGGCCGGCGTCGTAGCCGAGCGCGGCGCCCGGCGCGGGTCGGTGACGGGATCGTTCCTGCACGTCCTGAGCGGCGAGGGCGCATGAGCGAGCCAGGCCGAAGCCCTCCGCAGTTCGACGCGACATTCCGGCAGCGCTTTGCCGAGCTGGTGCGCTGGCGTCGCGACGTCCGCCGTTTCCGCGCCGATCCGGTCTCCCCAGAGCTGATCGAACAGTTGCTCGCGCTCGCGTCCCATGCGCCATCGGTCGGCTTCTGCCAGCCTTGGCGATTCGTGCTCGTCGAGAGCCCCGAACGCCGCGCGACGGTCATCGAGAACTTCGAGCGCGCGAACCAGGCCGCGCTCGCCGGTTATGATGGAGAGCGACGCGCGCTCTATGCGAGCCTCAAACTGGAAGGCTTGACGCAGGCGCCGATCCATCTCGCCGTCTGTGCCGACGAGGGCGCTGCCACCGGTCATCGGCTCGGCCGCGCCACGATGCCGGAAACGCTCCGCTACTCGGTGGTGGCGGCGATCCAGACGTTCTGGCTGGCGGCGCGCGCCGAAGGTCTCGGCGTGGGCTGGGTGTCGATCCTGGACCCGGCGGCTGTCTGTCGCGAACTCGCGTTGCCGTCCGACTGGAGCCTGATTGCGTATCTCTGCGTCGGCTGGCCGCAGGAGGAACATGACGATCCCGAACTGGAACGTCACGGCTGGGAAACGCGGCTCGACCAGACAGTGATCAAGCCGCTCAAGCGCTAGGTCACGATGCGAGCGCCAACGCCGGTGCGTCAACCGTCCTTGGCTCGCCAACAGCGCCCGCGGCGCTCATGAGCTGAAACCGTGTGCCGTGCAGGTTGATGGTCAGTGGAATGCCGCGGAAGTCGTCGTGAAAGGCGCGGATGCGGCGCGTCATTTCGGCCGGATCGATGTCGGCGGACATGTCGCACATGGCGGCGTACATCTGTCTGGTGCTCTTCGCTCCGCCCCAACCGACGCCGAGCGCCGGCAGCGGGCCGGCGTCGCAGGCGAGGTCGCGCGACATGCGCCAGAACAAATAGGCGAGCCGCACGAACGTCATCTGCTCCAAACCACGGACATCCACGCCGCGCGGGATGTCGAACGTCTCGACACCGACGATCGGGCCGCAGTCGACACGGGTCTCCATCACATGGGCCGTTGCGCCGAAGCGCGTCGCACCGTCGTACATCGCGAAATGAGCCGGCGCCCAGCCCGGATAATCCGGCGGGGCCGGATGAAAATTGTAGGCGCCGTGGCCGAGCGCCTGAAGGATGTCGGCAGGCACGATGACGCCGGTCGTGAAGGCAAGCAGGCGGGATCTGCCGAGCACATCGCGTTCGATGGCTTCGAGGTCCTGCAGGCTCACCGCGCAGCGGAATGCGAGTGCACGGTTGTGCGCCCGTAGCAGCTCCGAAAGCGCGAGTTGCTGGTCGCGGCTGCCGGTGAGAAGAATGATGGTGTCGAACATGATTTGTCCTGGTTGGCGTCAGCGGCGATGGGCGTTGAAGGTGGCGGGCCGGTGCGCAGCTCCCGAGGTGGCCGTCGCGGCGAACAAATTGGCCGGCAGCTCCTGACCGGGGATGATCTCGAGCACCATGTTGTCGGCCAGCAAAGCGGCCTCCCGCGCGATGCGAACCTCCGGCTGCCACGAGCACAGTGAGAGCTCGAGGCGGCCAAAGCCGCCGCAATCAGCGACGAAGGCGCTGGTCAGCTTCTCGATGCTGTCAGCGGCGGCGCGCGCGCTGCTGCTTCCGACGTCGCGCAGGATGACCGTGACACCTCTGTCGGATTTTACTTTCGAGCGCACCACGAGCAGCGACTCCAACGCGCCGACGCGCCCGGCCCGCCGGGGCGACCGCGCCACCTCGGCAAAGTCCGGGTCGGGACCAAGATCAGCCTTTGTCGGCTTCAGATTGTGGACGATCGTCGCGCTGCGGACTCCGGCTTCCCCTGCGACGGCATGGTAGCTGCGGGGAAGCCAGACCGTGTCGAGCGCGATCTGGGAGCTCACCGCACTCCAGGCCTGATCGATCTGATAGCCGTCCCAGATATCGGGATATGAAGAGGCGATCTCACGCCAGGTCGTCAGCATTGTCCCGGCCGCCTTGGACCGGCCGAAATAGAGGGTGCGCGGCGACATCTCCCAGCCGTTCCACTTATGCACGGCAAAGTCGCAGCCTGCCAGATGAGGAAGGTCCGGAGGTGCTTGGAACATCACGTCGGCCTCGACGTACAACAGCGGTTCGCGATTCCGCTGCCACATCCGCGCGATGAAGTCGGCCTTGTCCGCAGCGCTCAGGCGTTCGCCGGGGCGGCGATCGATCGCCTCGACGTCGAATGGGAGCCCGAGCCGCTGCAACGAGCGTCTGAGATGATAGACGTGCAAGTCGCCGACCGTCGTTGGATGGCAGGACACGACACGCACCGCAGTTGCCGGTGCTGCGTCCGGCGCAGGCCAGTCGCGGCCGCCCCACCATAATTCGTGCGGGCCGTCGGCTGAGGTGCCGACGGTGCCGAACTCGGTCAACTTGGATTTCAGGAAATCGAACGCGGGGTTTTCGCCGAAGGGGATCACCACGGCGTCATGCGAGGTCAGCGCGCCGTACAGCAGCTCCGCCCCGGCGCCCGTTGGCGGGTCGATCAGGACGATAGTGCGGCCACGGCCAGGCGGTGGAAGGTCATCGCAGTGAACCACCGGCCCGAATGTTCGCGACAGCCATTGCAGACGATGACCTTGCCGCTGACCGAGCCTGACGCCGTGAGCGCGCAGGCTTTGCACCGGGTCGTGGTCGTTGGTCTTCAGATCTTGTCGCGTCATGCCGGGCCCTCCCGCACAATAGAACGGACCACGTCGGCCAATCAGGCGCGTCGATCGCGCATGCGCTTGCGTCGGTGTCTTGCGATGATGCGAGTAAGACCGGGCTTTCGACACGGAAAACGCGAACTTCGTTTCGCAATGTTGCCGGGCGCGCTGCTCGAGGCCGCAACAGATGACAAACACCGTGGCTGCGCGAGCAGAAGTATTCGCAATCACTTCGATCTGATGCGCCTTATCAAGGCCGAAGCAGACGATTGGTCTCGTAAACGAAGTCGCAGTGCGGATCACGAGTTTCACACCGGATATATCGCGTGCGGTGACGCTCTGGAGCCTCGATGCAGATCGAAACATTCAGCAACATTCGTTGACGCTATAGACATGTTAGCCATCTACGCGCGCGCGTCGGCGGCGCGCGACGCAGCGCGTCGATCGCTTCATCTATCGTGCTATCAGCAACTACAACGTACGAAGGCGATGGATCAGGCGCGCAATGTCGCAAAAATCGTCGCGCGATTCAAAAATCGCGTCCGCGGCAACTGACAGAGTCGAAAAATGCGATAATTTCGTCGAGGTGATTCGGAAAAAATTGCCGGGCGAGATGATCGTTTCGCAGGAATTCCGAACCTTGCTCAACCGCGGACTTTGTGTGCGCGGTATGCATCCAAGGATGCTGTTAGTAAGCGTTGCAGCTCGCGTTTTCTGCTGAATTCGTCTTCTGGAATGAATCCCCCGCCATGCCGAACATCGGCCTCTCTTTCTCAACGATCGTCGGGCGCTCGATCCGCGTGCGGCAGAATTTGCCTGTCCCTAGGCAAAACATTCCATCTAACTACCTGAAAAGTCACGAAAAATCTTCGCCTGCTTCTTTCGGTCGCCGCGTTCAACGATCGGAAGCCGTCTGCGAATGCCGCATTCGGCATTGCGGGTTGGAGATTCGGAAATGAGCTACGCGCTGGACGTCTGGGCCCCGGCCGATGGCATATCTTCGAAAGAGCCGGGGTCCCCGGACGTCGCGGCGCTGCCGTCGAGCGAGTCGGCCAGCACCGTTCCCGACTCCGCGCCGCCAGGCGAGACCGCGGTCTTCGACGAGGACAAGGACCTGCTCGACCGGCTCGCCACCGGAGAGGAGCTCGCATTTCGTCTTCTCGTCGAGCGCCACATCGATCGCGCCTATGCGATTGCGTTGCGCATCGTCGGCAATGCCGCCGACGCCGAGGACGTCGTGCAGGACACGATGTTGAAGGTCTGGACTCACCGGGGGCGGTGGCAGCACGGTCGCGCCAAATTCTCGACCTGGCTCTATCGCGTCGTCAGCAACCGCTGCATCGACATCCGCCGCAAGCCGCGGACCGAGAATGTCGACGTGGTACCCGAGGTTGCGGACGGCAAGCCGGATGCAGTGAGCGTCATCGAGCGTGCGGAGCTCAGCGTCCTCCTGGAGGGGGCGATGCAGCGGCTTCCGGAGCAGCAACGGATCGCCGTGATCCTGTCGTATCACGAGAACATGAGCAACGGCGAGATCGCCGAGGTGATGGACACGACAGTGGCCGCCGTGGAGTCCTTGTTGAAGCGGGGACGCCAGCAACTGCGCGACATGCTGCGGCGTCACGAGCGCGACATTCGCGGCGCCTTCACGGATTGCTAACCATAAAATTCTCGGCGCAGGAGAATTCCCGCCTGAATCCCGCAGGCGCTTCCGTTTGATCGGTCAGACGGGGCCGATCCGCACCGTCAGTCCTTCCACGATGCGGCGTGCTTTGCCGATCACTCAGGAGTCCTCACCGTGCCCGCAATTTCCACCAACATCGCCGCCAACTCCGCCGTCCGTTACCTGAACATCAACTCCAACCAGGAGACGAGCTCGCTCGCCAAGCTGTCGAGCGGTTCGCGCATCACGTCAGCCTCGGACGACGCGGCCGGTCTCGCCATTTCGACGCGCATCTCGTCGGACATCACCACGCTGCAGCAGGCCGCGACGAACGCGGCGCAGGCGACGTCGATCCTGCAGACAGCGGATGGCGGCGCGTCCAACATCAGCGACATCCTGGCGCGCATGAAGTCGCTGGCCTCAGAGTCCGCATCTGGCACCACGGTCGGAACCAGCCGCACTTACATCCAGTCGGAATTCTCGCAGCTGATCAGCGAAATTTCGTCGATCGCGACCGGAACGCGCTATAGCGGCCAGAGCCTGCTCGACGGCACCAGCACCTTCTCGTCGGGCGTCTCGGTCTTGGTCGGCTCGTCCGCGTCCGACACCATCAACATCACGCTGTCGGATCTCACCGCGAGCACGCTCGGCGTCTCGTCGCTCGACGTCAGCACCCAGACCGGCGCGACCGCAGCCTTGACCGCTCTCGACACCGCGATCGACACCGTGTCGAAGGCCCGCGCCGACATCGGCGCGCAGGAATCGCGTTTCAACTTCTCGGCGGACTCGATCTCCACGCAGACGCAGAACCTGCAATCGGCCAACTCCGCGATCAAGGACGTCGACATCGCGTCCGAGCAGGCGAAACTGTCGTCGGCGCAGGTGAAGACCCAGGCCGCGGTGTCGGCGGAAGCCGCCGCCAACCAGATCCCGCAGTACCTCCTGAAGCTGCTGGGCTGAGTTGTGATCTGCCGGGCCGGCGCCACGCCGGTCCGGCCCTTCCCTCGGAGGACGACGATAGATGACGGTGAGCAGCGCAACCTCGAGCACGAGCAGCACGACGTCGTCTTCTTCCTCATCATCGACGAGTTCGAGCAGCTCGCTCACGACGTCGGGAACGAGCACGACGAGCACGATCGACTGGACTGCGCTGATCGAATCCGCGGTCAATGCCAAGCTCACCCAGGCGACCCAGATCTCGACCAAGATCACGGCCAATGAGGCCAAGATCACGGCCTACCAGACGCTGCAGACCGCGCTGAAGACGCTGTCCTCGGGATTGTCGTCACTGGCGACGTCGATGGTGAACTCGCTTGCGACGAACGCCTTCGCCACGCGGGCCGCCACCATCAGCGCGACCGGCGACGTCAGCGCCTCATCGGCTCTGTCGATGTCGGTGAGCAACGGTGCTGCGACCGGCAGCCACACGCTGACGATCGGCCAGATCGCCACCGCACACAAGGTGACGGGCACGACGCAGTCGAGCCAGACCGCGGCACTCGGCTATTCCGGCACGTTCTCGCTCGGCCTATCCGGCGGCAGCACGGCCGACATCACCATCACCAGCGGCATGTCGCTGCAGGATGTCGTCGACGCGATCAATGCCCAGACCTCCACGACCAATGTCGAGGCGTCGATCGTCCAGGTATCGAGCGGGTCGTATCAGCTGGTGCTGACGGGGACCCAGGATTCCGCTGACATCACCTATGCCAGCTCGTCCGGCGACGACGTGCTCAACAAGCTTGGCGTGACCGACAGCTCGGGTGCCTTCACGACCGTGCTGCAGACGGCGCAGGAGGCGGAATTCACGCTCGATGGGATCAGCCTGACGCGCAACACCAACGACGTCACCGACGTTCTCAGCGGCGTCACCTTCGATCTGCTGCAGGCGACTCCGTCCGGAACGACGCTGACAGTCACCATCGGGACGGACACGAGCCAGATCTCGTCGGCATTGCAGACATTCGTCACCGACTACAACGCATTCCGCGATGCCGTCATCGCGCAGCAGACCACCAATTCGGACGGGACGGCGTCCTCGAGCTCCGTCCTGTTCGGCGACGGCACCATGCGCGACATCATGAATTCGCTCCAGGCCGTGCTCGGAACCTCGGTCGGCGGGCTGACGATGGCGGACCTGGGCCTGTCGTTCAACGAGAAGAACGAGCTCGAGCTCGATACGGGCACGCTGTCGACGATCCTCAGCACCAATCTGAGCGGCGTGACGACGTTGTTGTCGGCGCAGACCAGGACCTCGTCGAGCCAGCTCAGCGTAGTCAATACCGGATCGTCGCCGCAGTCGTTCACCCTGGATCTGACCGTGGACTCGTCGGGGACGCTCACGACCGCGTCGGTCGGCGGCGACAGCTCGCTGTTCACGGTCAGCGGCAACACGATCGTGGGCAATTCCGGGACGATCTATGCCGGGATGGCCTTCACCTACACCGGCTCGACGTCGCAATCGGTCACCGTGACCTCCACACAGGGGCTTGCAACCCAGATCTACCAGATCGCCAAGACCGCATCGTCCAGCACGGGATCGCTGCAGACGCTGATCGACAATCTGACCTCGCAGGACGAGACGATGCAGGCCAAGGTCGATGACATCAAGAGCTCGGCCGCCACGTTCCAGACTCAGCTCACGGCGCAATACGCCAAATATCAGGCCGCCATCGAGAGCGCCAACAACACGCTCACTTATCTAAAAGCCCTTCTCAACGCGAGTTCGAGTAACTGATGACCCAAAATTCGATGGCGCAATTCGCAAGTCAGGCCTATCGCGGTGCTGCGGTGGCCGTTCCGCCGCTCCGGGCCGTCATCATGCTGCTCAACGGAGCGATGCTGAGCTTGCAGAAGTCGCTGCAGGCGCAGGAGGCCCGCCGCTTCGAGGAGGGGCACATCCATGTGACCCGGGCGACCGCCATCCTGCGCGGATTGAGCCTTCACCTTGATCCAACGCGCGGCGGGCCGGTCGCCGACCAGCTGTTCGGAACCTACAACGCCCTGATCGTGGCCGCGCTGCGTGCCTACGGTCGACCTCACATGCGCGAGAATTTCCAGCGGATCACTCAAAGTTTGCTGGAGCTGCGAGAGGCGTGGGAGGCTGTCGATGCGGCAGCCCGGGGAAAGCGAGCAGCCGGTGATTCGGCCAACCGTCGGTAGCGCTGTCCGAATCAGGCACCTGCCGCACTGCGGAAATCTTGGGAAACCGATCAGAAACGGGCTGCATTGTCTCCCGTTTCGGTATCCAGTGCGGCGTCGCGTGCAGACGGCTCCCGAAAAATACGGAGTTTCCCGCGTCCGGTTGCGGTCGATCGTCACAATTGCCGATATCAATTTTGTTCGCGGGCTGAATGCTTTATGACCAAGCCGGAAGCGCTGGATTGGGCGGACGATGGACGTCAGGGAATTCGAGGATCTGATCGGTAGGCTGGGTGAGGACATCTCGCGCTGGCCAGCCGAGCAGCGTCAATCGGCTGCTGATCTGCTTGCATCCTCTCCCGAGGCCGATCGATTGCTGTCCGAGGCACGTCTTGTTCGTGAGGCGCTGTCGTCGCCGCCGGTTCGTGCACCCGCGGGCTTGACGTCGCGTATCCTTGCTGCGGCCAACCGCCTGACCCAAGAGGAAGCGTCAACCGCCCCGGCTGACGCCCACCAGCCCGGCTGAGCTCCGCCAGGGCCGAGCTTGGGCGACTGCGCTTCGGCCGGTTGGGCCGTGGGCGCCGGAACCGCAACACCATCACCGCTGCCATCCCCCTCAATTTGTCGAGCTCGTTTGCGCATGAATCGGGGGCGCCCGAGTGCGACGACGCGAGCCGTGGCGCGGAGATGACGCGACGGTTGCAGCCGATCTGACCTGGTCGCGCCGTCCATACTCTCTGCTGGTCTCGTCCTGACCACCGGCCGAGTGCGCCGCGAGGCCGCGCTGCCGATGCAGAGCGGGGGGCCACACCAGGCGATTTTTGCCGCCCCTGCGCAACCGCGCGCCGGCAAATTCTGCCGTCGGATCAACTAATTCGATCGACTAATTGTGCGCCTGGAATCGGCGCTCCGGCCGTTTGATCAGCAAACGCCTCCACGACCGCGTGGTCGTGCTGTGTCCCGCCGCCGTTCGCGGCGCGAGCCGGAGTTCTGCCATGACCGTTTCTGCCGCGAGTTCGTCGACTGCGACCACCTCATCGACCTCATCATCCAGCGACACATCGCGTACGACACTCAGCTCGACCGACTTTCTTCAGCTCCTGGTGAGCGAATTGCAGAACCAAGATCCGCTCAACGCGACCAGCGTGACCGACTTCATCAACCAGATGACGTCCTACGCCAACTACACCTCGCAGCAGTCGCTCAACAGCAGCATGACCTCGCTGGCCGGCTCGTTCTCGAGCCTGGTGACGCTGAATTCGGTGAACTACATCGGCCACACCGTCGAGGCCAAGAGTGACACCGCCGTTCTGTCGAACGGCTCGGCGACCTTCGGCTATTCTCTCTCGTCGGCGGCATCGAACGTTTCGATATCGATCAAGGATTCCTCCGGAAGCACGGTCTGGACCGGCACCGGGACCGGCAACAAGGGCGCCAATTCGATCATCTGGGACGGCACCGATTCCAGCGGCAATCAGCTCAGCGACGGCGGCCAGTACACGATCTCCGTGACGGCGACTGACTCCGCGGGCACCTCGGTTCTCAACTACACGACGATCACCGGGACCGTAACCGGCATCGACACCTCGACCAGCACGCCGTCGCTCACCGTCGGCGGCATTCCTGTCAGCGCCAGCAACATTATCGGCGTCACCTCCTGACGGCATCATTCGGAGTACAATCATGAGTCTTTCTGGAGCCCTGTCATCGGCGATCTCGGCGCTCAACGCGCAGAGTTCATCGCTCGCCATGATCAGCGACAACATCTCCAACGCCGATACGACCGGATACAAGACCACGTCCGGCCTGTTCGAGCAGCTGGTGACGGCATCAAGCAGCTCGAAAGCCTATTCCTCGGGTGGCGTCTCGGTCTCCGGCCGTGCCAATATCACGCAGCAGGGGCTGCTGGCCGCCACCACCAACGCGACCGATGTCGCAATCCAGGGCTCGGGTTTCTTCGTCGCGACCAACTCGACTTCGGCCGGAGGCGAGACCTTCTACACCCGCAACGGCGCGTTCACCACCGACAATGCCGGCTACCTCGAGAACAACGGCTATTATCTCGAAGGCTGGCGCACCGATGCGAGCGGCAACGTGGTCGGCAATGGGCTCGAATCGATCAACACCAAGGTTGCGCTGACGAATGGTGGAGCGACCACCAAGACGTCGCTCGCCGCCAACCTGCCGGCCGATGCCGCGAGCGGCGATACCTTCAGCAGCTCGATGACGGTGTACGATTCGCTGGGGCAATCGCACACGCTCAACGTCACCTGGACCAAGGGGGCGACGGCGAATGAATGGACCGCCGATTTCGCGCCGGCCACGGCGTCGGACGGCACCGTGACGAGCGGCACCTATACAATCGATTTCAACTCAGATGGCTCGCTGAGCACGGTCTCTTCGACCAATCTCGGCATCACCTGGAATAACGGCGCGGCGGCCAGCTCGATCGCGCTCAGCTTCGGCACGACGGGCGGCGGCACCGATGGCCTGACCCAGCTGTCATCCGGCAGCACGACGCCGAGCGTCTCCAATTTCAGTGCCAATTCCGATGGCATCTCTTTCGGTACGCTGAGCAGCATTTCGGTCGGCAAGAACGGCCTCGTCGAGGCGACGTATTCCAACGGCCAGACGGTTCCGATCTACAAGATCGCGGTGGCGACCTTCGCCGATCCCAATGGCCTCGTGGCGCATAGCAGCGGCATGTACACGTCGACGGCGACGTCGGGCAATGCGACCCTGCAGGCGTCCGGCGAGAATGGTGCAGGAACCATCTACGGCAGTGAGCTGGAGTCGAGTACGACCGACACCACGGGCCAGTTCAGCAATATGATCTCGGCTCAGCAGGCCTATTCGGCGGCATCGCAGGTGATCTCGGCGGTCAACAAGATGTACGACACGCTGATCTCGTCGATGAGGTGATCATGGCCGACCTGAAGAGGGAGCGGCTCGGCGAGGGCGAGGCTCTGCTGAAGAAGCTGCGGCGGCTGAGACTGCGCGCCGCGACCGTCGGCAAGGACGACCGCGCGCAACTGTTGACCTTGATTGACGATATCGAAACGGTCCGACGAAGGCTTCTGCGTGAATGCGCGCTGCTCGACGAAGAGCTCAAGGTCGCCACCGTGAGGGTGACGGCGCTGAATACCTACGCCCGTGTCGCGCAGATCAGCCGCCGACCGCAGCGTGAACAGTAGGATGGGAGCGACAGGATGAAACACGCAGTTCAGGCCGATCAGCGGCCGGCCAGCGAAGATGAAGTGCGGACCTTGATCGCGCTGATTGACGAGCTCATCGCGGTGGTGTCGGAGGAGAATGCGGAGCTTGCCAAAGGGCTCCCGGCCTCGCGCTCCAAGCAGCTTGACGACAAGAATCGGCTCGCCGGGCTGTTTGAGCAGCGGGTTGCCGAATGTGCCAGGCGAACGGCGAGTCTCGACGTCCGCGACCGTGTCCTGCGCGAACAGCTCATGGAGCACATCTTCAACCTGCGTGGCGCGATGGACGAGAACCTCGTTCGGCTGCGGGCTGCGATCGAAGCCAGCAATCGTCGCATCGAGGCGGTCATGCAGGCGATCCGCGAGCAGATCGCGAATGCGTCGCCCTATGGCGCAGGCGGGCGTCGCACCGCGCGTGCGACGTCCTGTGGAACCAATGTCAGGGCATGATGGCCGCCCAGCAGCGGGAGTAGAGTGATGTCGCTCGACATAGCACGGCTGGTCGCGTTCAGCGGCATCTCGGCCACGGAGCTGCAGATCAGCGTGGCGTCGTCGAACATCTCGAACGCCGACACGAAGGGGTATACGCAGAAGACGGCCAACCAGGTCACGAATGTGACCGGGGGAGTTGGAACCGGTGTTTCGATTACCGGCATTTCGAGCAATGTCGACAAGCTGCTGCTGAAATCCCTGATCGGAGCCAATTCCGAGCTCGGCGCGGCCGACACCACCAACAACTACCTGACGCAACTGCAGCAGCTGTTCGGCAGCGCGTCCACATCCGGCACCTCGACGACGGGAACGTCGCTGGCAAACTCTCTTGCATCGCTGGAGTCCGCCTTGTCGTCGCTGGCGAGCTCGCCCAGCAGTGTTTCGCTGCAATCGGCCGTCGTCAGCGCTCTGGACGATTTCGCAAGCCAGCTGCGCAGCACCTCTGGTGGCGTGCAGACCTTGCGCGCCAACGCCGACAAGGACATCGCGTCGTCGGTTCAGAGCGTCAACGACGACCTGCAGCAGATCGCCGATCTCAATGTCGAGATCCGCAGAATGGCAGCGTCCGGCCAATCGACCGCGGATCTCGAGGATGAACGCAATGCCGCGCTGCAGGACCTCTCGTCCTACATGAACGTCAGCTACTACACGGCGTCGAATGGCGATCTTCAGGTCTATACCTCGTCGGGGCGAGCCCTCGTCGACAGCTCGGCGCACGCGCTGAGCTACACGGCCTCGGCGAATGTCTCGGCGGCTTCGAGCTATGCGTCCGGCGGCTTCAGCGGCATCATGGTCGACGGCGTCGACGTCACGTCCCAGATCACGTCGGGCAAGATCGGCTCGCTGGTCACGTTGCGGGACGAAACCTTGCCGGCCGCGCAGACCCAGCTCGATCAGTTGGCTTCGCAGCTGAAATCGGCGCTGAATGAGATCAGCAATGGCGCGTCGGCCGTGCCACCTCCGGCCACTCTGACCGGGTCGGCGAGCGTCAGCAGCACGACCGCCCTGTCGGCGTCCGGAACGGTCCGCATCGCCGTGGCTGACCAGAGCGGCAATCTCGTTTCGTACCAGGATCTCGATCTGTCGTCCTACGCGACGGTGGGCGATCTGGTCACGGCACTCAACGGCATCTCCGGGGTCTCTGCCTCGATCGACTCCAGCGGACACCTGTCGATCAGCGCCACGTCGTCGTCGAACGGCATCGCGATCAACGATATGACCAGTGCGGTCGGCGGCAGCGGCTTCTCCAACTATTTCGGCATGAATGATCTCGTCACCGGCACGAGCGCCGCCAATTTTGCCGTCAACAGCAGCATCTTGAGCGGCGCTTCTGGTCTGCCGACCGGCACGCTCGACGGTTCTGCGACCTTGACGACCGGCAGCCAGGTGCTGACGGCCGGCTCGGCGACGGTTATCAATGCGCTCATCGACAAGTTCACCGGCTCGACCAGCTTTGCGTCGGCGGGAGGTCTGAGCGCAACGACCGGCTCGTTTGCCGACTATGCCGCGGCGATCGTCGCCAATGTCGCCAGCAAGGCTTCGCAGGCCTCCACTGCCTACACCGCGAAGTCGACGGCCCAGTCGAGCTATGCCAGCTCGCTGTCCTCGCAATCGGGCGTCAATCTCGACGAGGAGACCGCGCGGCTGAGCTCGCTGCAGAACAAATACGCTGCCGCCTCGCAGCTGATCTCCGTGATCAACAGCATGTTCTCGTCGCTGCTCACTGCCGTGCAATCGACCTAGTCCGGAGCGCAGATCATGACGATGCGGATTGCGACATTCTCGAACTCCGACCAGATGATCACGAGCGCGCTGCGGACGCAGGCGACCATGGCCAATCTCCAGGTGCAGGAAGCCTCGGGGCTGAAATCGGAGTATCTCGCCGGTTACGGCGCCGACACCCAGCACGTCGTCAATCTTCAGGTCTCGGTCACGCGGGCGCAATCCTATATCGATGCTGCGACCCTGGCCGACAGCAAGGTGCAAGTCATGTATTCCGCGGTGGGACAGGTGTCCGACATCGTCAGTCAGCTGCGCACGGCCCTGAGCGCCGCGAGCTCCGGCAGCAGCACGGGAACCTCGTCGGCGATCAGTACCGCGCAGCAGTTGCTGCAGCAGATGGCGGGCATTCTGAACACCCAGTATGATGGGCAATATCTGTTCGGCGGGGGGCGCACCTCGACTCCGGCTGTCGATACCTCGACCTTCGCGTCCGGCTCGGGATCGCTGACCACGATGGATACCAGCTATTATCAGGGCGACAGCGAGCTTGCCTCGGTCCGTGTCTCCGACGGCCAGTCCGTGACGTATGGCGTGACCGCCGGCAACCCTGCTTTCGAGGAGGTCATGCGTGTTCTGAAGTTCGTTGCGAATAGCTCGACCCTGTCCGGAACTGACATCACCTCCGCGCTGACGCTTGCCGATCAAGCAGTGGACGATGTCGCCACGGTGCAGGCCAAGGTCTCCGATGCAGCGTCCCGGATCGAGAGCGCGAAGTCTCAGCAGACCGACTACAAGAGCTATGCCGAGAGTCTGGCGACCGACCTGACCAGCGTGGACGTCGCTGCGGTCACCGCCCAGCTCTCGACTTATCAAGCCCAGCTCACGGCGAGCTATACCGCCATCTCCAAGATCCAGAGCCTGAACCTGGCCAGTTACCTGCGCTGAGTTTCGGGACATCGTGCGGGCCCAGCAGAGCCGGACTGCCGATTCAAACCATGCGGCTCGCCGGAGGATTGTTGGCGGGCATCTCGTCGGCGGACCTCTCACTTGCCTGGCTTGCGATTGCGACGTTCGACAGCGGCGCTGCGCGCGATCGGTGGGGTGGGTATGGGCGGATCAAGGAAAACGCGAAAGTCCAGCAGCTCCATCTGCGGGAAGAGGATGATCAGGACGTGGAGCTGCCAAGGAATTCCGCACTGGAGTCGTCTGCGCCTTCGTCGTCACGGTCATGGCTCTCAAGCAGATCTGGTGGGTAATCGCGCCCGGCGCAATGAGGCGTTGGCGACATTTGTCGTGTTCGTCTGGCGCGATCATGACGAGTACGTCATCCGCCGCGGCGGAGGTTGCGCATCGCCGTGCCGGTGCGTCGGGCGAGCCGCACGCACCAGCGAATTCACATCACCAGCGATGATGGGCGCGGACTCACGCCATGACCGTAGCGGTGTCCGAAATGACGGCCGCCGTGCCAGCCATGATGGCCCCAACCCGGACCGCGGTAATAGCCGTAGCTGTGCCGCCACGGCCGCGGGCCATAGGAATAGCCGTAGCTGCGATAGATCGGGCGCGGCACGTAGCTGTAGCCATAGCCGCCGTAATAGGGCCGGTAGGCCGGGTAGTAGCCGCCATAGCCGTAGGGATAGGCGGCGTAGCGATACCCGCCGTAGTAGGGATAGGGCGCGTAGCCGCCATAGTAGGAGGGTGCGGCGATCGCCGATCCGATCAGGGCACCCGCCAACAGCCCCGCGCCGATCGCGGCACCGCCGCCCCAGCCGCCATGCCAGCCGCCGTAGCGGACCTGCACGGCATTCGAGCTTTCGGCGCTCGGTTTGGCGGCTGCTGACAGCGACGTCAGCGGCGCAGCCGAGACCGAGTGCAGCGTGGATACAGAAAGTGCGCCGGCGATGGCGAGCGTCGCGGCGGCTTTGAAGGTGACCATCCTGATGTCTCCCGTTGATTCAGCGCTATGCTCAACCGGACGAGACGAACTTCGTTGCATTTGTCGCAGCGGACGTTTTGTCACGCGCCATTGGTCCAGGCGGCGGTCGATGCCGGGGGGGGCATCGACCTTGGTGTCGTTACGGGCAGGAATGGCGCAGGCCGTCATTGCCGAGATAGGTGCCGGAGCCCGGGTCGTAGGACCGGCCCCGCTGGGCGCAATAGGCCTGGGCGTTGGCGGCCTCGGCGCGGCTGTCGGCGATGGCGCCCCCGATGATCGCGCCGGCCGCGAGGCCGCCGAGGGCGGCGGCACCCGCACCATAGCCGTGGCGATGCCCGTAAGAGCGATGGCCGTAATAGCCGTGGCGATGACCGTAACCGCCGCGCCAGTGGCGATATTGCACCTGCTGCGGCTCGGTCGCGTTCTGCGTGGCTGGGGTCGGCGCCGGGTGGTTCGGCAGCAACGGCGCTGCGGCGAGCGGCGATGCAGCCGCGAGCGCCATCGTTCCGATGGTGGCGACCGTCAAAAGCTTGCGCAGATCCATCTGCGTGCTCCTTTCTGTTCTTTGTGCCGGAGGGCAACGGCTCGCCGTCGCCCTCCGTTCCGCGCCGCGAAGGAGCATGTCGGCGGCACGAGGTCGCATCCAAGAGCGGAACCGTGACCGCAAGCTAATCGATCAGCGCATCGAGCAGCGCATCGGGACATTCTGTCATCATCGTATGTCCCGCGCCGGGCAGGACGGTCGTGCGCGATTGCGCAATCGCAGCCGCCAGCGCCTTGCCGGCCTTCAGCGGCGTCATCATGTCCTTTTCGCCGAGGATCAGCCGCGTCGGCACCTTGATCCTGGCCGCCGATGCCAGCGCATCCTGGTACTCGTTGCAGGCCGAGAGATCGTTGAACAGCACGCCCGGCGCGCAGCGCTCCAAGGTCGCCTGCGCGCCGCCATGCATCCACAAGCCCGGTGCGCGGCTGCCGCCGAGCTCGGCGGCAAAACCGAGGCCCCAGATCGAGACCATGTCGATGGCGGCGTGATCGTTGGATTCGGCGGCCTTCAGGAGGTCAGGCCCTACCGTCATCGTCGCCGCGGTGCCGATCAGGCTGAGCGCCGACACGCGATCGGGATGGCGTGCCGCGGCATCCAGCGCGATCAGCGAGCCCATCGAATGGCCGATCAGGTGAGCGGGTTTCGCATTCAACGCCTGCAACAGCGCGACGATCCAATCGGCCATCGCAGCGATGGTCGGCAGCGCCGGGCCCGCCGAGCGGCCGTGGCCCGGCAGATCGGGCGCCAGCACGGCAAAGCCGTGATGGGCGAACCAGCGGCTGTGCAGCGCCCAGACCGAATGATCGAAGCCGGCGCCATGGATGAAGACGACGGCGGGCAGGGACGAATCGAAGTCGCGGCCGCCCGTGGCGGCGAAGACCTCATGATCTCCGATCGACAGCTGCATGGCTCACACCTTCTGCGAGGCGCGCAGCGCCTGTCCGAGATCATCGATGATGTCGCTGGCCGCCTCGATGCCGACCGAGAGCCGGATCAGCTCCTCGCCGATTCCGGCCGCGGCGAGCTGGGCTGCGTCCATCTGCTGATGCGTGGTCGAGGCGGGGTGGATCACCAGCGTCTTGGCGTCGCCGACATTGGCGAGATGGCTGATCAGCTTCAGGCTCTCGATGAACTTGCGCCCCGCGGGACGTCCGCCCTTGATGCCGAACGAGATGATCGAGCCGGTGCCGCGCGGCAACAGCTCCTTGGCGAGCGCATGGTCCGGATGCGTCTCGAGCGAAGGATGCAGCACCCAGTCGACGGCCTTGTTGGCAGTCAGCGCCTCCAGCACGGCGCGGGTGTTGGTGACGTGCCGCTCCATGCGCAGATGCAGCGTCTCGACGCCCTGCAGCAGATGGAACGCGTTGGTCGGCGACAGGCAGGCGCCGAAATCGCGCAGGCCTTCGGTCCGCGCGCGCATGATGAAGGCGGCCGCGCCGAACTGCTCGTCGAAGACGATGCCGTGATAGCCGGCATAGGGCTCGGTGAGCTGCGGGAATTTGCCGGACGCGCGCCAGTCGAACCGGCCGCCATCGATGATCGCGCCGCCGATCGCGATGCCATGGCCGCCGAGCCACTTGGTCGCAGAGTGCATCACGATGTCGGCGCCTTGGGCGATCGGCTGGCTGAGATAGGGCGTGGCAAAAGTGTTGTCGATCAGGAGCGGCACGCCGGCCGCATGCGCGATCGCCGAGACCTTGGGGATGTCCAGCACCTCCAGACCGGGATTGCCCAATGTCTCGCCGATCAGGAGCCGCGTGTTCGGCTTGATCGCGGCGCGGAAACCGTCGTGATCCCTGGGCTTGACGAAGCTCGTGGTGATGCCGAAGCGCGGCAGCGTGTGCGCGAGCAGGTTGATGGTGCCGCCATAGAGCGAGGAGGAGGCCACGATGTGATCGCCCGCATTCAGGAGCGTGGCGATGGCCAGATGCAGCGCCGCCTGGCCGCTCGCGGTGCAGACGGCACCGACGCCGCCTTCGAGCGCGGCGAGCCGCTCTTCGAGCACGGCCGTGGTCGGGTTGGAGATGCGGGTATAGATGTGGCCGGCGCGTTCGAGATTGAACAGCGCCGCGGCGTGCTCGGTGTCGTCGAACACGTAGGACGTGGTCTGATAGATCGGCACCGCGCGGGCGCCGGTCGCGGGATCCGGGTGCTGGCCCGCGTGCAGGCTCAGGGTCTCGAAGGCGGGCGGTTTCGGCGGCGGCATGCGGATCAACTCTCCTCAAGCAGATCGCATCTTCTGCCACAGATTTCGCCGTCAGTCAGGAGCGGCGCGGTGCGCCGCCCCTGCGACATCGATCAGCCGCCGAAGCGCTGCGGGAACAGGCCGGCCGAGGCGATCTCGGCGATGGACAGGCGTGCGCTCGGCTTCTCGCGCTCCTTGAGCATGGCCGGCAGCTTCTCGCCATCGCCCTTGCGGCCGACCGCGATCGCGATCTCCACGGCGAAACCGTCGGGCACCCCGAGCGCTGTCTGTGCGGCGGCGACGTCGAAGCCGCTCATGCCGTGGGTGATCCAGCCGGACACCGCCGCCTGGTTGGCGAAATTGGCCCAGGCCGCGCCGGCATCGAAGGAATGCGTGCGCGTCGGTGCCGGCTCGGTCTTGCCCGCCGGGATGAAGGTCTTCTTCGACAGCACGTAGACGATCGCCGCGGCATGCTGCGCCCAGCCGCGGTTGAACTCGACCAGCGGCGACAGGAAGGTGTCGAACTCGGCCGAGCCGCGCAGCGCGTAGAGAAAGCGCCAGGGCTGCGAATTGTAGGAGGAGGGCGCCCAGCGGGCCGCCTCGATGAAGGTCAGGAGCTCCGTCTCCGGAAGCGCCTCGTCGCTGAAGCCGCGCGGCGACCAGCGATCGACGAAGATGCGATGCGCCGGATGCTCGGTGATGCGGTCGGTCGGCGGGGGAAGATGGGCAGTCACGGGGGTCTCCTTCGTTCAGGCTCGTCGTCGGGCCTCGCGCCGCGCTTCGCTGCGGGGCACAATCTCGGCTCCTGTGTGGCTCACGGCGCTTTGGGAGTCCAGATCGCCAATGCCGATGTGTCCACCTTCGCCGGCAGCACGCGCTCCGCCAGGAAAGCATCCGCGATCTTCTGCTGCTCCGACAGGCCGGCCGCGGTGACCGCGCCGACCTGGTAGGAGCGGTGGCTGTTGGCCTCCTCGACGGTGGCCGCATCGATGCCCCACAGGGCAGCGAGCTGGCTCGCCGCGGCGCCCGGATTGGCCTTCACCCATTTGCCGGTTTCGACGAGCTTGCCGTAGATGACGTTGAGGGCGTCGCCATGCCCGGCGGCGTAGTCGGCGGATGCGAGATAGTAGCGCTTGTAGCTGGCAAGCCCGTCGCTGCCGTCCGCGAGCACGCGCGCCCCTGACTGGCGGATGGTGCTGGTCAGGAACGGATCCCACGCGACCCAGGCATCGACATTGTTGCTGACGAAAGCGGTCCTGCCGTCGGCGGGCGGCAGATAGGCGGGGGTGATGTCCTTGAAGGTGAGACCCGCTTTGGCGAGCGCGGCGAGCAGCAGATAGTGGCTGCCGGCGCCCTTGGTCACCGCGATCTTCCTGCCTTTCAGCTCAGCGAGCGTCTTGGTCGGCGAAGCCGTTGCCACGAGGATCGCCTGCGCCGACGGCGAGGCGGCCTCCTCGGCGACATAAGCGAGCCTCGCGCCCGCGGCCTGCGCGAACACCGGGACGGTATCGGCGACATCGGCGCCGACATCGATGCTGCCGATGTTGATCGCTTCCAGCAGTGGCAGGCCGCTGGAGAATTCGTGCCACGACACCTTGATGCCGAGCGGCGTCAGCGCCTTCTCCAACTCGCCATTGGTTTTGAGGAGGGCGATCAGGGTCGAGGATCTCTGATAGCCGATGCGCAGCGTCTCGGCTGCGTCGGCTTGCGACGTGGCGAGCGCGCCGAGCAGGGCCGCGGCCATCATCAGGACGCCGCGACGGGCGAGATGCAAGGGCCGCGCGCGACGCAGGCCGCTGAAGGACGGTGTCATTCGGCAATCTCCCAAACAGGCAGTTGCATGCAATTGTCCAGGATCATTCGCAGGATCGTGAGCCCTGCGCAATTTTGCAGATCTGTTCATATGGAGATGAAAGTTTCTCATGTGCCCGTGCCGCGAGAGGTTTTGTTTTCTTGGCGCGAGAGATCTGACGAGACAGCCGCTCGCATCCTCGCGACGCGCAGGGCGTCCGAGATGTGTCTGCCGTTCGTCCCTCCATCGACAGAGGGCACAGGGAAGGCCGGGCGTCGACTGACACCCATGGCCCGCGTGCAAAAAGGAAGCACGCGGCGGTTACCACAGGATCAGCCGGACATCCGGTGGATTCAATTGGTCGTCGCAACACTCGATGAGGAGGTTGCGATGGGCATTCGAAAGAAACGGTCAACGCGGGGCAAGCTGGGATCATTGGGGCGCCCACCAGTTGCGGGGCGAGCGGAACAGCAGAAATTTTGGCGTGGGATTGCCGCTGGATTGAACAGCGAGAATGCTGCGCTGGCTGCTGGATTATCGGATGCTGTCGGCCCCCGATTATTTCGAAAAGCGGGCGGCGTGGCACCGGCAATGTTCCGACCTTCAGCGAAGCCGCTCTCCGGACGGCACCTCTCCTTTTCTGAGCGCGAAGAGATTGCGCTGCTGAATGCGCAGCGCCATTCTGTACGAGAGATAGCACGGCGCCTCAATCGGTCTCCCTCGACCATCTCCCGTGAACTCGATCGCAATGCAGCCACGCACGGCGGCAAGATGGCCTATCGGGCGACGGCCGCCCAGTGGCATGCAGATCGATCGGCCCGGCGTCCTAAGCCGAGCAAGCTTGCAAGCAACGCCGCCTTGCGCGCTTATGTTGAAGAGCGGCTTGCAGGGTTTGTCGCGCCTCCAGGCGGCGTTCGGCGGAAGGCCGGTCGTGCGGGCTCTAGCCAGGATCAGGGGTGGACGAAAGCGTGGAGTCCCGAGCAGATTGCCCGGCGCTTGCCGATCGACTTCCCGGATGACGAGGCGATGCGCATCAGCCACGAAGCCATTTACCAGGCGCTTTTTGTTCAGGGCCGAGGAGCGCTGAAACGCGAGTTGTCGTCCTGTTTGCGAACGGGACGTGCGCTGCGCGTGCCCCGAGCGCGTACGCGGAAGCGCAGCAAAGGCTTCATATCGCCGGAGATCATGATCAGTGAGCGTCCGGCCGAAGTCGCGGATCGAGCTGTGCCGGGACATTGGGAAGGAGATCTGATCGTCGGCTCCGCCAGCTCGGCAATCGGCACGCTGGTCGAACGCAGCACGCGGTTTACAATGCTCCTGCACCTTCCACGGTTGCCGGGGTTTGACGACGGCCCACGTACGAAGGATGGGCCTGCGCTCTCCGGACACGGAGCTGAAGCGGTACGCGATGCGATCACGCGCACCATCGTCACCTTGCCCAAAGAACTCCGCCGCTCGCTAACCTGGGATCAGGGGACCGAAATGGCTCAACACAGTGACCTCAAGATCGATACAGACCTTCAGATCTACTTCTGCGATCCAAGAAGCCCCTGGCAACGTGGCACGAACGAGAACACGAATGGCCTGCTGCGGCAGTACTTCCCGAAAGGTACCGATCTGAGCGTCTACGATGCTGACGAGATCGCCGCCGTGGCCGCAGCGCTCAATTCCCGACCGAGAAAGACGCTAGGATGGAAAACTCCAGCAGAGGCGCTTGACGAGCTGCTGTCACGAATGAAAACACTGGGTGTTGCGACCACCGCTTGAGCCCGCCTCCGGCCTTCCCTGCGCAATGGGCTTACGGCTTATACGCGTTCTCCCCGGCGCGCCGAGCTTTCTGGCCACCGTCGCCTGCGCGAAGCCGAGCCTCGTCGCAGACTTGATACTAGCATCGGAGTATCAGGACCACGCGATTTCGCCGTCCGGCTCCCATCGTTCGTCCGCGCGCTTGACGCACGCTGCGACGAGAACCGGCCATCGCATCCCGCACCAACGTTTCGTGACGTTCGCGAAGCGCCCCTCTCGATCGGGCGGGATAGGGTGATACAACCACAAATTCCGAAAAAAAGAAACAAGAATGTTTTTCGCAGGAGGACTGGACAGGGCAAATCAGCTTGAGAACGCGGGCGAATTTCGTTCCTTCGCGCAAGCGCGAGGAGAAGCAATAGGCTCGTCACGCAAGACCTGGAGCTTTGGCATATGACAATCAGCTTGAGCCCCTCTGCCTCCACGTCATGGCCGGGCCTCGTCCCGGCCATCTACGTCTTAGTAACTCTCCGCAGAGGTTTGGGCGGGTTGTCCGATCGAACGGCCTTGCATCTGCCGGCCGAAATGAAGCGCGGGAGCTCATGAGCGGATTTGGCCTGAGGCCTCCGACTTGCGCGGTGCGACAAATCGGCAGCCATTGGGGGCAGGAGCCGCGGAGCAAGCGCATTCGGGAGGACAGCCCGTGACTAAAGCAAACCTCCGCGACCGAGTCAGCGGCGTTCGCATTCAGCCCATTGTGGACATCCGAAGCGTAGACCGGGTAGTCCGAGCCCGGGCCACGGGCGGACATGGAAATGGAGGCGGCAACTCGTCGTCGCCAAGCACATTCCTCAGGACGTCCACTCGATCAGCTGAATGGTGACAATCTTTGTCGCCATGCGCCGTGTTTACATTGCGCAGCACGTTGGTGAAGCCGCCGCCCACACCGACGACGCCTGCATGGTTGGAGAACCCCGCAGCTATCGCGGGGGTGCCTCGACTCATGTCGGGGAAAAGGCAGGCGGTCGGCCTTGCCGCGCCGACGCCGGTCTGTAGGATTGCTGCCGCATTCCAAGGAGACATATTGATGAGATTGTTGATTGCGGCTTCCCTGATTTTCGCTACCCTCGCCACCCCGGCGTTAGCCGCGCCGCCCGCCAGCTGTGCCTCTAAGTTCGTCGGCGAGTGGCGGCATTCCGGCAGTGGCAACCGCGGTTCGGTGAAGGCCGACGGCCGCGCGCTGTGCAGCGAACATCCCGCCTGCGTGCAGGGCACCTGGACCTGCTCTGGCAACGTCCTCACCTACACCAACAGCCTCGGCACCTGGAACTACACGCTGGCGCCCGACGGCAAGTCGATGTCGACCGGCACGGCCACCGCGACTCGGATCGGGCCGGCGCCGGCGAGCGCCCGTTCGCGCGCCTCCGATACGGTGGCCGACGCCCCCGATCGGGCCTGCAAGGCGGGAAACATCGCCTCGCTGCAGGCTCACGACGACAGGCTGAAGGGTCTGTGGCAGAGGGCCAGCGAGCGTGAGCAGTGCGGGCCCATTCTCGCCCTCGGGAGAAAGCGAATCGAACTGCTCAAGCAGATCAATTCCGGCAGCTGCGGCAAGGAGTCGGTGCAGATCGGCGCGAGCAACGAGATGACGAAGGTCGCCTCGGTAATGTCGAAATGCGACCAGACCTACACCCCGTCCGACCCGGGCATCCTGAGGCGGGCGGGCGGCACGATCCGAGGTTTCGTCAAGGACCACGTCTTGAAGTGCGAACCTACCTCCGAGAACAACAACTGTGCGCCCAAGCCCCAGCGCAACGGCGGTCCCGGCGTCAGAGGTTAGCCCCTCTGATCCACCCAAATGTGACGCCGCTCCACGCACTCTGCCGGTGCAGCGTGATCGTTCGCTTTGGGTCAAAGCCGCCGTCCGACGGCCTACTTCCGGTTGAACCCCGAGAACCGACGTCGCAAGCTTCGACCGAAAGGCCCGGGATGGGCAGAAGCGGACGAATGTCACTCTTTGAGCCGACCTTCGTACGCTTTCACGTGATGCGGAAACAGTTCCTTGTAGGATGGCTGCGCGATCCCGAGGCAGGAAACTTCCCACCCAAGTGGATTTTCAGCTTCGCCGTACTCGCAAACCTCGACGTGCGAACAAACAAGTGCAATCCCGTCCGCCGTCCTTGCGCAAACAAGAGGCGGGGACGCGCCGGCTGCGGGACTACCCGGCCTTGCGTCTGTGAGGCTTGTTCGCGGTGGAGAGGTACGCACAGAACATGTCCGCCATCGCATCGGCATAGGCCGATATCTCGGCCCGGCTGCGCGGCGTCTCCGAGAAGTGCTTGCCGACCTGGCTGAGCGTCGTCTTGATCAGGTCTGCTGCCCGCGCGTGCTCGGCCTCTCCAGCACCAGGCAGCACCTCGCGCATGAAGGCGAGCATGGCGCGGCGGCCGCTTGTCTTGGCCCGGCGCGCCTCGGGCGCATCGCGGTAGAGCGGGGCGGCGTCGTCGAGCGCGCCGCGCACGGCGGCCTCGTCGCACTCCGATTGCAGGAACGCGTGAACGAGCGCGCGCAATCGCGTCAAAGGCGGACGGCGCGTGTCCTCCAGAATGCCGTGCAGCAGTTTCGTCGTCTGCTGCCACTCGTCGCTCTGCAGCCTGAACAGGATCGCCGCCTTGTTCGGGAAATACTGATAGAGCGAGCCGACGCTGACGCCGGCCTTTTCGGCGACACGGGCCGTGGTGAAACGTTGCGCGCCTTCCTTGGTCAAAACCTGAACAGCCGCCTGCAGAATGGCCGCGACGAGGTCGGCCGAGCGTGCCTGTTGCGGCAGTTTTCGCGGGGAAATCGGGGCTTTTCGAGCCGGGGCCATGGAGCGTTCCGAAATGCGATTAGCGAATGCGAATGATTATTCGTATTCTGACTTCGACGCAAACGACACGCATTGAGAACACGGAGAATATCAATGATCACCCTGACCACTCAGCCGGTAGCGCCGCTGCTGGATCGCCTGCTTGCCGAGGCCACGTTGCTGCGGCCGGAGACGAGTCCGATCTTCGCCGGCATGACCGAATGGGGCGAGCAACTGATGCGCAGCAGGTCCGACCATGTCGAGCTCTACACGCAGCTCAAGGACTTTCCGTTGCCCGTGTCGCGCGACACCGGCATGCTGCTCTACATGCTGGTGCGCGGCGTCAGTGCGCGATCGATCGTCGAATTCGGCACCTCGTTCGGCATCTCGACGCTGTTCCTGGCCGCGGCGCTGCGCGACAATGGCGGCGGCCGGCTGATCACCACGGAGTTCGAGCCGTCCAAGGTCGCCCGTGCCCGTGCCAACCTCGCGGAGGGCGGCCTGGCCGATCTGGTCGAGATCCGCCAGGGCGACGCCCTGCAGACGCTGAGCGATGATCTCCCGGACGCGATCGACCTGGTTCTGCTCGACGGCGCCAAGCCGCTGTATGGCGATATCCTGGCGCTGCTCGAGAGCCGGCTCAGCGCCGGCGCGTTCATCGTCGCTGACAATGCCGACCACAGCCCCGACTACCTCGCCTACGTCCGTTCGCCGGCCAACGGCTATCTGTCGGTGCCGTTCGGCGACGAAGTCGAATTGTCGATGCGGATCGTGTGAGCGGCCGGCGACGAACGGCGATGCCCGCCACCCTCATAGGCGAATGTGCCTGGAGTTGACGTTTGGCCGACGATTGTTCACGAGGAGAGTCCCGTCATCATGAGCGACCGACCTGCATGCCTCGCATCCTCTTGATCAATCCCAACAGCTCGGCCGCGACCACCGCGATGATGGTGTCGATTGCGGCCGCCTGTTGCGCCGGCCGGGCCGAGGTGGTCGGCGCGACCGCGACGCGGGCGCCGGCCATGATCGTGGATGCCGAGGCGCTGGCCGCATCGTCGGCGGAAGTGGTCGATATCGGCCGCGCGCATCGCGATGCTTGCGATGGCATCATCGTCGCGGCGTTCGGCGATCCCGGCGCCGCGGAGCTGCGCAAGCTCTGCCCGCTGCCGGTGGTCGGGATCGGCGAGGCGTCGATGCGCGAGGCCGCGCAAAGCGGGCGGCGCTTCGGCGTCGCCACGGTGACGCCGGCGCTGGTCGTGAGCATCGCAGGCCTTGCAGAGAAACTCGGGCTGTCGGCGCAGTTCACCGGGACGCGGCTGACCGAGGGCGCCCCGGCCGCGCTCGCCACCGATCCGGCGCGGCTTGCTGCCGCCCTGGCTGACGCCACGCGCGCCTGTATTGCCGAGGACGGCGCCGAGGCCGTGATCATCGGCGGCGGGCCGCTGGCGCAGGCCGCCGATCAGTTGCAGCGGCAATTCGCCGTGCCGATCATCAAGCCGATCGAGGCAGCGGTGGCTGTGCTGCTGTCGCGTCTGTCGGGCTGAGTGCCAGCAGCATTACGGCCGGTAGCTCGCCGCCGGATGCGGTGCCGCGAGCCGGGCGCGGCCGAACATCTTCTCGCGTAGCGTTCCCGGCTGGTAGGCCTTCTTGTAGCGGCCGCGTCGGGTCAGTTCCGGCACCAGCATGTCGGTGACATCGGCAAAACTCTCCGGCGACAGCGCAAAGGCGAGGTTGAGGCCGTCGACGCCCGTCTGCTCGATCCAACTCTCGACGAGATCGGCGACCTTCGCAGGCCCGCCGACGAACACCGGGCCGATGCCGCCGATGCCGACATGCTCGGCAACCTCGCGCACGGTCCACACCCGGTCCGGATCGGCGCGCGTGACGTTGTCCATGGCGCTGCGGCCGGCATCGTTGAGCACGTGGCGGACCTGCTGGTCGAGGTCGTAGGTCGAGAAGTCGACGCCGGTCCAGCCCGACATCAGGGTCAGCGACGCCTCGTGGTCGATGTAGCGGCGGTAGTCGGCAAACTTCGCCTCGGCCGCCGCATCGGTCTCGCCGAGCACGACGGTGGCGATGCTGAAGATGACGATGTCGCTGCCGGCGCGACCCGCGTCGGCGGCGGCCTGGCGGATGGCGGCGACGCGCGGCGCGATGATCTTGGCCGACGGGCCGGACATGAACACGCATTCGGCATGGCGGCCGGCGAACACGCGGCCGCGCGGCGAGGTGCCGGCTTGATAAAGCACCGGCGTCCGCTGCGGCGACGGCTCGCAGAGATGGATGGCGTCGAGCTGGTAGTTCTCGCCGCGATGGCTGACGCGGTGAACCTTCGTGGGATCGGTGAACACGCCGCTGGTCCGGTCGCGCTTGACGGCGTCGTCCTCCCAGCTGCCTTCCCACAGCTTGTAGACGACCTCCATGTACTCGTCGGCGACGTCGTAGCGGTCGTCATGCGCGGTCTGGCGCTCCCTGCCCATGCCGCGTGCGGCGCTGTCGAGATAGCCGGTGACGACGTTCCAGCCGATGCGGCCCTCGGTGAGATGATCGAGCGTCGACATCCGCCGCGCGAACGGGTAGGGCGGCTCATAGGACAGCGTGCAGGTGACGCCGAAGCCGAGATGCTCGGTCACGGCGGCCATTGCCGAGATCAGCATCATCGGATCATTGACGGGCACCTGGATGGCGTGGCGGAGCGCCGCGTCGGGGTTGCCGCCATAGACGTCGTAGACGCCGAGTACGTCGGCGAGAAACAGTCCATCGAAGCGGCCGCGCTCCAAGGTCTTGGCGAGGTCGAGCCAATAGGGCAGGCGATTGTAGTCGGAGGAGCGGTCGCGCGGATGCCGCCACAGGCCGGGCGATTGGTGCCCGACGCAGTTCATCGCAAACGCATTCAACCGGATGTCCGCAGCCATGATGTCCTCGACGCTGTCTTGAGCCGACCAGATGGCACGCTTCGCCTATGGTTTTCAATCGCGTGGATGCGCACGGCCGCTGCGCGCCGCGGATCAATGACGGCGCAGGACGGGCCGTGGCCCGCACGTGGGGAGGACGAGATTGACGGCGATCCGGATCACGACGCTGGCCGCGCTGGTACTGACATCGTCGGCTGTGGCCTCCGTCCATGCGCAGGATTTCAAGGCGAGTTGCGCCGCGCTCGCGCAAGGCTTCGCCGACAGCGGGCGCGTCGTCACGGCCGAGTTCGTCGCCGCGGGCGGCGTGCAACTGGCACCGCCGGCACCCGCGGGCGTGACCGCCTCTGGGGCAGCGCTTCCCCGAGTTGTTCGACGGCGTCATCGCGGGCGCGCCGGGCCTATCGCGTGCCGCTTGCCGGGTCGCGTGGCTGTTCCTGGTTCCCGGCATGAACCATTGCGGCGGCGGACCCGCCACCAATCAGTTTCACTTGCTGACCGCTCTGGACCAATGGGCGGAGGGCACGGCCGCGGCGCCTGAGGCGATCCACGCCACCGCGCGGCGTGCGGCCGATGTACCACGGCCCGGGCGCACGCGCGATCTCTGCGCGTTCCCGAAGGTGCTGACCTCCAAGGGCAGCGGCAGCCTCGAGGATGCAGCGAATTTCGAGTGCCGCTGAACAGGTCGTGCATGCCGTCTGCACGGTGTGCACGATCTCTTGATGAGCGGTTGACCCGGGAGGGGGATGAGCCGATCTATCTGCCAGCCGACCTGTCTCCGCAGCGTTGCGGCTCCCATCAGCCCACACACCGGTCCCTCATGGTTGCCAAGACGCGAGCCTTCACCATTCTGCGCGAGTTCGAGCACGTCCAGACCGAGCTGATCGGCAAATGCGTGGCCTTGAGCGACGGCAAGGCCGGAACCGTGGAGCAGGTGTATCTTGATGAGCTGCATGGGTTGCGCATCACCCTTCGCGGTCATGACGGGCGCTGGCCGGTGTCGACCATCAAGTTCACGCAATCCTGAGCGGCGGCGTTGGTCTCGGATTTGGAACGCTCAAACGATCGAAACGGCTTGATTACGCGTCGCATGGCGATGCGTGGGGCATCGGATCGAGCGTTCGAACTTCTCGAGCGGCCTTTGCAGAGGCCTGCCGGAAGACCTGTGCATCGCATATCAAATGATACGAGAGCGGGCCGGCGCTGCGGCTAGCCTCGATGCTCCCGGCGCGGCCGGCCGCTGCTGCTCTGCCGCCCGGACTACGGTGGTCGCGGCCGATTCACTTATGTTGATGCGCCCGGCATCTCCTGATCTAGAGTTGTCGGTGCGCATCAATGAAACTGGATGCAAACCCGCATGGAAGTAGAAGGTCGGAAGAAACGGCGTCGGCGTGTCAAGCAGACGATGTCGTTGGGTGAGCGGTTGCTAGAGATGGCGCGCGAGGCGCGAGACAGGGCGAAGCGTCTACCGCCGGGCATCGAGCAGGCCAGGCAGCTGCGGCGCGCCCGCGAGGCCGAAGCGATCGTCGAGCTCGATCGCTTCCTGACGGCTCCAGCACGCAGCACTCCGCCGCGATCGCGTTGACGCCGTATCGCGCCGGCGTCGGACGAGGGGCGCGGCGCTGCCAGTGGTGTTTCCGGAACTTGCGGCAACAGGGCTGACCGATCCGGCCGAGGCCGGGCCAATTCCGGACGGCACCCTCTCAACCTATCGCAAGACCCATCCCGGCCGGTGCCGATCTGCATCACCTGGCCTCACCTCCGTGTTCGCGGTGGCGAGAACAACGCCTACTTCGCATTCGCGAATGTGTGCGACGCCGCGAATTTCGATCCCGGGGGCTCAGCGGCGTGTTCGGTCCGGATACATCAGCGTTTCCGCGCCGTGAGGCGATCGTTGCAGGCGGGGAGGGGATCGAGACCGTCGACATCGACACCAGCAATCTCGACAGCTTCCATCCGACCAACGTCGTCCGGCGGAAAGATCTCGTCCCGCATGCGGATGCCGCACTCGTATCGTGCGCTGGTGCAACCGCACGCGAGCAATTCCTGACGCTGCGCGCGCCAACCGTTTCAAAATGGAACGGAAACGGCGTGTGACGGGTCCGAGCGTGGGGGGCGACAGCGCTATCCACATTTCTGCACAGCCGTCGCAAAAAGTTCTTGCGCGGGATGCGGCGCCGCACTATCTCACCACCACGCCAGCCGGACATCACTGATGACTGAGGCCCCCGACTTTCGGGACCGACGTTGTTTTTCTTCCGATTGGCTCCTGAGTTTTTTCTTCGGAATTGCTCTTGACGGTCTTCGAAAATCGGCTATGTGAAGCGCCCCGGCCATCGGGACTTCCTCGGCGAAAAAGACCAACGAGGTTGATGCACTTAGTAGTTCGAGCGAACTAACAAGTGCGGGCTGTTTGACAAGTGAAGATGAAGAAAGAGAAACGTGGACGGCGGAGTCCTTGCGGGTCTCGGGATTGAGAGCT
>NZ_JAUHJF010000031.1:0-60379 GCF_032380995.1 Bradyrhizobium sp. SZCCHNR2028 | reverse complement strand
AACTCCAGCAGAGGCGCTTGACGAGCTGCTGTCACGAATGAAAACACTGGGTGTTGCGACCACCGCTTGAGCCCGCCACCGGCATTCCCTGCGCGACGGTCTTCACGCTTATACGCAGTCTCCCTGGTGCGCCGGGCTTGTGGCCACCATCCCCAGCGCAATGCGTTCGCATTGCGCCAGGTTGATACCAGCATCGGGGTATCAGGACGCTGCGACTTCACGTCCGCAAGCTGCCGTTCGTCCGCACGCCGATAAGCATGCTGCGGCAGCAACGCGGCCATCGCATCCCCACCTCGCGTGTCGTGACGATCGCGCGCAACGCCCCTCTGCGGTGAGGCGGGATGCCGGGATACAATCATGATTTCGTAAAAAACGCAAGAGGATTATTTTTTTCGGAAGACTGCCATGTGCTCCGCTGTCGTCCCGGCCTTGAGCCGGGACCCATACTCCGCAGCGGACATCATGGGCAAAGCGCCAATGACCAGCGTGCCTCAAACATCTCCCTGCGGGTATGGGTCCCGGATCTGCGCGCGCGTGCCGCGCGCTTGTCCGGGACGACAGGGGAGAGCGGCCTCACCACGGCAGGCCGCAGAGGTCGATGGTGCCGCGCGTCGGCGCGGTGCGCTTGACGTCGTGCACGAGCGCAGACAGCGTGTCGAAGCGGATGCGGCCCTGCTCGGGCTGCTCGGCGTAGACGTCGCCGTCGAACGGAATGAAGCCGCGTGCCGTATAGAAGGGGATGCGATCCGCCGCGCAGAACAGGACGGCGTAGTTGATCGAGTCCTCGTGCCGCAGGGTCTGGATCGCCGCGTTCAGTCCCACCGTGGCGAGACCGCGGTTGCGCATGTCGGCGCGCGTCAAAACGCCGCCGATGCCGCCGACATTGACGTTCTGACCGTTCCATTTCACGAGTCGGCGATAGATGCCGACATGGCAGAGCACCTCGCCGCTCTCGTCCTGTACCAGCACCCGCAGGTCGGCATGCGCAAATGTGATACCTGCCCACGGTAATCCGGCGACCACCTCCGGCGGCCAAACCGCGTCGTAAAGCGGCTTGACCAGCGGCCAGGCGACGTCACCATTCAATATGTCGATCTCGATGCTCATCAAAGCGGCTCGCTTTTTCCAAATTCACGGTGTTTTACGGTGTCGGAACCTTCTATAAGAAGGTCCCGTTAAATCCCGTCTTCCACAAGTTGCGGAACCGCCCCCATGACCTTTACGCTTCCCCCCCTGCCTTACGCCTATGAAGCCCTCGGACCCTACATGTCCAAGGAGACGCTCGAGTACCATCACGACAAGCATCATCAGGCCTATGTGACCAACGGCAACAATGCGATCAAGGGGACCGAATTCGAAGGCAAGTCCCTCGAGGAGATCGTCAAGGGCTCGTTCGGCAAGAACCCCGCGGTGTTCAACAATGCCGGCCAGCACTTCAACCACATCCATTTCTGGTCCTGGATGAAGCCGAACGGCGGCGGCTCCAAGCTGCCTGGCCGGCTCGAGAAGAAGATCGACGAGGATCTCGGCGGCTTCGAGAAATTCAAGGCCGACTTCGCGGCCGCCGGCGTCGGCCAGTTCGGCTCGGGCTGGTGCTGGCTCTCGGTCAAGAACGGCAAGCTCGAAATCTCCAAGACGCCGAACGGCGAGAACCCGCTGGTGCACGGCGCGACCCCGATCCTCGGCTGCGACGTCTGGGAACACTCCTACTACATCGACTATCGCAACCGTCGTCCCGACTATCTGAAGGCGTTCGTCGACAGCCTGATCAACTGGGATTACGTCGACGAACTCTACGGCAAGGCGATCTGATTCCTCGCATGCGAGGTGTGGGCGGCGGCTTCGGCTCGCCGCCCTTTTTCATGCCCGACGCGGTTTGATGCGGGCGATCCTTGCAAGGCGGAAGCCTCTGCGGCAAAAGTTTTGCATCTTTTGTGGCAAGGGCAGGGCATCCATTGTCGCGATGTGGTCTGCAGGTGAGGTCCCGTGAATCAGCTGGTCGGATATTTTCTCGTTTTCTTTGGCGGCGGCTGCGGCGCATCGCTGCGGCACGCGATCAACATGGCGAGCGCCAGGGCGCTCGGCACCGACTTCCCCTACGGCACCTTCATCATCAATATCACTGGCTCCACCGTGATGGGCCTGATCGCCGGCTACCTCGCCTTCAAGGGCGAAGCGACCCAGCATTGGCGGCTGTTCCTGATGACCGGCATCCTCGGCGGCTACACCACGTTCTCGGCGTTCTCGCTCGACACCGCGCTGCTGTATGAGCGGGGTACGCTGGGCTTGGCCGCGCTGTATGTCCTGGGATCGGTCGGGATTTCGATCGCTGGCCTGTTCGGCGGCTTGGCCCTGGTGCGGTATCTTAGCTGACAAATTGGCTGCCGAGGGCAGGTCGATCGAGGGAGAGGCGCCTCCTCTCCACACCGTCGTGGCCGGGGCAAGCCAGGACAAGCCCAGGCATGACGAGAACCCAATTGGCAGCTCTGTCCTGGCGACCGCTTTATCGGAGAGCGGCGCGATCTCTCATCCGTCATTGCGAGCGCAGCGACGCAATCCAGAACCCCTCCGCGGAGGCAGCCTGGATCGCGTCGCTGCGCTCGCGATGACGAGTGCGTCGAAGACCTTCGGCCCCAGAAACACCCCCGGCCGCGGTGGACAGAGGTGATGTTATAATGTAACATTCTGACGAGATGACCCAGTCCGCCCTCCAGAGTCACAACCATGCGCACGGACATGGCTACGGCCATGCCCACAGCCACGGGCCTGCTGCGCCGCATCCGGCGCAGGCCGCGCCGTGGTCGATCCTGCGCATGCCCGTGACCACGCGGCTCGGCGCAGCGTTGGTCGCCAGCGCCGTGTTGTGGCTGATCATCTGGCTGGCGATGCGGTGACGACGGCAATGGCTCAGCTCCAATTTCGCGACGTGACCCTGGGCTATGACCGCCACCCGGCGGTGCATCACCTCACGGGCGAGGTCGCGACGGGCGCGCTGCTCGCCGTGGTCGGCCCCAACGGCGCTGGCAAGTCGACCCTGTTCCGCGGCCTTGTCGGCCTGCTCAAGCCGCTCGCCGGTACCATCACGGCCGCCGGCCTAAAGCCGCGCGAGATCGCCTATCTGCCGCAGATTGCCGATATCGACCGCTCCTTCCCGATCTCGGTGTTCGATTTCGTCAGCACCGGACTGTGGCGCAGCACCGGCATGTTCGGCGGCATCGGCGCGGTCGCGCGCGAGAAGATCGCGCAGGCGATCGCGGCCGTCGGCCTCACCGGATTCGAGGGCCGCGGCATCGGCACGCTGTCGGGCGGCCAGATGCAGCGCATGCTGTTCGCGCGCGTGCTGCTGCAGGATGCCCGCGTGATCGTGCTCGACGAGCCGTTCAATGCGATGGATACGAAGACCTCGGCCGACCTGTTGCAACTGATCGAGCACTGGCATGGCGAGCGGCGCACCGTGCTGGCGGCGCTGCACGACATGGAGATGGTGCGCGCGCATTTCCCGCAGACCCTGCTGCTGGCGCGCGAGGCCGTGGCCTGGGGACCGACGGCGGAGGTGCTGACCGCCGACAATCTGTCGCAGGCGCGTCGGATGTGCGAGGCGTTCGACGATGCCGCCGCGCCCTGCGTGCCCGCGCAAGCCTCCAAGGCGGCATGATGCTGCGCGAGGTGCTGTTCGCTCCGTTCTCGGATTTCGAGTTCATGCGCCGCGCGCTCGCCGCGGTCATCGCGCTGTCGCTCGGCTCCGGGCCGATCGGCGTATTCCTGATGCTCAGGCGCATGAGCCTGGTCGGCGACGCCATGGCACATGCGATTCTTCCCGGCGCGGCGATCGGTTTCCTGCTGTCGGGGCTCAATTTGTTCGCGATGACGACCGGCGGCCTGATCGCCGGCTTCGCCGTGGCGCTGCTATCGGGCCTCGTGTCGCGCTCGACCGGGCTGAAGGAGGACGCGTCGCTCGCGACCTTCTATCTGGCGTCACTCGCGATCGGCGTCACCATCGTCTCGGTCAAGGGCACCAACGTCGATCTCTTGCACGTGCTGTTCGGCAACATCCTGGCGATGGACGACCCGACCCTGCTGATGGTCGCGACGAACGCCACCATCACGCTCGTCGTGCTCGCCGTGATCTACCGCCCGCTGGTGGTGGAGAGCGTCGATCCCTTGTTCCTGCGCACCGTGAGCCGCGCCGGTGCGCCAGCGCATCTGATCTTCCTCGCCCTGATCGTCGTCAATCTGGTCAATGGATTCCAGGCGCTGGGCACCTTGCTCGCGGTCGGCCTGATGATCCTGCCGGCGGGGATCGCCCGGTTCTGGTCGCGCGACGTCACGCCGATGATCTGCATCGCGGTCGCGTCTGCGATCGTCTCCGGCTATGTCGGTCTGGTGCTGTCGTTCCAGACCCGCATTCCCTCGGGGCCTGCGATCATTCTGGTCGCGTCCTTGCTCTATCTCGGCTCGGTACTGTTCGGACGCGTGGGCGGCGTGCTTCCGCAACTGTTTCCGGGACGCCATCTCGAAGCTTGAAGCCGATGCCCATGAAACGCCTGCTGTCCGCGCTGAGCCTGCTCTTCGGCCTTGTTCTGATTGTCCCCGCATCGGCCGAGACCCGGCTGAACGTCGTCACCAGCTTCTCGATCCTCGCCGATTTCGTCCGCCAGGTCGGCGGCGACAAGGTCAATGTCGCCTCGCTGGTCGGGCCGGACAGCGACGTGCACGTCTACACGCCGACGCCGCATGATGCGAAGGATGTCGGCGCCGCGCAGCTCCTGATCGTCAACGGCCTCGGGCTGGAGGGCTGGCTGCCACGGCTGCAGCAGGCTTCCGGCAGCAAGGCGCCGATCGTCGTCGCCACCCGGGGCATCACCCCGCGCAAGCGCGGCTCGGATGCCGATCCGCACGCCTGGCAGTCGGTCGGCAACGCCAAGGCCTATGTGAAGAACATCCGCGATGCGCTGGTCGCGGCCGACCCCGCAGACGCGGAAGTCTTCAAGGCCAATGCGGAGCGCTATCTCGGCGAGCTCGATGCACTCGACCGCGAGGTCCGCGCCGAGATCGACAAGATCCCGGCCGAGCGGCGCAAGGTGATCTCGACCCATGACGCCTTCGGTTATTTCGCCGATGCCTATGGCGTCGCCTTCATCGCCCCGCTCGGCGTCTCCACCGAGACCGAGCCGTCGGCCCGCGACGTCGCCGAGATCATCCGCCAAGTGAAAAAAGCGGGGATTCCGGCCGTCTTCCTGGAGAATTTCAACGACGACCGGCTGGTCGGCCGGATCGCCGCCGAGACCGGCGCGAAGATTGGCGGGACGCTGTATTCCGACGCCCTGAGCGATGAAAAGGGCCCCGTTCCCACTTACATTGCCATGGTCAGGCACAATATAAGGGCCCTGACGAGCGCGCTGGTCCGTTAGGGTTTTCGAGCCCTCGCGGCGGTGCGCTTTTGAGCCATTTTCGACGCGATCTGAGGTTTTCGGAGTGAGCATGTCCGACGCGAGCAAGACACCAGTGACGGTCCTGACCGGCTATCTCGGGGCCGGCAAGACCACGCTTCTGAACCGCATCCTCTCGGAAGACCACGGCAAGAAATACGCCGTCATCGTCAACGAATTCGGCGAGATCGGCATCGACAACGACCTCATCGTCGGCGCCGATGAGGAAGTGTTCGAGATGAACAACGGCTGCATCTGCTGCACCGTGCGCGGCGATCTCGTGCGCATCATCTCTGGCCTGATGCGGCGCAAGGGCAAGTTCGACGCCATCATCGTCGAGACCACGGGGCTGGCCGATCCGGCGCCGGTGGCGCAGACCTTCTTCGTCGACGAGGACGTGCAGAAGAACGCGCGGCTCGACGCGGTCGTGACGGTGGCCGACGCGAAGTGGCTCTCGGACCGGCTCAAGGATGCGCCGGAGGCGAAGAACCAGATCGCGTTTGCCGACGTGATCGTGCTCAACAAGACCGATCTCGTCACCAAGCCGGAGCTCGCCGAGGTCGAGGCGCGCATCCGCGCCATCAACCCCTACGCAAAGCTGCATCGCACCGAGCGCTGCCAGATCGCGATCTCGGATGTGCTGGAGCGCGGCGCGTTCGATCTCGACCGCATTCTGGAGATCGAGCCGCAATTCCTCGAAGCGGGCGACGATCACGATCATCACCACCATGATCACGACCACGGCCATGATCACCATCATCATCACGATCACGGCCTGAAGCACTATCACGACGAGGAGATGCAGTCGCTGTCGCTGCGCTCCGACAAGCCGCTCGATCCGTCGAAATTCATGCCGTGGCTGCAGAACCTGGTGCAGACCGAGGGCGGCAAGATCCTGCGCTCCAAGGGCATCCTGTCGTTTCAGGACGATGACGACCGCTACGTCTTCCAGGGCGTGCACATGATGCTCGAAGGCGATCATCAGCGGAAGTGGAAGCCGGATGAGGCGCGCGAGAGCCGCGTCGTCTTCATCGGCCGCGAGCTGCCGGAAGACGCCATCCGCGAAGGCTTCGAACGCTGCATCGTGACCTGATGACGTCGTTCGACCAGGGCGGCGAGGCCGCATCGATCGTGTCCGTCACCGACAAGGTGAAGCCGGTCTCGCTCGGCATGGCCGTCACGGCCGTGCACTATCTCGGCGATCGTGCCGCCTTCGTCGGCACCGAGGAGAGCGTCGCTGTCGTCGACGGCGACGGCGACGGCGAGATCAGCAAGGTGGATGTCACCGGCGGCGGCATCCTGTCGGCGGTGTCGGACGGATCGCGCATCGTGATCGGCGGCGATGACGGCAAGGTTTCCTCGCTCGACAAGGCGGGCAGCGTCAGCGTGCTCGTGACCGATCCGAAGCGGCGCTGGATCGACAACGTCGCCCTTCATCCGGACGGTGCGATCGCCTGGTCGGTCGGCAAGACCGCGTTCGTGCGTCAGCCCAAGGGCGAGGAGAAGTCGCTCGAGGTGCCCTCAACCGCGGGCGGACTCGCGTTCGCGCCGAAGGGCCTGCGGCTCGCGATCGCGCATTACAACGGCGCGACCTTGTGGTTTCCCAACATGGCGGGCGAGCCGGAATTCCTCGGCTGGGCCGGCTCGCATCACGCCGTCACTTTCAGCCCGGACAACAAGTTCCTGGTCACCGCGATGCATGAGCCGGCGCTGCACGGCTGGCGGCTCGCTGATAGCAGGCACATGCGGATGACCGGCTACCCCTCGCGGGTGAAGTCGATGTCCTGGGGCAGCGGCGGCCGTTTCCTGGCGACCTCGGGTGCCGACATGGTCATCCTCTGGCCGTTCGTCGGCAAGGACGGCCCGATGGGCAAGGAGCCGGCGATGCTGGCGCCGATGAAGGCCAAGGTCACCGCTGTCGCTTGCCATCCCAAGCAGGACATCCTGGCCTGCGGCTACGAGGACGGCACCGTGCTGATGGTGCGGATGCAGGACGGCGCCGAGATCCTGGTGCGGCGGAATGAGACGCCGCCGATCGTGGCGCTGGGCTGGAATGCTGCGGGAACGTGGCTCGCTTTCTCAGACGAGAGCGGCGAGGCGGGACTGCTGCGGCTCTGATGGGCCACTGGGGCGCAGGCCCCATCGGGAACCTCGCGGCCTTCGGATTGTTGTTCCGCACATCACAGGATGCGGATGACAAGCCATGGCCTCGATCAATAGCAAACAGACGTTGCGCCGGGACATGCTGCTGGCAGCGGGCCTGTTCGTCCTGGGTGTGCTCGTGGCCGTCGTCTCGCTGACCGAGATCAAGGCCAATCATCTCGACCAGATCGCGCAGGCGACGCCCTCAGCCTCGCCTGAGCCGTCAGCGACACCGGCCGAGTCCAAGCCCGGCGGCACCCGCCCGACCACGCCGGCGCCAGAGCCCGCGCGCCCTGACGTGGAAGCTCAAAAGGAAGGCGCGAAGCCGGCGCTGCCGCCAGCCCCGGCCGAGAAGATCGCGCCGACGATGGAGCGGAAGTAGCTGGAGAGGCCCAAACGCGGCCACAAATTCCGCTGTCGTCCCGGCGAACGCCGGGACCCATAACCCCAGGACGTCGTTCGAGGCAGGCTGTTAGCTCCATCTCCCGTCTCATACCCGCCGGGGAGTATGGGTCCCGGGTCGGCGCCACGACGGCGTTGCCGTCGTGGCTTGCCCGGGACGACAGTGGAGGTTTACCGCACCAGGATGTTGCGGAACTGCCAGGGATCGGACGTGTCGATATCCTCGGGGAACAGGCCCGGGCGATCGTTCAGCGGCGTCCAGTCGGTGTAGTAGCCCTTCACCGGGCCGAGATAGGGCGACTGGATCTCCAGGCAGCGGCGGAAGTCCATCTCGTCGGCTTCGACGATGCCGGCGGTCGGGTTTTCCAGCGCCCACACCATGCCTGCGAGCACGGCGGACGAGACCTGCATGCCGGTCGCGTTCTGGTAGGGCGCGATGCGGCGGGTCTCCTCGATCGAGAGCTGCGAGCCGTACCAATAGGCGTTCTTGCCGTGGCCGTAGAGCAGCACGCCGAGCTCGTCGATGCCGTCGACGATCTCGTTCTCGTCGAGGATGTGCCACTTCCCCTGCATCTTGCCGGTGGCGCCGAAGATCTCGTGCAGCGACAGCACGGCGTCATTGGCCGGGTGATAGGCGTAGTGGCAGGTCGGGCGATAGACGACCTTGTCGCCGTCGCGCACGGTGTAGTAGTCGGCGATCGAGATCGATTCGTTGTGGGTCACCAGGAAGCCGTATTGCGCGCCCGGCGTCGGACACCACGAGCGCACGCGGGTGTTGGCGCCCGGCTGCAGCAGATAGATCGCGGCGCCGCAGCCCTCGGTGTGGCGGCGGCCGTTCTCCGGCATCCATGTCTCGTGCGTGCCCCAGCCGAGCTCGGCCGGCTGCATGCCCTCGGAGACAAAACCCTCGACCGACCAGGTGTTGACGAACACGTCCATCGGCTTCGGATTCCTGGAGCGCTGGGTGTCACGCTCCGCGATGTGGACGCCCTTGACGCCGAGCTTCCGCATCAGCTGCGCCCAGCCCTCGCGGCTCTTCGGCTCGACGATCTCGGTCTTGGTGTCCTTGGCGATGTCGAGCAGCGCCTGCTTGACGAACCAGGAGACCATGCCGGGATTGGCGCCGCAGGTGGAGACGGCGGTGGTGCCGCCCGGGCTCTTGCGGCGGGCGGCGAGCAGCGTCTCGCGCAGCGCGTAGTTGGAGCGCTGCTCGACGCCCATCTGCTTGTCGAAATAGAAGCCGGCCCACGGCTCGACGACGGTGTCGATGTAGAGCGCACCGATCTCCCGGCACATCGTCATGAGGTCGACCGAGGAGGTGTCGACCGACAGGTTGACGCAGAAGCCCTGGCCGCCGCCTTCGGTGAGCAGCGGCACCAGCAGATCGCGGTAGTTGTCGCGGGTCACGCCCTGCTGGATGAAGCGGACGCCATGCTTCTTCGCCAGCGCGCCATCATCATGCGGATCGATGATGACGAAGCGGCTCTTGTCGTAGTCGAAATGGCGTTCGATCAGGGGCAGGGTGCCCTTGCCGATCGAGCCGAAGCCGATCATCACGATGGGGCCGGTGATCTTCGCGTGGATCTGCGAGCTCATGAATGGTTCTCCGCGAAAGGTGCGTGGGATGGATGGATTCAGGCGGCGCGCCGCCTTCAGACGCTGCGCCGCTTTTAGGTGCTGCGCCGCTTGGCCGTGACCTCGATCTCGACCTTCATCTCGGGCTTGAGCAGGCCTGCGACGACCACCATCGTGGCTGCCGGACGGATGTCGCCGAGGACTTCGCCGCAGACCGCAAAATGGGCATCGGCGTCGTTGACGTCGGTGAGGTAGTAGGTCGCGCGGACGATGTCGGCCATCGCGAAGCCGCCCTCCTGCAGGGCGGCGGCGATGGTCTTGAAGCAGTTGCGTGACTGGCTCGTGACATCGGCCGGCATCGTCATGGTGGTGTAGTCGTAGCCGGTGGTGCCGGCGACGAAGGCGAAGTCGCCATCGACGACGGCGCGGCTGTAGCCGAAGCTCTTCTCGAACGGTGATCCGGTAGAGATCAGACGGCGGGACATGGCGGACCTCGTGATGGGATTTTCGGGGGTTAAAGAGCTTTTGCTGCACCTGCGCAACCCCTGGCGGGGCGGGCAGGACGCGGCCTGCCTGCATGCCTAACGCAGGCGGGTGACGTCAGGTCCGGCGGGCGGCGTGCTGCTCCAGCGCCGCACCACGATGTCGCGGACGATCATGATCCCGAGCAGGATCAGCACCAGCGTCGGCAGCAATGTCCGCCGCCGCGGCGCGTGCCCGTCGCGGGCGGTTACGCCGCGCATGATACCAGCCGTTCCTTGCGGCTGCGGCGGGCCTTCCGCTCCCGGGCGCCAGTGGCGAGGATCGGGCCTGCGGCGCCATCGAGCGCACCCTCGACCAGCTCGAGCCCGAGCAGGCGCTCGCGCGCGAACGGGCCGGGCAGCTCCAGCTCAGCGGTCTGCGCGACCGAGAAGCCGAAGCGGGCGTAATAGGGCGCATCGCCGAGCAGGATCACTGCGCCATGGCCGCGCGACGCCGCGATCATCAGTGCCGCATTCATCAGTGCCGCGCCGACGCCGAGGCTGCGCGCGTCAGCGGCGACCGCCAGCGGTCCCAGCATCAACGCATCGCGTCCGCCGGCGCTGACGTGCCACAACCGCAGCGTTCCCACCAGGGCGCCGCCGCGCACTGCCGACAAGGCGAGGCCCGCGGCGGGCGCGCGTCCGTCGCGCAGGCGCTGGCAGGTGCGCTCATGGCGGTTGTCGCCAAAGCAGGCATCGAGCAGCGTCTCGCGCGCCGCGACGTCGGAGGCTCGTTCGCTGCGGATCGCGAACGAAGCGGCAGTCCGAGCAGGCGCAGTCGAAGGGATGCAAAAAGCGGTCATGGCACGTCAGTCCCCGGCCTGCGCCGCGAGGCTTTCGCCCGCGCGCAAACGCGTGATGTCAGATTGAAGGTGTCGGTCTATCGCTCCCTCCCCCGCTTGCGGGGGAGGGTCGGGGTGGGGGCAGCCCCACCCGAAGCTTCGCGTCGTCTCACCCGCGAACGGGTGGCGAAGCAAGCCAGGTCAGATGTGATAGGTCTTCAGCGGGGGGATGCCGTTGAAGGCCACCGACGCGTAGGTCGACGTATAGGCCCCGGTCCCCTCGATCAGCACCTTGTCGCCGATCGAGAGCGTCACCGGCAGCGGATACGGGAGCTTCTCGTACATCACGTCGGCCGAATCGCAGGTCGGGCCGGCGAGCACGCACGGGGTCATCTCCGCGCCCTCATGCGGCGTGCGGATGGCGTAGCGGATCGACTCGTCCATCGTCTCGGCGAGACCGCCGAACTTGCCGATGTCGAGATAGACCCAGCGCAGCTCGTCCTCGTCGCTCTTCTTCGAGATCAGCACCACTTCCGACTCGATGATTCCGGCGTTGCCGACCATGCCGCGGCCCGGCTCGATGATCGTCTCCGGGATCTGGTTGCCGAAATGCTTGCGCAGCGCACGGAAGATCGAGCGGCCGTACTGCACGACCGGCGGCACGTCCTTCAGGTACTTGGTCGGGAAGCCCCCGCCCATGTTCACCATGGTCAGGTTGATGCCGCGCTCGGCGCAGTCGCGGAACACCGTCGAGGCCATCGCCAGCGCGCGGTCCCACGCCTTCACCTTGCGCTGCTGCGAGCCGACATGGAACGAGATGCCGCACGGCTCCAGGCCGAGCCGCTTGGCCAGGTCCAGCACGTCGACCGCCATCTCCGGATCACAGCCGAACTTGCGCGACAGCGGCCACTCGGCGCCGGCGCAATCGTACAGGATGCGGCAGAACACCTTGGCGCCCGGCGCGGCGCGCGCGATCTTCTCGACCTCGGCGGCGCAGTCGACCGCGAACAGGCGGATGCCGAGCGCATAGGCGCGCGCGATGTCCCGCTCCTTCTTGATCGTGTTGCCATAGGAGATGCGGTCCGGCGTCGCACCGGCGGCCAGCGCCATCTCGATCTCGGCGACGGTCGCCGTGTCGAACGACGAGCCCAGCGAGGCGAGCAGCGACAGCACTTCCGGCGCCGGGTTGGCCTTGACCGCATAGAACACGCGGCTGTCCGGCAGCGCCTTGGCGAAGCTCATGTAGTTGTCGCGCACGATCTCGAGGTCGACGACGAGACAGGGCTCGTGGTCCAGACCTTCCTCGCGGCGGTTGCGCAGGAATTCCCGGATACGTTCGGTCATAGCACCCTCCAAACGGTCCCAGCGACGAGACCCGTTCAAAATGATCCCGACACGGGTGCCTTGGCGTTGCCGCCCGATGGAAAGGCGACAAAACCTCGAACCCGTAGCCGAATTGTGCTGCCGTGGATTGGTTGGGGATTTCCCGCCCGCACACCTGGCAATGAAGGACAAGCCTTTTCAGTAGCCCGCGCCGGCTTTGGACTGCCGGTAGAGACCAAAAAAGCCCGATCCGTCGTTGCTTTAAGTCGCGTCCCCCGTTGAGAGCGGGGTGCGCCGGTTCGCCTCCGGCTGCCAGTCACGGTTGCAAAAGATGGGGTGACCTTCAGCGGCATCTCTTGAGAGAGATGCTGGGCTCTGGAGCATGACGATCTCGATCATGGTGATCTTGATCGCAACGACCCGAGGGCCCCTCGGTTCCTCATCCCTTGGCGGCTGTCCGGCCTCTTGTCCGGATACCTACCGACTGACACACGACCACAGGCACGTGCGAAATTGGGCAGAAGCGGAAATAAGCGTTTTGAATTTCGTTCGCAAGGAATTTTTGGGCGCCGGGAAAGATTTCCCTAATCTGTGCTTACGCGACACACATGCTGCGCAGATGTCTGAACGAACGTTAAGCGAGCTTAAAGTTTCGTAACGCGTTCACCCTTGCAGGACAGTGTTTTCGCGTGACTCACGCGCGCCTGGTGAACGGCTCGATGCGCTGCGCGCCGCGGATGAAGCCGATCATCACGAACACGCCGATCGCGAACAGCACGGCCTGAACGATGTGCGCGCCGCCATCGCCGAGCCCGAACAGAATCGCAAGCGCCCAGCCGCCGGCGAAGGCCGCACCGAACACTTCGGCACCGATCAGGATCGCCGCCGAGATGACGGTGATCACGGTCGGCCAGGCGATCTGGCGGCCGGCTTTGGAAGTGGTCTCTGCGTTCATGGTCCAGGGTCCTGTTGCGGGCCGCAATCTCTCCGAAAAGGCCCGGCCCTTCAAGGGGAAATGACCCAAAAAGAGCCGGCTCCGTGGTATGAGGGGCGCATCGAACTTCCGGGAGAGGACGGACCCCAGCCGATGTCAGACACCACCGCTGTGATCGACGCCCAGACCAATCCGCTGCTCGTGGCCTGGGAGACCCCGCACCAGACACCGCCGTTCGACGCGATCAGGCCCGAGCACTTCCTGCCGGCCTTCGAGCGCGCCTTCGCCGACCACGCCGCCGAAATCACCGCCATTACCCATGATCCGGCCGAGCCGGACTTCGCCAACACCATCACGGCGCTGGAGCGCTCGGGAAAGCTGCTGTCGAAGGTCGCGGCTGTCTTCTACGATCTGGTGTCGGCGCATTCGAACCCGGCGATTCTGGAGATCGACAAGGACGTGTCGCTGCGGATGGCGCGGCACTGGAACCCGATCATGATGAATGCCGTGCTGTTTGGCCGCATCGCGCTGCTCTACGACAACCGCAAGGACCTCAAGCTCACCGGTGAGGAGCAGCGGCTCCTGGAGCGCACCTACACCCGCTTCCGCCGTGCCGGCGCCGGCCTCTCGGACGATGGCAAGGTGCGGATGGCCGAGATCAACGAGAAGCTCGCCCAGCTCGGCACCACCTTCAGCCACCACGTGCTCGGCGACGAGCAGGACTGGTACCTCGAGCTCGGCGAGGACGACCGCGCCGGACTGTCCGAGAGCTTCGTGGCTGCTGCCAAGGCTGCGGCGGAAGAGCGCGGCATACCCGGCAAGGCGATCGTGACCCTGTCGCGCTCCTCGGTCGAGCCGTTCCTGCAGAGCTCTGCCCGCCGCGACCTGCGCGAGAAGGTGTTCAAGGCCTTCACCGCGCGCGGCGACAATGGCAATTCCAACGACAACAACGCCGTCATCGGCGAGATCCTGTCCTTGCGCGAGCAGGCCGCCAAGATCATGGGCTTTCCGAACTTCGCCGCCTATCGCCTCGAGGATTCCATGGCGAAGACGCCGGAGGCCGTGCGCGGGCTGCTGGAGCGCGTCTGGAAGCCGGCGCGCGCCAAGGCGCTGGCCGACCGCGATCAACTGCAGGAGATGATCACGGCGGAGGGCGGCAACTTCAAGCTCGCGGCCTGGGACTGGCGCTATTACGCCGAGAAGCTGCGCCAGGCGAAGGCCAACTTCGACGACGCGGCGATCAAGCCGTATCTTTCGCTCGACAACATGATCGCAGCCGCCTTCGACTGCGCCACGCGGCTGTTCGGCATCACCTTCGCCGAGCGCAAGGACATCCCGGTCTGGCATCCGGACGTCCGGGTCTGGGAGATCAAGGACGCGGGAGGCCGCCACAAGGCGCTGTTCTATGGCGACTACTTTGCCCGCTCGTCGAAGCGCTCCGGCGCCTGGATGACCTCGCTGCGCGACCAGCAGAAGCTCGATGGCGACACCGCGCCCTTGATCATCAACGTCTGCAACTTCGCCAAGGGGGCCGACGGCCAGCCGTCGCTGCTGTCGCCGGACGATGCCCGCACCTTGTTCCACGAGTTCGGCCACGGCCTGCACGGCATCCTGTCCAACGTGACCTATCCCTCGCTGTCGGGCACTGCGGTGTTCACCGATTTCGTCGAGCTACCGTCGCAGCTCTACGAGCACTGGCAGGAGCGTCCCGAGGTGCTGCAGACCTTCGCGCGCCACTACCAGACGGGCGAGCCGCTGCCGCAGGACCTGCTCGAGCGCTTCCTGGCCGCGCGCCGCTTCAACCAGGGCTTTGCCACCGTCGAGTTCGTGTCCTCGGCGCTGATCGACCTCGAATTCCACACCCAGCCGGCGGCGGCGTCCAAGGATGTTCGCGCTTTCGAAAAGGCCGAGATGGAGAAGATCGGCATGCCGCCCGAAATCGCGCTGCGCCACCGGCCGACTCAATTCGGCCATATCTTCTCGGGAGACCATTATGCGGCGGGCTATTACAGCTACATGTGGTCGGAGGTGATGGATGCGGATGCCTTCGGCGCCTTCGAGGAAGCCGGCAACATCTTCGACCCGGCGGTCGCCAAGCGGCTCCACGACAACGTCTACTCTTCGGGCGGTTCGCTCGATCCGGAAGCGGCCTATGTCGCCTTCCGCGGGCGCGAGCCCGAGCCCGACGCGCTGCTGCGCCGGCGCGGCCTGCTCGACGTTGCCAAGGCGGCTTGAGGTGAAGAGGATGGCACTGGTCCGGTTCGTCCTCGCTGCGCTGACGCTCGTATTCGGCGCGAGCGCGGCGAGCGCCCACCCGCATGTCTGGGTCACCGCGACCAGCGAGCTGCTCTATGCGGCCGATGGCTCGGTGACCGGCGTGCGCCACGCCTGGACCTTCGACGACATGTTCGCGACCTACGCGCTGCAGGGCCTCGAGACCAAGCAGAAGGGCGTCTACACCCGCGAGGAGCTGGCGCCGCTGGCGCAGACCAACGCCGAGTCGCTGAAGGAATATGCCTACTTCACCTTCCTTAAGGCCGACGGGCGCAAGCAGAAGCTCGAGGACCCCGTCGACTACTATCTCGAATACAAGGACACCAAGCTGACCCTGCACTTCACCCTGCCGCTGAAGGCGCCGGTGAAGACGAAGCAGCTCCAGGTCGAGGTCTACGATCCCAGCTATTTCATCGATTTCCAGATGGCGGAGAAGGATCCCGTCACGCTGGTCAGCGCTCCCTCGGGCTGCAAGTTCGGCCTGGTGAGACCGAGCGACGGCGGATCCGTCGCGCAGACCATGAACGAACAGACATTCCTGAGCGGCGGGGCGAACGCCAATTTCGGAATGAACTTCGCCAACAAGATCTCAGTGGAATGTCCATGACGCCTCGCCCCAGCTCCGCTCGACCGCTCCTGACCTGCGCCGCGATCCTCGTTGCGCTCATTTCCGCGCTCTTGGCCGCCGACGCCGCCTCGCATGCGCTGCTCGCCAAGCCGCCGTTCGGCGCACCGGCCGAGCCACAGGTCGGCGGCATCGTCGGCTGGCTGCTCGCCAAGCAGTCGGAGTTCTACCGCCAGATGTCGGGGGCGATCCGCTCGGCCAAGCAAGATGGCTCGGCGGTGTGGTGGCTGCTCGCGATCTCGTTTGCCTACGGCATCTTTCATGCTGCGGGCCCCGGCCACGGCAAGGCGGTGATCGCGTCCTATCTCGTCGCCAACCAGGAAACGGCGAAGCGCGGCATCGTGCTGTCGTTCGCCTCGGGCCTGATGCAGGCGCTGGTTGCGGTTGCCATCGTCGGCATCGGCGCCGTGGTGCTCAACGCCACCGCGGCCACCATGTGCAGCGCCGAGAAAGTGGTGGAGATCGCGAGCTACGGGCTGATCGCGCTGCTCGGCGCGCGCCTGGTCTGGGTCAAGGGCGCGGCGTTCCTGCGCACCTGGCAGCCGGCGGCGCCGGCTCTGGCGCTCGCTGGCGCGCCCGCGGCCGCGGTGGCGCCGTCGACCCATGATCATAGCCATGCGCATGATCACCAGCATCGCGCGCCTCATTATGATCATCACGGTCATGACCATCATGGACATGATCATGACCACGGTCATGCTCACACGCATGCGGCCGCGGCGCATGGTCACGCCGCTCACGATCACGTCCACCACGATCACGTCCATGGCGATGATTGCGGTTGCGGCCATTCCCACGGGCCCGCGCCGAGCGAGCTCGCAGGCCCCGGCGGCTGGCAGCGCGGCTTCCAGGCAATCTTCGCCGCCGGCATCCGCCCGTGCTCGGGCGCGATCCTGGTGCTGGTGTTCGCGCTGGCGCAGGGCATGTTCTGGGCCGGCGTCGCCGCCACCATCGTGATGGGCATGGGCACCGCGATCACCGTCGCCACCATCGCGGTCATTGCGGTGGCCGCCAAAGACATCGCCCGGCGCCTCAGCGCCGGCCGCGACGGCGGCGGCGCGTTGATTATGCGGGGCTTGGAGTTCGGCGCGGCTGGCCTCGTGCTGCTGTTCGGTGTGGGCCTGCTGTTCGGCTACATGGCGGCGGAACGCACGACCTGCTTCTGAACGGCTTAGACTGAGGGAGGCTGCTGCTTGCAGTCAGCGGCGCTTCCCCAAACTTGGTAGACCGCCTGAAATCGTTCGAACACTATGGGCTTGCTTTCTCTTCCGCTTCAGTTTCTGTTTTTTGACTGCAGTTGGCTATTGGACCTCTTCGCGTATTTCGTAACCCTGGCCCTAACCTCGTCCTCTGGCGTGATCTCTATATTGCCCATTGCCCTGTTCCTTGCGAAGCTTGCTGTAAAGTATTAGCCTATCAATATGGCACAAGGGCTCTATAGAATTCGAAACGGCTGGGCGACCCAGCATAGCGTTCTCGTCAAGTATGATGACGGGAAGGAGACGGAGATTCCCCAGGATCACTACGATCTAAAGGGCTATAGGCCGATTTTCGACGAATTGCCTTGGAAGGACGAGGCTTCTGACAGATAGACAAGGTGTGCAGACGATTGTCCTCATTTGGACGAAGCCGGCTATTTCAACGGTAAGAGTCGGTCTGGGGATGTCTCGTGTTCTGGCGCTTTTGGGAAAGCTCGGCCGTTGGCGGCAGATTGGAAGGTCCAATAGTCGGTTCCAGCACAAGCGCGCCGCCACAATTGGAAGGCGATGCTAGACGCCGCTCGTCCGCTAGACGTTCATGGGCGGAGCTGTCTTGGGATGCAGGAAGACTGCCTTCCGCGATGCGATGAACGGTTCGATGGTGGCGGCGAGCATTGGTGGGGCAGTTCCGTTATTCGTTTGTCTCACGACGCTCAATCATTATAGTCTGGCTCGTAGCCGTCCCATTCATTCGCTTCGTCCGACGCATAGTATTCGCTAGCTTCGAACGATTGTGTCTTAACGTATGTGTCGCCCAGCCCTGCTGCTGCCAACTGAGATAGTCCAGCGATCTTCATATCGCATGCGACGCATTCGAATTTACTCGGCAAATACTCCTGCTTTTCCGTGATAATGTCGCCAATGATGGATTTTCGCGGTGAGGAAATCGCGTCTCCGGAAACGATGGCATCAGCTTGACACGCAGGGCACTTGACGCGATGTCCAGCGTGTTTGGTCGCCCATACCGCCGATATATCTATTGCCTTCTTCTGATCTGACTCCGATTTTTGTTTCCAAACGGTCGCGTGTGCATTGATAGTCGCCTTGACGGCCTTTGCCGCGTCGTCTTTGAAGGCGATGATTAGCTTTTCTGCGGTCTCCGCTTCGTCGTCGCCGAAGATGTCGGCTAGGGTGATGCTCAGATCCTTCGTTAGAAATGTGCAGGTCTTATAGAACAGTGGAAGCCATTCGGACTGCTTTTTGCCTTCGAAGGCATTGTAGCCGGAGTGGAGCTCGCCGTTTCGTAGCGACGTGTGCCGCAAGCTGAAGCCCGACAACTCGGCCGTAAAATCGGCGGCAACTTTCGACAGCCTTTCAACGATGTCATTGGTTGCGGCCGTTTTCGGGATGAATTTCTTGATGTTCACCGAATAGCCGGTTGCGCTTATCAAGTTGTTCACATCCTTGATATCGGCGAGCAACGCGGGATCATAATCAGACAAGTCTGCACGCAAAAGAAATTCAAGACAGAAACTGGACCAAAGAGCAAATTCCCATCCGTCCCTTGGTGCTTCAAGCATTTTTTCGGCATACTTTTTAGCCTTTGCTACAAGCGCGTCCCTATCCCAAGTATCGCTAAAATCTACTTCCTCGCCTTGCTCGCTCAATGGAGTTCTCCGAAATAGGCCCGTTGAATTACGCGATCAACTTGATCTGCGCTTATGGCAGATCGACTGTGCAGCATTCGCCAGTTGTCTATCAAAACCGTATCTCCCGGAGAAACTAACGAGATCGGGATGTGTGGAAAAGAACCTATTTCCTCGACTACGCGAGTAACTCCTTGCTCACCAGCCGGAGAGGCAGGGAGGATGAAGACCTGATCCCAGCGTAGCATAGCATCCCGGCTCGACGTTGGGGGCTGGTACAGTGAATACAATGGTGTAGATCCGTTCAAAGGACGTCTCGGTTTGACGAGCGCCCTGCTCATTATTGATCGGCCGATGCGCTCCACCAAAGCAAACCCGTCAATGAGATCCGTGCAGACTGAAGCATAGCCTCTCACACACCGAAGCATGAGATAGTGCGGCGGCATTCTGCAGTGGGCCAGATCAGTATGAAATGGAAATCTGCCGAGGCCGTAGATTCCGCTATAGCTATTTGGCCCGGCTTCCGCTTTTGGGGCTATATGATGCACGGCATCGGCTTGATTGAGTACTAGTGTGTGCCCGATCGCCGCGGCTATCGCATCCGAAGACGCTTCTGGATGCCACTTCTTTTTGAGTACGTAGCCGTCTTTGGCTACGTTGAATGCGAGATCGATTGATGTGTCGACAGTCCGAAAGTTCTGTGAGGACATATTCTATGCTAACACAACCTTTGCGATAAAGCGACAGCGGCGTTCAGGGAATTGGTGATTATCGCATGTAAAGTTGGCAGGAACGGGTGAGCTGATAAGACACAAAAGCCCGTGAAGACACACACTGGTCGATAAGGGTCGAGCCGATCTCGCGATCGGCAGGACTACCCCGTCTCCAAAAAGGAGCTTTCTTAATGGCAGGACCAGCTCTGCGACCGCCTCGTGGCGGCTGTGTTGGGCGAAGTGCCAACGACGCGCCTGCCTTAAACTGCTCCCTGGGGGTATAGGTCCCGGGTCAAGCCCGGGGCGACAGCGGAGTGTTGTTGCAGCCAATTCGCGGTGCGATACAGCGCCCTCGTCCCTTGTGGGAGAGGGCATCGACGGCCCATCCGCGCGTGCGATCGGGTGAGGGGTCCCCTCGCGCGTGACGTCCGTGAAAAGAGACCCCTCACCCAACCGAGTTAGCCGTGCTGTCCTACATGCCCTCTCCCACAAGGGGCGAGGGCGCATTCACGGTCACCGTGCGGAGGCTATAGTTATTAGTTACTCGCCGCGGCGTCTCCACCGCGGCCTTACCCATGCCCCTGCGGCCGCAGCGCGCGGCCCAGCGCCATCAGCGGGAAGTAGTGGCGGTACATGCCGTAGCGGAGCATGAAGGCGCGGGACAGCTCAGGGCCCTGCATCAGCCGCTCCTGCAAAGTGGGATCGGTCAGCTTGATGGTCTGGCCGACGCCGTAGCCGGGGAAGCCGGTGCCGGTGAATTCCGGCTCGTCCCAGGTGCCGGCCGACTGGCGCTCGACCAGCCACATGCAGCCGCGCTCGATCGCCTCCTTGTCCTCAGGGCGGTTGACGGCGAGCAGGGCCATCAGCGCCCACGCCGTCTGCGACGCCGTGGTGGTGCCGCGGCCGACCGCGCTGACATCCATGTAGGAGGCGCAGCTCTCGCCCCAGCCGCCGTCCGGCTGCTGATGCGCGACGAGCCAGTCGCAAGCGCGGCCGATATAGGGTTGCGTCATGTCCTCGCCGATCGCGGCCAGCGCCGGCAGCACCGCGCCGGTGCCGTAGACGTAGTTGACGCCCCAGCGGCCGAACCACGGGCCGCTCGGCTCCTGCTCCCGTCGGATGTAGTCGAGCGCGCGCACCATGGCCGGATGATTGCGCGAGATGCCGAGCTTGCCGAACGCCTCGACGATGTGGGCGGTGACGTCGACCGACGGCGGATCGAGCGCCTCGCCATAGTCGCAGAACGGAATCTTGGTCAGGATCTTCTGGTTGTTGTCCTTGTCGAACGCGCCCCAGCCGCCCCCCTCGCTCTGCATGCCGATCAGCCAGTCGACGCCGAGCTGAATCGCCTCGTCGATGCCCTTGGCCTGCCACTTCGGATCACGGCGCAGCGGCGCCAACGCGATCAGCGCCACGGCGGTGTCGTCCGTGTCGGGATAATAGTTGTTGGCGTATTCGAACGCCCAGCCGCCCGGCTTGACGTGCGGCAGCTTCATCGACCAGTCGCCGGGCATGCGGACCTGGCGGTCGAGCACCCAGTCGACCGCCTTGTCGACGGCCTCGGGGTAATCGCCGAGCACGCCGGCATCGTCGAAGGCGAGCAGGGTCAGGATCGTGTCCCACACTGGACTGTTGGTCGCCTGGATGTAGGTGGCATCGCCGACATCGACCCGCCAGCCGGGATCGTTCAGGGCATCGAGGCCCTTGGCGAGAACGGGGTGGTTGAGCGGATAGCCCTCGGCGTAGAGCGCCATCAGGCCGTAGATCCAGGGCGGCTGGATGCCGCCCCAGGCGCCGTCGAAATCCTGGTGGCGGATCATCCATTCCAGTACGCGGCTGGTGGCCGCGGGCCGGAACAGGCCGAGATTGAGCTTGTTGCCGAGGTTCTGCAGGGCATGCAGCACCTTGTCGGCGCCGCGGAAGAACTTGTCCCAGCCGCCGGCATTGGCCTTCACCGGCAGCTCGTAGTCGAACGCGTTGCGCCCATGCGGAAACAGCGCGTCCAGCCGGTTCTCGGGCGGCAGCGGCCGGCTCGGCCGCCGCGCCGACAGCACCGCGATCGGCATCAGGGTGGCGCGCGCCCATTGCGCGAAGTTGTAGATCGAGAACGGAAACCAGAGCGGAAACCAGATCACCTCGGGCGGGATGTTGGGGGTCTTCTCCCACGGCCATTCGCCGATCAGCGCCAGCCAATAGCGCGTGAACACGCGAATGTTGCGCAAGCCCCCCTTGGCCTCGATCCATTCGCGGGCGCGGCGCACCGGCGGCTCGTCGTCGCGGAAGCCGAGCGAGCGCAGCGCGGCATAGGCCTCGACGGTCGCGTTGATGTCACCATTGGGGGCGCCGAAATAGACCTGCCAGGCGCCGTCCGGGCGCTGGCTGTCGAGCAGCGACTGGCCCAGGCGCTTGCGCAGCGGATGCTCCTCGAGCCCCATGAACCACAGCGCCAGGCACCATTGCGCCTCCATGCAGGCGTTGGATTCGGCGCGGCCGACCCAATGACCGTCGGGCTTCTGATTGGCGATCAGCCAGTCCGCTGCCGCCCGCACCGTCGATTGCAGGGCGGTCTGGTAATTTCCCGGGTCGCGCGGCGCGCGCGCGGGGGCCGAGCTGGTCAAAGTCATCACGATCCCTCTGGCGGCCTCACAGTGCCGCTGCGGCAGTCGAATTCACTCCGCCCTATAGGGAATTTCGCCGTCAAATCCAATCAACTGGCCGCAGCGGACCGGATCAAAGGAGAAACGAAAGGCGTACAGACGGAGCCCCCATAGCCGTTGTGGTTAGCATCCCGGCGGGCACGGAGATGTGACGCGTCTCACGTCCGGAAACCGGCCCACTCAAACCGGCAGGTATTGGCGCAGCAGGGGCAGGAAGAAGATCGCGACGGTGATCAGAAACCCGATCGCCCACAGGATCGAGCGCAGCGACGGCCGGTTGCCGACGTAAGTCAGCACATAGGCGGTGCGCACGATCACGAACAGCACCGACAGCTCGTTGATCAAGTTCTGCGGCGCGCCGCGGAACTCGGCCAGCAGCACCGCCGCGGCAAAGAACGGGAACGCCTCGATGCCGTTCTGATGGGCGCCCAGCGCCCGCTCGCGGATGCCGCCGGCATAGAAGGCGGGATCTCGCGGCCGGGCGTTGTCATAGCGCCCGGCACCGTCGACGCTGATCCATTTCGCCGGCAGGATCGTTAAGAGGTAGAGCATCACGCTGGCGAAAATGCACAATTCGGCAATCGTCATGGCTCCTCCAGCCCGATGACATCGGTGAAATGGCCCTTATCTTGACAATGTCGAAACAAGCCGCCAAGCCACGCCCTTCAGCAGTCACGGGCATCATGACCGCCGCCATCTCTCTGGACAATGCCAGGCCTGTCGACGTCAGGCCGTTGCCGGCCGCGAGCACGTCACGTGTCGGCGTGCTGCTGGTCAATCTCGGGACGCCGGATACGGCCGACGCCGCCGGCGTGCGGGTGTATCTGAAGGAGTTCCTGTCCGACCGCCGCGTCATCGAGGACCAGGGCCTGTTGTGGAAGATCATCCTCAACGGGATCATCCTCAATGTCCGGCCGCGCAAGAAGGCGAAAGACTACCAATCGATCTGGAACACCGAGAAGAACGAATCGCCGCTGAAGACGATCACCCGCGCGCAGAGCGAGAAGCTCGCCGCCAGCATCGCCGATCGCAGCCACGTCATCGTCGACTGGGCAATGCGCTACGGCAATCCGTCGATCAAGGCTGGCGTCGATGGTCTCATGGCCAAGGGCTGCGACCGCATCCTGGTGGTGCCGCTCTATCCGCAATATTCAGCCGCGACCTCGGCGACCGTGTGCGACGAGGCGTTCCGCGTGCTGACCGAGCTGCGCGCGCAGCCGACGCTGCGGGTGACGCCGCCTTACTACAACGACGACTTCTACATCGAGGCGCTGGCGGTCTCGATCGAGGATCATCTGAAGACGCTGGCGTACAAGCCCGAGCTGATCGTGGCCTCGTTCCACGGCATGCCGAAGGAATATGTCGACAAGGGCGATCCCTATCGCGAGCAGTGCGTCGCCACCACCGAGCTGCTGCGCAAGCGGCTCGGCATGGACGACACCAGGCTGCTGCTGACCTTCCAGTCGCGCTTCGGCTTCTCGGAGTGGTTGCAGCCTTATACCGACAAGACCATCGAGAAGCTCGCCAAGGACGGCGTCAAGCGCATCGCCGTGGTGATGCCGGGCTTCTCCGCCGACTGCCTGGAGACGCTGGAGGAGATCTCCGGCGAGAATTGCGAGATCTTCAAGCACAATGGCGGCGAGGAATTCTCCGCCGTGCCGTGCCTGAACGACAGCGCGCCCGGCATGGAGGTGCTGCGGCAGCTGGTGCTGCGCGAGCTGCAGGGCTGGTTGTAAAGGGCTGGCTCTGAGCCGTCGGCGGTATTGCCGGCCCGCTAGGTGAGCCGCCCGCCGGCGCAAGTCGGACGACCGTCCGCGCCTCGAAAATACTTTCCTGAACCGCCCCTAGCGGATCCCCGACAAAATCATGCAGTAATCCCTAGATTGTGATGGCTGCAGAGGCTGGTGAGGGGACGATCGTCTCCTCCCTTGGAGGATCCATGAGCGGTTTCGACATTTTCGCCATAGCGCTGGTGCTGCTGGTCATCTTCACGCTGTATTCCGGCGTGAAGACCGTGCCACAGGGGTTCGACTGGACCGTCGAACGGTTCGGCAAATACACCCGCACCTTGTCGCCGGGCCTCAACATCATCGTGCCCTTCTTCGATCGCATCGGGCGCAAGATCAACATGATGGAGCAGGTGATCGACATCCCCGAGCAGGAGGTCATCACCAAGGACAACGCCACCGTGACGGTCGACGGCGTCGCCTTCTACCAGGTGTTCGACGCCGCCAAGGCGAGCTACGAGGTGTCGAACCTCAACCAGGCGATCGTCACGCTGACCATGACCAACATCCGCTCGGTGATGGGCGCGATGGATCTCGACCAGGTGCTGTCGCATCGCGACGAGATCAACGAGCGGCTGCTGCGCGTCGTCGACGCCGCGGTGTCGCCATGGGGCCTCAAGGTCAACCGCATCGAGATCAAGGACATCGTGCCGCCGGCCGACCTGGTCGAGGCGATGGGCCGGCAGATGAAGGCCGAGCGCGTCAAGCGCGCCGACATCCTGCAGGCCGAGGGCCAGCGGCAGTCGGAGATCCTGCGCGCGGAGGGCGCCAAGCAGAGCCAGATCCTGCAGGCCGAGGGCCGCCGCGAGTCGGCCTTCCTCGATGCCCAGGCGCGCGAGCGCGCCGCGGAGGCCGAGGCCAAGGCGACGCAGATGGTGTCGGACGCGATCTCCAAGGGCGACGTCGCCGCGCTCAACTACTTCATCGCCGACAAATACATCAAGGCGTTCGGCCAGCTCGCCGACTCGCCGAACCAGAAGGTGATCATGCTGCCGCTGGAGGCAACGGGCATGCTGGCCTCGCTCGCCGGCATCGGTGAGATCGCCAAGGCGACGTTCGGCGAGAGCGCGGCTTCGGCCGTGGCAGCCGCGCGCCGCGGCGGCTCGGTGCCGTCAGCGGGGACGGCGCCGAAACCGCCGACGCCGCCGCAGGCTTGACGCAGGGGAGGACACTGATGAGCGACATGTTCGTGACGCTCGGCACCTGGAACTGGCTGATCTTCGGCATCATCCTGATGGCGCTGGAGCTGCTCGCGCCGGGCATCTTCCTGTTCTGGCTCGGCCTCGCCGCCCTGCTGGTCGGGCTGCTGTCGTTTGCGTTCGCGCCGGGATGGCAACTGCAGATCCTGCTGTTTGCGCTGTTCGCGGTCGCCGCCGTGCCGCTGTGGCGGCGCTTCGCGCGGGCGAGTGCGGCGCCGTCGCGGGACAATCCGTTCCTCAACCGCCGCTCGGCGGCCCTGGTCGGCCGCGAGTTCACCTTGGAGAAGCCGATCGTCGGCGGCAATGGCACCGTCCGCATCGACGACACGGTGTGGCGCGTCGCGGGCCCCGACACCCCCGCCGGCAGCCGCGTCCGCATCGTGCAGGCCGACGGCGCCCAGCTCACGGTGGCTGCGGCGTAGGTGCCGTAGGGTGGGCAAAGGAACGACGCGGCGATAGCCGTGTCGTGCCGTGCCCACCATCTGCATCGCGCGCAAGACGGTGGGCACGTCGCGCCAACTCATAGGGAATATGCGGAGAGAGCGGAGCCTGCGCGCCTTTGCCCACCCTACGATTCCTGCTCAATTCTGCAGTCTTACGCCCAGCATCACCACCGTGCCGGACGACCCAGCACCCGTGATGTTGGAGTCGAGCTTGTCGTAGCGCAGCGTGCCCTTGACCCAGACGTTCCGCGACATCTTGTAGACGAGGTTGCCTTCGGCCGAATAGGTGCGGTCGCTGCGGCCGTAGCCCTGATAGTCGAGTGTGCCGAGGCTGAACTTGCCGATGCCGGTCAGCCAGCGCCGGAAGTCGTGGTCGACCTGCACCGTGTAGGTGCGCACCAGCACGCCGGAGGCGCCGGCCACCGTGGTCTCTGCGAGCTGCGTGTCGGAGAGAAAGCGCGCGGTGGTCAGCGGCGTCGCCGACCACACCAGCGAGGCCGTGGTGAGGAAGCCCTGCAGCCGGTTCAGCCGCGGGTCGACATAGCTGCGCGTGGCATAGCCGAGCGAAACCTCGCCGGTCACAAGCCGGGTGAACTCGAACGAGGTGCCGGCCTTGGCGTAGCCGCCCGAGGAGTCGCGCTGATAGCCGGAACGGTCGACCCGCTGGTCGTGCACGCGGCTGTCGCCCTGCACCTCCGCGAACGGCTTCAGGCCGGGCATGACCTCGTAGGACACCCGGCCGATGCCGCCGAACTGGTTGTAGTTGCGGTCGTCGTTCGACGTCATCGTGCCGTCGGTCAGCTTGCTCTGCTGATAGCTGGTGCGGTCGGCGGTGGCGCCCGCCGAAATCTGCAGCCGGTTGAAGCGCTGGTCGATGCCGATGGTGGTGCCGAGCGTGGTGTAGACCGGATAGCGCGCCAATCCGGCCTGCACGCTGGGACTGCCGGGATTGTCGGTCGCGGCACGCAGCCGCAGCTGGGCGCCGACCGAGGTGTCGCGGCTGACGTCGAGGCGGCCGTCGACATGGCCGGTGAAGTCGGGGCGGTCGAGCGTGGTCGGCGCCGAATTGATGCCGCCATCCATGATAGCCGGCAGGGTGCTGCCATAGCCGGTGAAGGAGCCCCGCAGGTCGGCGACGAGGGCGTGACGCTCCCAGTTCGACACCGCCAAAAATTCCGGCGCGATCATCCAGGCCGGCATGCCGCGCGGCCTGGCGAGGCGGGCCGGGTTGCTGTCATACCCGGCCGAGAGCTCCACCGCGCCCTTGATCAGGAACGGGCCGGCGTAATCGCCGACTGCGCCGAACGGGTCGTCGTCGATCTTGAGCCGCTTGCGCGGCGGCTGGCCGGGCACGGTGCCCGCCATGGCGGCCGGGACCGGCTGCCTGTTGGCTGTGGCCGACGGCGGCAAGGTCGGACGCAACTGTCCGGTCAGCTCGCCGGAAGGTCGCGTGCCGGGCCCCGGCGGCGGCTTGGGCCGCGCCTGGGCGGGATAGTATTTCGGCTTCTTCCGATTGCGGTTCAGCGAATCATAGCCGAATTCGGCAGCGCCGCTCGCCGCGGGCACACCGGGCAGGGGAACCAGATTTCGTCGTGCGGCCGAGCTGGTCGGCGCAGGCGTCGCGGGCAGCCCAGGCGTCGGTACGGCATCGGTCAGGCCGCTGACCACGGTCCGCCGCAGCGGGGAGTCCTGCGGGGCGAGGAAGCCGTCGCGCACCGGCCGGAACGCGTCGATGGTCTGGGAATGGGCCGCATCGGGGCCGAGCGCGCGGAGCAGCAGGCATGCGGCGGAGGCGCCGCGCCACATCGCGCGCCTTATCGCGCGTCCTGCGCGGCCGCTGTCAGGCCTCCATCCCACGATGAAAAATACTCCAACAAAATCAATTGCGTCGTCGGGACACCCGCGCCGCCGGCAAACCGCCTCGTTAAGGGAGTAAAAACAAATATGGTTAATGGGCTGTTGATGGCGCCTTGCTGCCTTACCCATGCTAAAGAGCGGCGCCTGACTGTTCAGCCTTGGAAGTCCGCATGCCGAGATCGAAACCGTTGCCCGAAGCCGCTCCCGCAAACGCAGATATCCAGTCGGCGCTGCGCACGCTCGACGCCGGCAGCAATGGCATTGCCGCGATCTCCGCTGCACTGCGCGGTCCTCTGGGGCCGGCCTTCGCCGCCGCCGTCGAGCTGATCCGCCAGGCCAAGGGCCGGGCGATCCTCACCGGTCTCGGCAAGTCCGGCCACGTCGCCCGCAAGATGGCCGCGACCCTCGCCTCGACCGGAACGCCCGCCTTCTTCGTCCATTCCGCCGAGGCCGGCCATGGCGATCTCGGCATGATCACCTCCGACGACGTCGTCATCGCGCTGTCGTGGTCCGGCGAGCAGCCGGAGATGAAGACGCTGGTCAACTACACCAAGCGCTTCGCCATCCCGCTGATCGCGATCACCTCCAATGCGCAATCGTCGCTGGGGCAGGCGGCGCGCATCGTGCTGGAGCTGCCGAAGGCGCGCGAGGCCTGTCCGCACAATCTGGCGCCGACCACCTCGACGCTGATGCAGGCGGCGATCGGCGATGCGCTCGCGATCGCGCTGTTGGAAGGCCGCGGCTTCACCGCGCTCGAATTCGCCAATTTCCATCCGGGCGGCAAGCTCGGCGCCATGCTCAAGCACATCTCGGACCTGATGCGCTCGGGCGACGCGGTGCCGCTGAAGCCGCTGGGCACGGGCATGCCGGATGCGCTGGCCGAGATGTCGGCCAAGGGACTCGGCTGCGTCGTCATCGTCGATGCTCGCGGCCACGTCGCCGGCATCATCACCGACGGCGACCTCCGGCGGAAGATGCGTGCCGATCTGTTGTCCGCATCGGTCGAGGAGATCATGACCGCGAACCCGCGCACCGTCCGCCGCGAGGCGCTGGCCTCCGAGGCGCTGGAGATCCTGAACTCCGCCAAGATCACCACGCTGATCGTCACCGACGGCGCCAAGCCGGTCGGCATCCTGCACATGCATGATCTGCTGCGGGCAGGGGTGGCCTAGCTCGAAGCGTCGTTTGCGGGCGCCCGGCTCCGGCGCGCTTGGGAAGACCGGTCAGCCTGCGTTGAATCGTGCCGCATCGGCCTCCAGTGGCAGCTGCAGTGCGTTCGCCACATACGACACGGTGCGATAGAAGCCGCACAGCAGGATGATTTCCAGCACCTGATCCTCATCGTGATGCAGGCGGAGGCGGGTGAATTCGTCCTCGCTCAAGGTCGACCGCTGGTGCAAGGCATCGACCGCAGCGATCAGGGCTTGTTCGGGGGGCGACCAGCACGCCGCGTCGGCCGGCGCATTCACGGTGGCGTCGATCTGCTGCGCCGTCAGGCCGGCGTCTGTGCCAAAGATGCGGACGTGCACCCCCCATTCGTACTCGCACGCATTGAGCGCGCAGGTCCGATCGATGACGATCTCGCGCTGACGCAGGGACAGCGGGCCGCGGTCGAGCAGGCTGCCGCCGCGAAATTTGGTCCAGGCGCGCGCATGGCCGGCCATCACCCGGAACAGCATCAAGGGCGGCGCCCCGCGCATGACCTGGTCGAATTGCGCCTGGATGTCGGCCGGGTAGGGCGGCTGCAGCGGGGCGATCCGGGGCATGGCGGTTCCTCCTGTGCGGTGCTACATTTACTGTAGCAGTATGCTACGCTTTCCGTAGCGCTTGGCAAGCTGTTGGAGAGTTTTCGTGCCGAAAGACGTTCAACCGCGCCGGGTGCGCGGCTCGCGCTCGGGCCGGCCGGTCATGGCGCTGCTCGATCTGTTGGGCCGGCGCTGGTGCCTGCGCATCGTCTGGGAGCTGCGCGACGACGCCCTGACCTCCCGGGCGCTGCGCGCGGCCTGCGACGAGGCCTCGCCGACCGTGTTGCAGGCGCGGCTGGACGAGCTGCGCGAGGCGGGCTTCATCGTGCTGGGCGACAGCGGCTACGAGCTGACGCCATTGGGGCGCGAGCTGTTGGAGACCTTCCTGCCGCTGCATCGTTTTGCCGAGCGCTGGAGCCGGCAGACGGGATGAGCCGAGCTTGGGCACGTGCGCGGTCCCGGTCTGGCCGGGCACGGCGGCGTCGTGCTATGGGCTCGCCCGAGACAGGGAGCAGAGCCGATGCCGGGCGCATTCGATCTGGATAAATATCTCGTGCGCATCGGCTATCGCGGGCCGCTGGCGCCGACGCTCGAAACGCTTGCCGGATTGCAGGCGGCGCATGTCGATGCGATCGCGTTCGAGGGCCTGGATCCGCTGCTCGGCCGTCCCGTGAACATCGATCTCGCCTCGGTCCAGGCCAAGATCGTCGACGGCCGTCGCGGCGGCTATTGTTTCGAGCAGAATGCGCTGCTGAAGGCGGCGCTGGAGGCGATCGGCTTTGCGGTGACGCCGCTCTCGGCGCGGGTGCGCTGGCGCCTCGATGCGGCCGCGCCGCTGACGCCGCGCACGCACATGATGCTGAAGGTGGACCTGCCGGAGGGGCCTCATCTCGCCGATGTCGGTTTCGGCTCCTGCCTGCTCGATACGCCGTTGCAGATGGTGCCCGACGTCGAGCAGCCGACTGCGATGGGCACGTTCCGCCTGACGCTCTCCGATGGGCTCTATTGGCTCGCGGCGAAGCAGCCCGCCGGCTGGCGCACGATGTACGTCTTCGACCTCGCGCCGCAGATCCACGCCGACTACGTGCTCGGCAATTGGTACACCTCGACCAGCCCGTTGACGCCGTTCACCTCGATGCTGATCCTGGAGCGGTTGACGCGTGAGGCGCGCTACAAGCTGGTTAATCGCCGCCTGGTCATCGAGGCGCGTGATGGCGAGGTGCGGAGCGAACGGATCATCGAAACGCCCGATGCGCTGCGCAGCGTCATCGAGGAGGTGTTCGGCGTCACGCTTCCGGTGCCCGTCGAGGTGATCTGGAAGCGCATCGAGAGCTGACGGAAGGCATGACGATGGCCGGTGAGCTTCAACTGGATTCCTATCTCGCCCGCATCGACCATCGCGGGCCGCTCGCGCCCGACCTGTCGACGCTCGCAGCGCTGCAGGCCGCGCATGTCGACGCGCTGCCGTTCGAGGCGCTCGATCCGCTGATGGGCCGTCCCGTCCATGTCGACCTGCCGTCGGTGCAACAGAAGCTCGTGCTCGGCCGCCGCGGCGGCTACTGCTTCGAGCAGAACGTGCTGTTCCAGGCGGTGCTGGAAGCGGTCGGCTTTGAGGTCAGCGGCCTGACGGGGCGCGTGCGCTGGCGCTCGGCGCCGACCGATCCGCTCGGGCCGCGCCAGCACATGATGCTGATGGTCAAGGTCGACGGCTATCCGCATCTCGTCGATGTCGGCTTCGGCATCTGCATGATGGATGCGCCCATTCGTCTCGAAGTTGGCTCCGAGCAGCAGACGCCGATGGGAACGTTTCGCATCGGCACGTGGGACGGGCTCTATACGGTCAGCGCGAAGCAGCCGACGGGCTGGCGCATGATGTATGCGTTCGACCTCGTGCCGCAGATCCATGCCGATTATGTGCTCGGCAGCTGGTATACGTCGACCAGCCCGAACGTGCCGGCCACGCATACGCTGATGATGGAGCGTGTCGAGCCCGGCGTGCGTCACAAGCTGGTCAGCCGCCGCTATCAGCGGCAGGCGCGCGACGGAGACGTGATCGAGGAGCGGATCATCGAGAGCGCCGACGAGCTCGGCCGGCTCATCGACGACATCTTCCGTGTGACGCCTCCCGTGCCAATCGAAGACATCTGGGCGCGGACGTCGAGCTGATCTCCGGACGACCGTGTCGTGGATGATGTTCGATTCTCGAACGTGCTTCGCAATCGATCGAGCTGGCAACAGTCGATACGAAACTTTTCCGCGTGTTGCGCGGCATTTGAAGGGAATGCCGGCGTCCGCATTGGGCTTATCTTAAGAGTCGCACCCTTAGGTTGCGGGAACCCAAGGGGGCTCGCGGCGTCCGGCCGTCGAACAAGGGGGATCGCCCAGCATGACTGACATCGTGATGCACGCGACGCGATTAATCCTGCCGCGGACGTCGGAGCAGGACTGTCACCGCCGCACACGGCCTCACCCTTCCTGACATCAGAGCCGCGCGACGCGGCTCATCCGAGCTGGCCTGACGGCCAGGACGGGTGGGGGCTTCACGGTTGAAACGTCGACCCTGACGCTTCGACGCTCATCCGATCGATCATGCGGCCACGGCCTGACCTGCCACTTCAGGCCGAGCGGCGACTCATGTCGACGAAGCCCCCACCCCTTTTTCTGTTAGCGAGTTGGAGTCTGCTACTCACACCGAAGGCGGTGAACTCCCCTCCCCCTTGCGGGGAGGGGGTGGGGGTCCGCGAGTCGCGCTCTATATGAAAGCTGAGCGATAGGTCCGCGGGCGGGTGCCACCGCGTTATGCGAGCGAAGAAATCCGGAGTCATTTCCTAGGTCCTGGATTGCTTCGTGGCTTCGCTCCTCGCAATGACGGGAGGGGATGGACGAAGAGCGTCCGGCGAGAGCTGCAACCGCATCAAGCGCATTTGACGCGCTGGCGAACGCAACGAAATTCAGCGTCTGGAGACCCCCCGACCCCTCCCCGCAAGGGGGAGGGGAGCGCACCGACGGTGCGGCTGCAGATGAGTCCAACTAAGCGGGTCGCATCCAACTAACGCGCTTGATCGGCCGCCGCTAGCGCGGCAGCTCGGTCTTGCCCATCAGGAACTTGTCGACCGCCTGCGCACACAGGCGGCCCTCGCGGATCGCCCACACCACCAGCGACTGGCCGCGGCGCATGTCGCCGGCGGAGAAGACCTTCGGCAGCGAGGTCTGGTAGTCGGTCAGGTTGGCCTTGACGTTGCCGCGCGGGTCGAGGTCGACGCCGAGGCTCTTGAGCAGGCCCTCGTGCACCGGATGCACGAAGCCCATCGCGAGCAGGACAAGCTCCGCATCGAGCACGAACTCGGTGCCCGGGATCGGCTTGAACTGCGCATCGACGCGGACGCAATGCAGCTTCTTGACGGCGCCGTTCTCGCCCTCGAACTTCTGAGTCAGCACCGCGAATTCGCGCACGGCGCCTTCCGCCTGGCTCGACGAGGTCCGCATCTTCAGCGGCCAGTTCGGCCAGGTCAGCGCCTTGTTCTCGCGCTCCGGCGGCGCCGGCATGATCTCGAGCTGGGTGACGGACTTGGCGCCCTGGCGCAGCGAGGTGCCGATGCAGTCGCTGCCGGTGTCGCCGCCGCCGATCACGACGACATGCTTGCCGGCGGCGAGGATGTCGTCGCCTTCGACCTTCTCGTTGCCGACGCGGCGGTTCTGCTGCGGCAGGAAGTCCATCGCGTAGTGGATGCCGGCGAGGTCGCGGCCGGGGATCGGCAGGTCGCGCGGAGCTTCTGCGCCGCCGGTCAGCGCGACGGCGTCATAGTCCTTCAAGAGCGTCTTGGCATCGAGGCCATCCTTGCCACCGACATTGACGCCATAGTGGAAGGTGACGCCTTCGCCTTCCATCTGTCCGATGCGGCGATCGATGATGCCCTTCTCCATCTTGAAGTCGGGAATGCCGTAGCGCAGCAGGCCGCCGGCCTTGGCGTTCTTCTCATAGACGTGGACGTCGTGACCGGCGCGGGCGAGCTGCTGCGCACAGGCGAGACCAGCGGGACCGGCGCCGACGATCGCGACCTTCTTGCCGGTCTTCACGGCGGCCGGCTCGGGCTTGATCCAGCCCTGCTCGAAGGCCTTGTCGACGATGGCGCATTCGATCGTCTTGATGGTCACCGGATTGTCGTCGATGTTCAGCGTGCACGACGCCTCGCACGGAGCCGGGCAGATCCGGCCCGTGAACTCCGGGAAGTTGTTGGTCGAGTGCAGGTTGCGCGCGGCCTCTTCCCAATTGCCGTTGTAGATCAGGTCATTCCAGTCCGGGATCTGGTTGTTGACCGGACAGCCCGTGGTGCCCGGCGCGGCCGAGCCAGTGCCGTGGCAATAGGGGATGCCGCAATTCATGCAGCGCGCCGCCTGGTCGCGCAGCTCCTTCTCGGAGAGCGGCACCACGAATTCCTGGAAATGCTTCAGCCGCTCGGCAACCGGCGCGTACTTGCGATCGTGCCGCTCGATTTCGAGAAAACCTGTGACCTTGCCCATGACCTACGACGTCCCTGACTGCTCGGGCCTCATGGTTCGAGACGGTTGCTTTCGCACCTCCTCACCGTGAGGAATTTCCTCTGTGCTTCCCCTCACCCTGAGGAGCGGCGCCTTCGCCGCGTCTCGAAGGGTGAGGCCTCGACCTCGGCCTCATGGTTCGAGACGGTGCTTCGCACCTCCTCACCATGAGGAATTTGCTTCCCGCTTCTCCTCACCCTGAGGAGCGGCGCTTGCGCCGCGTCTCGAAGGGCGAGGCCCCGCTGTTGGCCTCATGGTTCGAGACGGCGCTACGCGCCTCCTCACCATGAGGAGCGACATCAAGCCCCGATCGCGATCTTCGGCTCGGCGTCGGCGTTGGCCGCGAGCTCCTTCAGGGCACGGCGATATTCCACCGGCATGACCTTGCGGAACTTCGGCGCGTAGTCCTTCCAGTTCGCCAGGATGTCGGCGGCGCGCTTGGAGCCCGTCGCCTTGGCATGGCGCGAGATCAGGACGTGCAGCCGCTCCACGTCGGACGCCAGCAGGTTCTTGAACACGTCGACCCGGCCATGCGCCTCGAGGTCGCCCATCTGGTGATAGGTGTCCTCGGCGATCATCTCCTCCGACAGCACCGGCTCCAGCTCGACCATCGCCATGTTGCAGTGCTTGTCGAAGTCGCCGGCCTCGTCGAGCACGTAGGCGACGCCGCCCGACATGCCGGCCGCGAAGTTGCGCCCGGTCTTGCCGAGCACGACGACGATGCCGCCGGTCATGTATTCGCAGCAATGATCACCCGCGCCCTCGACCACGGCGACCGCGCCGGAGTTGCGAACCGCGAAGCGCTCGCCGGCGATGCCGCGGAAGAAGCACTCGCCGGAGATGGCGCCGTACATCACGGTGTTGCCGACGATGATCGACTCCTCCGGCACGATGCCGGAGTTGCGCGGCGGCCTGACGATGATGCGGCCGCCCGACAGGCCCTTGCCGACGTAGTCGTTGCCTTCGCCTTCGAGCTCGAAGGTGACGCCTTGGGCGAGCCAGGCGCCGAAGGCCTGGCCTGCGGTGCCCTTCAGGCTGACATGGATGGTGTCCTGCGGCAGGCCGGCATGGCCGTAGATCTTCGCCACCGCGCCCGAGAGCATCGCGCCCGCCGAACGGTCGGTGTTGTTGATCTCGGCCTCGATCTTGACCGGCGCGCCGCGGTCGAGCGCGGGCTTGGCCTGCTCGATCAGCTTGCGGTCGAGCACGGCCTCGAGGTGATGGTCCTGCGCCTCGGCGTGATGGATCTTCTGGCCCGGCGCCTCCTTCTGCTTGACGAACAGCTTGGAGAAGTCGAGGCCCTTGGCCTTCCAATGCGCCACCAGCCTGGACTGGTCGAGCATCTGGGTCTGGCCGACCATCTCGTTGAACGAGCGGTAGCCGAGCGCGGCCATGATCTCACGGACTTCCTCAGCGACGAAGAAGAAGAAGTTGATCACGTGCTCGGGCTGACCGGTGAAGCGCTTGCGCAGCACCGGGTCCTGGGTCGCGACGCCGACCGGGCAGGTGTTGAGGTGGCACTTGCGCATCATGATGCAGCCGGCCGCGATCAGCGGCGCGGTGGCGAAGCCGAACTCGTCGGCCCCTAACAGGGCGCCGATGACGACGTCACGTCCGGTGCGGAAGCCGCCGTCGACCTGGACCACGATGCGGCTGCGCAGCCGCTCGCGCACCAGCGTCTGGTGGGTTTCGGCAAGGCCGATCTCCCACGGCGAGCCGGCATGCTTGATCGAGGTGAGGGGAGAGGCACCGGTGCCGCCCTCGAAGCCCGCGATCGTGACATGGTCGGCGCGCGCCTTGGCGACGCCGGCGGCAACCGTGCCCACGCCCACTTCAGACACCAGCTTGACCGAGACCTGACCGTCGGGATTGACGTTCTTCAGGTCGTAGATCAGCTGCGCGAGATCCTCGATCGAGTAGATGTCGTGATGCGGCGGCGGCGAGATCAGGCCGACACCCGGCGTCGAGTGACGCACCTTGGCGATGGTGGCGTCGACCTTGTGCCCGGGCAACTGGCCGCCTTCGCCGGGCTTGGCACCCTGCGCCATCTTGATCTGCATCATGTCGGAGTTGACGAGATATTCCGTCGTCACGCCGAACCGGCCCGAGGCGACCTGCTTGATCGCCGAGCGCATGGAATCGCCGTTGGGCAGCGGCTTGAAGCGGTCGGCTTCTTCACCGCCTTCGCCGGTGTTCGACTTGCCGCCGATCCGGTTCATGGCGATCGCGAGCGTGGTGTGGGCCTCGCGCGAGATCGAGCCGAACGACATCGCGCCGGTGGCGAAGCGCTTGACGATCTCCTTCGCCGGCTCGACCTCGTCGAGCGGGACCGGCTTGCGCCTGTCGTCCTCGGCCGACTTGATCCGGAACAGGCCGCGTAGGGTCAGCAGCCGTTCGGACTGCTCGTTGAGCAGCCTGGCGAACGCCTGGTAGCGCTCCCTCGAATTGCCGCGCACCGCATGCTGCAGCGTCGCGACCGATTCCGCGGTCCAGGCGTGGTCCTCGCCGCGGGTGCGGAAGGCATATTCGCCGCCGACGTCGAGCGCGGTCTTGTAGACCAGCGCGTCGCCGAACGCGTCGCGATGACGGCGCGTGGTCTCCTCGGCGATCTCCGGCAGGCCGACGCCTTCGATGCGGGTGTGGGTGCCGTAGAAGAACTTCTGCACGAACTCGGCCTTCAGTCCGACCGCGTCGAAGATCTGCGCGCCGCAATAGGACTGGTAGGTCGAGATGCCCATCTTCGACATGACCTTGAGCAGGCCCTTGCCGATCGACTTGATGTAGCGCTTGACGACCTCGTAGTCGCTCAGCGCGCCCGGCAGCTTGTCCTTGAGCGCGATGATGGTCTCGAAGGCGAGATAAGGATTGATCGCCTCGGCGCCGTAGCCGGCCAGACAGGCGAAGTGATGCACCTCGCGCGGCTCGCCCGACTCCACCACGAGACCCACCGACGTGCGCAGGCCGGTGCGGATCAGGTGATGATGCACGGCGGCGCAGGCGAGCAGCGACGGGATCGGAATCCGGTCGGCCGAGACCATGCGGTCGGACAGGATGATGATGTTGACGCCCTCGCGCACCGCGGCTTCGGCGCGGCCGCAGAGATCGTCGAGCATCTGCTCGAAGCCGGCGGCGCCCAGGCTCGCATCGAAGGTGGTGTCGAGCGTGCGCGAGACGAAGTGGCTGTCGGAGACCTCCGAGATCGAGCGGATCTTCTCGAGGTCCGCATCGGTCAGGATCGGCTGATGCACCTCGAGCCGCTTGGTCGAGGCGACGCCTTCGAGGTCGAACAGGTTGGGCCGCGGACCGATGATCGACACCAGGCTCATCACCAGCTCCTCGCGGATCGGGTCGATCGGCGGATTGGTGACCTGGGCGAAGTTCTGCTTGAAGTAGGTGAACAGCAGCTTCGGCTTGTCCGACAGCGCCGAGATCGGCGTGTCGTTGCCCATCGAGCCCGTGGCCTCCTCGCCGGTCGCCGCCATCGGCGTCATCAGGATCGCGATGTCTTCCTGGCTGTAGCCGAATGCCTGCTGCCGGTCCAAGAGCGGCAGGTTGGTGCGCGCGCCCGTGGTCGGCGCATCCGGCAGCTTCTCGACCTGGATCTGCGTGCGCGTGAGCCATTCCTGGTAGGGATGGCTGGCGGCGAGCTGCGCCTTGATCTCATCGTCCGGGATCAGGCGGCCCTGCTCGAGGTCGACCAGCAGCATCTTGCCCGGCTGCAGCCGCCACTTGGTGACGATCTGGTCCTCTGGAATCTTGAGCACGCCCATTTCGGACGCCATCACGATGCGGTCGTCCTTGGTGACGAGATAGCGCGCCGGCCGCAGGCCGTTGCGGTCGAGCGTGGCGCCGATCTGGCGGCCGTCGGTGAAGGCGATCGCGGCGGGGCCGTCCCACGGCTCCATCAGCGCGGCGTGATATTCGTAGAACGACCGGCGCTCCTCGCTCATCAAGGGATTGCCGGCCCACGCCTCGGGGATCATCATCATGACCGCGTGCGGCAGCGAGTAGCCGCCCTGCACCAAGAATTCGAGCGCGTTGTCGAAGCAGGCGGTATCGGACTGGCCTTCATAGGAGATCGGCCAGAGCCGGCTGATGTCCTTGCCGAACAGCTCCGATGACACCGAGGCCTGCCGCGCCGCCATCCAGTTGACGTTGCCGCGAAGGGTGTTGATCTCGCCATTGTGCGCGATCATCCGATACGGATGCGCCAGCGACCAGGTCGGGAAGGTGTTGGTCGAGAAGCGCTGGTGCACCAGCGCCAGCGCGCTCTCGAAGTCCGGCTCGTGCAGGTCGGCGTAGTACTTGCCGAGCTGGTCGGCCAGGAACATGCCCTTGTAGATCACGGTCCGGCACGACATCGAGCAGGGGTAATAGCCCGACATGCCGCGGTCGCGGCGCTGATAGATCGCCTGCGAAATCGACTTCCTGAGGATGTAGAGCTTGCGCTCGAACTCGTCCTCGGTCTTGGCGGCGCCGTTGCGGCCGATGAACACCTGCATGCTGCGCGGCTCGGTCGGCTTGACCGTCACGCCCAGCGAGGAGTTGTCGGTCGGCACGTCGCGCCAGCCGAGCAGCACCAGTCCTTCGTCCTCGATCTGGTCGGCGATGATGCTCTTGATGACGTTCCGCCACGCCTCGTCGCGCGGCATGAACAGCGCGCCGATGGCGTATTCGCCGGGGGCGGGCAAGGTGAAGCCGAGCTCCTTTGCCTTGCGCGAGAAGAAGGCATGCGGGATCTGCACCAGGATGCCGGCACCGTCGCCGAAGCGCGGGTCGGCGCCGACGGCGCCACGGTGCTCGAGGTTGCAGAGGATGCTCAGCGCGTCGGCGACGATCTGATGCGACTTCTGGCCCTTGATGTTGGCGATGAAGCCGACGCCGCAGGAATCCTTCTCCTGGCTCGGGTCATACAGACCTTCGGCTTCCGGGCGCCACGTATGCAGCTCGCGGGTGATCTCGGCCGGTTTTTCACGCGAATCCACAGCCAGCACCGCGCCGCCCAACTTTCCGTGCTCGACCTTCGATCCGCTCATATCCGTCCCCATAAATTATTGGTCAGGGCCTTCACCACAGTCCGGTACAGTCCGTCCGGCGCACCCCGGGCGCTGCGCGGCCCCTCTCCGGAGCCAACGCTCGTCCTTGTCAGCGAGCCGCATTTGCAGAGTTCAGGCCAGCCGCCGGGGGACCATGTCCCCGCTGGACGACCGCGGCCTGTTCATGTCGCAGCGCCCTCAGGCGCCGTAACATCATTGCAAAGTCTCGGTCACCTTTGCAACGAAATTTTAGACAGCATTTCTGTCCTAAACCGCAAGATGCCAAACTTTAACCTATCACACAAGCATCGCGGAGTCCTGAGGTCCGGGCGCCGCAACGCGCCCATTCCCCGGCCAATCTTCCGTTTCCGCCGCTGACCGAACGACCCGACCGGGCCGGGCGATCACGCGCTGCGCTCGATTTTGAAACCTGACGCCCCGATCCCGCCCCCTCGCCGACCCAGGACCGCCGGAATCACGGCAGAACTTCCGCGGCACTTGAGAAGAAGCGAACAGCTTCACGTGCGGGGGCATGCAGGAGCTTTGAGCCATGAAGTTGCTAGTTGGAGTCGTCTCAGCCGCGTTGATCGCGCCGTTTGCCGCGCAGGCCGAGCCGTTGCCGCCATCGGGCGTCCGTGCGCCCTACACGGCGGTCTCCGATTTCGATGCGCCCTATCCGGATCTGCCGCCGCCGGCCGTCGTGCCCGCACCGCCGCGTTACGGCTACCGGCCGGGCCCTGACTACGGCTACCGCGACGAGCGCTATGTGCCGCCGGCGCCGGTCTACCGTCAGGACGGCTACCAGCAGGATTATGGCTATGCGCCGGCGTTCCTGCCGGTGCATGAGGTCTATGCGATTTTGCGCGACAACGGCTTCTCGCCGCTCGGCGTGCCGCGTCAGCGCGGCAATGTCTATGTCGTGGCGGTGCTCGATCGCGAGGGCGAGGACGGCAAGCTCGTGGTCGATGCCCGCTCCGGCCGCATCATCCGCTTCGTGCCGGCGTTCCAATGGGGCGAGGAGTACGAGCGGATGCGCTACGAGCCGGCCCCGCGCGGCGCCCTCGACCGTCTGCCGCCGCCGAGCGTGATCCGGGCCGATCCGCGCCTGGTGCCGCCGATGCCGGCTGCGCCGCGCGTTGCCACCGCGGTGCCGGTTCAGCCGAAGGTGCCGACGCCAGCAGCCCGACCGGCAGCGCCGTCGCCGCAGACCGCGGCGCTCAACCCGAAGCCGACGGAGGCTCCCAAAGCCCTTCCGCCCAGGCCTGCGGACATCAAGCCGGCCGAAGCCAAACCCGCCGACGTCAAGCCTGCGCCGGTCGAAGCCAAGGCCGACGAGCCGAAGACGGGCGAGGCCAAGCCGTCCGAGGCCAAGTCATCCGAGGCGAAGTCATCCGAGGCGAAGCCGTCTGATGCCAAGCCGGTGCAGTCGGCAGCCGCGCCGCCTCAGACCACCGGCTCCGTAGCGCCGGCGGCCGCGGCCAAGCCGACACCGCAGATCCAGCCGACGGCAAAGATGCCTCCGGTGCAGGGGCTGGATTAGAGACGATTGAGCGGTCTGCCCGGCCGCCAGCCACCACCACAACTGTCATCGCCCGGCGTGACCGGGCGATCCAGTCACCACCAGCATCTCGGTTGCTCATGACTGCCGCGGCGTGCTGAATGCCCGCCTTCGCGGGCATGACAGCGTTGCTTGTTGCCGCTGGGACGAGTCCCGCACCATCAATCGGACTACTCGTGCTGACCGGCGGCCTTCAGGATCAGATCAGCGATCTCCTTCGGATGTGAGACCAGCGACAGGTGCCCGGCGTCGAGCTCGATCGTGGTCGCCTTCATGCGGCTGGCCAGGAAGCGCTCGAAATCCGGATCGATCGTCTTGTCCTGCTTTGACACCGCATAGAAGGAGGGCTTGTCGTGCCATGCCGCCTGGGTGGTGCGGTTGCCGAAGATCGTCGCCGCGGTCGGCCATTGCACCGCATAGAGCTCCTTCGCCGTCGTCGCATCGACGCCGTTGGCGAAATACTTCAGGAAGGCGTCCTCGTTGAGCTTGGTGTCGCCGTCGTGGTCGACGATGCCGGCGCGGGCCGGCGGTGTCGGGTATTGACCGGCGAGCTTGACGAAATCCTCGCCCGCGTCGGGCGCACGCGCCGCGACATAGACCAGCGCGCTGACCTTCGGGTCGGTGCCGACCTCGCTCACGACCGTGCCGCCCCAGGAATGGCCGACCAGCACGGCCGGTCCGTCCTGCTCGGCCAGTGCGCGGCGGGTGGCAGCCGCGGAGTCCGCCAGCGACGTCAGCGGATTCTGCACGGCGGTGACCTTGAGGCCAGCGGCCTGCAGATAGGGGATGACCTTGGCCCAGCTCGAGCCGTCGGCCCAGGCGCCGTGCACCAGCACGACGTTGTGGACCTTGGGCGGCGGCGCCGGCTGCGCCAGAGCGGGGCCGGCAAAAGCCGACAGGGCGGCGATGAGGGTGAGGGTACGAACGACGTTCATGTTAACGGCTCCAGTGGCTCGGGTTGGCGCGGTGATCACTGGGGTCTTCGCGGGCAGGGCGCAGACCGTTACCGTCAGTCACGGTCGTTTGATTGCACTGCAGCACCACACAAAAAAACGCCCCGGCTGCCCGGGGCGTTCGCATTCCTGAGTATGTGTGCCGGTTACGCGGCGGCCTTCTCGGCCGAACCCTCGATCGCCGGCTGCTCAGCTTGCGCGTTCGTCGAGATCGGAATCGACCGCGGCTTCTTGGCCTCAGGGATCTCGCGCACGAGGTCGACGTGGAGCAGGCCGTTCTCGAGGCTGGCGTTCTTCACCACCACGTGGTCGGCGAGCTGGAACGAGCGCTCGAAGGCGCGGGCGGCGATGCCGCGATACAGCAACTCGCTCTTCTTGCCGTTCTCGTTGGCGGCCTTCTCGCCCTTGATCGTCAGCGTGTTTTCCTTCGCGACGAGGGAGAGCTCATCCTTGCCAAAGCCGGAGACGGCGACGGTGATGCGGTAGGCGTTCTCACCGGTGCGCTCGATATTGTAGGGCGGATAGCCGGGGGTGGGATCGCTGGTGGCCTGGTCGAGCAGCGAGAACAGACGGTCGAAACCGACGGTGGAACGATAGAAGGGGGTGAGGTCGTAGGTACGCATGGTCAAAGTCCTCCATTGAGCGACTGTTGGCTAACCCGCCCGCCATCGGGCCGGGCTGTCGTGCAGCCTGACGCGGCCTGCACGGCCTCGATATGGGTCGGACGTTTCGACGTTCAAGGGCGTCCGAGACCTGCTCTTTTTGCCGTTCCACCCCTTGATTCCCACTGCCTTTCACCTATTCGATGGGCGCCTCATGACGCTCGTCTCGATTCCCGCCAATCCCGTCCCCGAAAACGCCACCGCCGGCACCATCAAGACTCCCGATGGCGCCGAGCTGCGCTTTGCGCGCTGGGCCCCGCCGGCCGGGCGCAAGGGCACGGTGTGCGTGTTCACCGGCCGCAGCGAGATGATCGAGAAGTATTTCGAGACGGTGCGCGACCTGCGCGACCGCGGCTTTGCGGTCGCGATCATCGACTGGCGCGGCCAGGGCCATTCGTCGCGGCGCCTGCGCGATTCCCGCAAGGGCTATGTGCGCTCGTTCTCCGACTACGAACTCGACGTCGAGACCTTCGTCACCCAGGTCGTGCTGCCGGATTGTCCGCCGCCTTATTTCGCGCTGGCGCATTCGATGGGCGGCACCGTGCTGCTGCGGCTCGCGCATGCCGGCAAGCGCTGGTTCGATCGCGTCGTACTGTCGGCGCCGATGATCGATCTGCCGGACAGCCGCACCGCGCTGCCGGCTCGGCTGCTGCTGCGGGCCATGCGCATCGCCGGGCAGGGCGGCCGCTACGTGCCGGGCGGAAACGACGAGATCAGCGGGCTGGCGCCGTTCGTCAACAATCCGCTGACCTCTGATCCCGTCCGCTATGCCCGCAACGCCGCGATCCTCGAGGAGGATCCGACGCTCGGCATCGCCTCGCCGACGGTGGCCTGGGCCGATTCCGCCTTCTCGGCGATGATGACCTTCCGCGGCATGACCTATCCCTCCCAGATCCGGCAGCCGATCCTGATGCTGGCGGCGTCCAGCGACACCGTGGTGTCGACCGCGGCGATCGAGGAGTTCGCCTATCATCTGCGCGCCGGCTCGCATCTCGTCATCGCCGGGGCCAAGCACGAGATCCTGCAGGAGCAGGACCGCTACCGCTCGCAGTTCTGGGCTGCGTTCGACGCCTTCGTGCCGGGCACGCCGCTGTTCGGGTGAGCGTGCTGCTGGACACTCCTGGGGCCGGCGAGCTAGCTAGACTCGACCTCTTCCTCGGAGCTTGGCTGCAGACGTGAGTGAACGGCGGAAAAATCAGCAGGCGCAGGCGCTGCAGGAAGCGATCCACGCGCTGCGCGCGCGGCAGTTCGCGCGCGCCGAGCAGATTGCCGCCTCGATCCTGCGCACAGCCAGGACTGATCGCGCCGCGCTGCTCGTCCAGGCCCATGCGTTGCTCGGCCAGCAGCGCGCGAGCGAGGCGATTGCGCCGCTGGAGAAGGCGGCGCTCCGCGGCAGCGATCCGGAGCTCGAGACGCTGCTCGGCGCCGCCTTGTGCGAATCCAGACGTGCCGCCGATGGCATCGCGCAACTGCGCAAGACCGCGGCGCGGCGGCCGCCTTTTCTGCCAGCGTTCCAGGAGCTGGCGGGGCGGCTTGCAAAGTCGGGACAGCTCGGTGAAGCCATCGCCGTGATCGAGGAGGCGCTGACGCTGTCACCCGACAGCGTCGACCTCCAGCTCGATCTCGGACGCCTCCGTCTCCAGGCCAATGACCGCGTCCGTGCCCGCACGCACCTGCTGGCAGCGCGCGAGGCAGCGCCGGGGCGGCCCGACATCCTGATCGAGCTCGCCTGGGTGCAGTTCCTCGACGGCGACTATGCAGAGGCCGCCGGTACCTACCGCCATGCGCTAGGCCTGCGGCCCGACGACACCCAGACCCGCGCCAATCTCGCGATGTGCCTCGCCGAGATGGGGGATCGCGATGGCGCGCAGGCGGCGCTGCGCACGGTGGTGCGCGGCCGGCCGCATCTGCTGACACGCGCGGCCTACACGCTCGCGGTCACCTCGCACGGCCGCTTCTTCTTCCGTCCGAGCGATGCCGCCAGATTCCTGCAGATCGACGGCGCTGCGACAGCTAAGCCCTGAACCGCTTGCGATAGACGCCGGTCTCGCGCTTCAGCGCGTCGCGCACCACGTGGATCTCGGCGATTTCCTCTTCGGTGAAGGCCGAGGTCTGCATCGCCCACGTCTGCCGCTTCACCGGAATGCATTGCGCGACCGGCGTACCCCTCGGGATCACGCCGCGAAACGCCGTGTCATGCCAGTGCGCCGGGAAGTGCACGAACGAGTCGTGAAAGCGGTCGCTGTCGACCAGTCCGGTCACGGTGGTGAAGGGCAGGTCGAAGCGGTTGATGGGATGCGTGAACAGCAATGCCCAGCCCTCCGGCGCCTCGATCGTCCAGAGATTGTGAAACTTGAGCAGGAAGCGGTCGGTCTCGAACAGCGGCGAGCCCGCGACCTGCGCGACGTCGTGGAAGCTGATCGGCGAGCGCGGAAAATCGATCGCGCCGCCCGGCGGCAGCTCGTTGTCCCAACTGATCCCGCCATCCTCGACCTTGAGGTCGCAGATCAGCGGAATGAGGAAGCCCGTCGTCATCGCGTCGATGAAGGGCGGGCAGCGCTTGACGGTCTGCTCCTCGGCCTGGTTGAGCGCGCTGAACGCGGTGGCCGGCATCGTCTTGATCCAGTCGGGAACGCCCATCGGCGCCGGCACCGGCTGCGGAATGAGGCGTTCGAGCTCCTTCGGACAGCGGAATTTCAGCGTGAGCGGTTCAGTCTCGGACATCGGCGCCGCGGCTCTCCTGTGGACGACGGCAGAGGTCTACGCCTTCGCCGCCGAAAGTCCAACAGGGCAGCCGCCGCTACTTGGTCGACAGCACCTCGCCGAACCGCTCCCACTGCTTGCCGGTGAAGCGCATGAACTGCACCTGCTCGACCGGCAGATGGTCGCTCTCGCTGGTGCTGACCTTGATGCCCGGCAGCAGCATCGGCAGCTCCAGGTCCTTGATCGACAGCGCCTGCCGCAAAATGTTCTCGCGCGACAGATCGTTGCCGGCCGCCTTCAGCACGTGCTCCAGCACCATGCCGTTGTTGTAGCCGTTGACGTAGTTGGAATCGCGGATGTCGCCGTCGGGCACGTATTTCGCCATGTAGTCGCGCCAGCCCTTGACGCCGGGATCGTCGGCCCAGGCCGGATCCAGCGGATCCTTCACATAGGCGGTCGAGATGATGCCTTTGCCGGCCTCGAGGCCCGCCGGCTCCATCACCGAGGACATCCACACCGACACGTTGGTCAGGAAGGTCATCGGCCGCCAGTTGATCTCGAAGGTCTTGCGGATCGCCTGCGCGGCGAATTTCGGCGTCGCGGCAATGATCAGCGCGTCGGCGCCGCTGGATTTCAATTTCACGATCTGCGAGTCGATGGTCGGCTCGGTAGCCTCGTAGCTCGCGACGGTCACGGCCGTGTCGAAGCGCTCGCCGAGCACGTCCTTCAGCCCGGTGAGATAGTCGCGGCCGAAATCGTCGTTCTGCGCGAGGATGGCGAAGGTCGCATCCGGCTTCTGCTGCAGCGCGTAGCGCGCATACATCCGCGCCTCGTTGCGGAACGGCGCCATCACGCCCATTACGGCCTGCGGAAACTGCGCGGCATCGCCGAACTTCGAGGCGCCCGAGGCGACGAACAGCTGCGGCACCTTCTTGCCCTGTAGGTACCTGGCGATCGCGGTGTTGTGCGCGGTGCCCATGGTCGAGAAGATGAACGACACCTCGTCGCTCTCGACCAGCCGTCGCGTCTGCTCCACGGTCTTGGGCGGCACGTAGCTGTCGTCCAGCGAGATCAGGTTGACCTTCCGGCCGTTGATGCCGCCGCGGTCGTTGACCATCTTGAAGTAGGCCACCTCGCCTTTGCCGAGGATGCCGAAGGCGGACACCGGCCCGCTATAGGGCATGGTCTGTCCAATGCGGATCTCGCTGGCGGTGATGCCCGGCTGATCCTCCGCCCGAGCGGGTACGGCGAGGACGGACGCGACGACGAACAATCCTGCCGCTGCGATGGCGCTTCGCATGGATACCTCCCTGATGGGCCGCGCTGCCGGCGGCGTTTTGGCGTTGAGCATAGGGGGATGGCGGAGGCTGTGCAATTAAAATATATTTTTTTGATGAAAGTATACTTTTAGGCTCTGCTAGTGTGAATCGATTGTCCCGCGAGAATGAGTCGATGTCCGGCAGCGCCACCCAGACCGTCTACGAGCAGTTGCGTGCCAGCCTGCTCGCCGGCCTCTATCGTCCGGAGGAGAAGCTGAAGATCAGCGAGCTCGGATCAGCCTTCTCGGTCAGCACCGGGGCGATCCGCGAGGCGTTGGCGCGGCTCACGGCGGAAGGGCTGGTGACGGCGACGCCGCAGCGCGGCTTCCGCGTCGCGCCGGTCTCGGTGGCCGATCTGCGCGACCTGACCGACATGCGCGTCGAGATCGAGACCAAGTGCCTGCGCCACGCCATCGCCAACGGTGATCTCGCCTGGGAGACCACGGTCGTTGCCGCGCATCACCGTCTGGCCGCGACGCCGATCGCGGCCCATGACGGCAGCTTCTCGCCGGCCTGGATGCTGGCGCATGCCGATTTCCATGCCGCGTTGGCCCAGGCCTGCGGCAGCGCCTGGATGATGCGGGTGCGTGATCTCCTGTTTGCGCATAACGAGCGCTATCTCGATCTCGCCCGCAAGACCGATCGTGGTAACCGCGATGCCGCGCGCGAGCATCGCGAACTGATGGAGGCGGTGCTGGCGCGCGACGCCGAGCGCGCGGTGACGCTCATGACGGCGCATCTCGACAAGACCCGGGACACGATCGAGGCGGCGCTGCTCGCAGCGACGGCAATGAATGAGGCGAGATAGGATCGAGTCAGGGCGCCGACCGCGAACGTCTTCGACGCGATATGTCCCGAGCCGGACGTCATCAACCGGATGACGGGATATGGCCTGGCGGCTACGGCCACGTCATTCGAGGTGTCGATATGCTTTCGCTGGGAAACACCGGATTCTCGTTCTCTCGCCGCGCGTACACGAGATCGCTCTGGCGACACAACCATCGTGCCCCACGCGCGTAGCGGTCCACCCTTGTCGTCGACATTGTGATCCGTTCAGCGCGAGCGGTTACGAAGATTCAACTTTTTCGAGCGCCGGCGCTTTCCTCACCTTGATGCAGATACAGATCGGCCATCAGTGTTAAGCGGGCTTCATGCCGGGCTTGCTGTGCATTCAAGGATGCATTCACCACGCGCCGATCTCTCCAAGTTTGGAAACGCCCCGGTAACGCACCGTCCCTCTAGTGACGTCCACTAACGACATTCAGGAGGAGGCATTGATGATTATGATGATTGCGCGGAAGCTGGTTGGTCCCCATGCGCTCAATTCCGGATTCGGTTTGGTGACCATGTTCTCGTTGACGGGCGTGGTCGCTTCTCTCGTGCTGGTCCAGCACGGAGTGAATGTCAGCCCGCCCGCGATGTTCTGATCGGGCAGAAGAACGTAGCTCGCTCCATCCACCTCTGCCCGCGTAAGGCACGCTATGGCGCCAGCCTGCGCCCCATCGCCGCCCGGGAGTATGGGTCCCGGGTCGGCGCACGGACGTCGCTGTCGCGCTCAGTGAGTTGTAGGGACCGGAGCTCATGGACCTCCGTCCCAACCCCTGCCCGCAACCGGGAGGGGAGGAACCGCTCTCGCCGCAAGAGATCAGTCCCGCGAGGCCCGTGGCTTCGTCGTGACGAAGGTGCGCATCCTCACAGCGTCTTCAGATATTCGATGAGGTCCCAGCGCTCGTCCTCCGAGAACGCACCGCCAATGATGCCGTTCGGATAGTCCTTGTTGGGCTTCGTCGGACCTTCGAAGGAATGGCCGAGCGTGCTGTTGCCCTTGATCGGCTTGCCGCTGGAATCCTTGGCCATGAACAGCGTCTGACCGACCTTGCACGCGCTCTCGCCGCCCTTCGGCACGGCGAAGCCGACCGGCTTCGGGTCATAGTCGCGCGCGCCCTGGCAGAACGAGGTCGGCCGCTCGGCGGCCGGCGTCAGCAGCCAGTACAGCGACGGTACTGAGCCGTTGTGCAGATAGGGCGCAGTCGACCAGACGCCGTTGAGCGGGCGGGCGCGATAGGACTTGCCGGCCGGGTTGGGACAGTTCTTGCGGTCGCCCCACAGCGCGGCGCGCTCGGCCTCACCGAGATTGCGGTCCTCCATCCATTTGTCGCTGGCCTTCTGCACGACGGCCATCAGCGCCAGCGCATAGGGCATCTCCGTGGTCGAGCCCTGCGGCAGGTTGCAGCCCTTCAGATCCTTGGCCGGATCGACCTCGAGGAATCCTGCCACCTTGACCTTGCGGTTGGCGAGAATGCTCGCCTGTCCGGAGTCGGTCTGCATCGCGTCGACCGGCTTCTGCACGAGGTCGAGGATCGGACCCTTGGCATTCCAGCCCTTGCTCTCCCAATCCTCGGCGGGCTTGATCTTCCAGAAGCTCTTGTCCGGATAGGTCTTGTCGAACACGGGGTCGGCGACCGGCCCGAGATGGCACTCGACGCAAACAGCGGCATAGAGCTTCCGGCCGCGTTCAACGCGTGCCGGATCGATCTTCCAGGCGTCGTCGCCGGCGAACAGCTTCTCCGGCCATTTCGGCGAGGTCAGCCCGCCGAACGCGGGCGTCGTCGTCGCGAACGGATCGGGACCACGCAGCATGTTCTCGATGTAGAGCAGGTTGTCGATCGCCATCGACGACCGCCACAGCCTGTCGCTCGCGGTCTCCGGCGAGAAGTTGATCTGTGCGGAGACGCCGAGCGCCTCGCCGGCATTGCGGATCAGGGGCTGTGCGATCGAGCCGTCATATTGCGCCCAGGAGAACCACGGCACGGTCCAGATCGGCGGATAGGACACCGGCGCGTCGATGGCCTCCTGGTTGCCGAGCATGTTCGGCAGCCCGCTCGATGCCATGTCGAGGTAGAACACCTGGTTGCCGATGCGGTTGAGGGCATCGAGCCGGCCGAAGCCTTCCTCCGTTTCGGTCTGGCCCTTGGCCTCGATCGTGGTCTTGTAGTTGTTGGCCTGCATGTTGAGCGCGAAATCGGTCGCGGCCTTCAGGCCCTTCTTCAGGGTCTCGCGATCGGCGTCGGAGGCGTTCGGCCCGAGCACGCGATCGGCAAAGCGGGAGAAGCGGCCGGGCACGTATTGCGTGAAGATCATCGCAAAGCCCATGGCTTCTTCCAGCTTGCGCAGGTCGGCCATCCCGGGGCCGCCGTCGAAGCGCACGCTGACGCCCTTGTAGTGGATGCTGCCGGCGTGACAGGCCGCGCAGGTCAGGCCGATCTTGTCGGACTGCGCGGCGCCGGTGGCGGGATCGGTCGCGCCGGTGAGCCGGGCAAAGCCGACCGGCAGGCCGCCTTCGTTGCCGGCCGGGGTCGGCTTCAGGCCGGACGGCAGCGGCGCTGCCGGCTCGGTCTTGGCAGCCGTGGCGGCGTAGCCGAACGGCCGGAGCGCGCTGGGGTCGCCGTCGACGCTCTTCGGGCTCGGGATGAAGCCGAACCGTTCGAGATAGGCGCTGTCGGAGATCAGGCCGGGCGTGCCGAACGGCGTCAGATAAGGCTGCTCCATCGCCATGAACCAGGCGTAGGGAATCGGAAAGGTCGCGGTGCCCTGCGTCACGTGGTGAAACCAGTGCCGGTCCTGCGTGGTCCAGCCCTGATCGAGCCAATAGGCCGCCCTGGTCGGCTCGGTCTCGGGCAAAGCGGGCGGAATCAACGCCGCGACCTTCTTCGGCAGAACCTTGCCGAGCCTGTCGCTGACGGCGTCGGGTGCGGCCACCCAGGCGAGCAACATGGCGGCGCCGGCCAGCACTGCCGTGCCGACGAGTGCCTTGCCGATGCGCCAGACGATGTTCGCGGGCTTGGGCTTGGCTGTCAGCCGTGCGGCGATACGCTGCGGCAGGCGGCGGTCGACGAACAGCGTGCGGACCTCGGCAACGGACAGATAGCGGCCGTCGCCCTCGCCCTTGCCGAGGATGTTCAGCAGCACTGGCCATTCGCCCTGCATCAGAATGGGGAAGTACCAGCGCACCCGATCGCCGTCGCGCGTCAGATTGGCCTTCATGAAGGTCTGGATCTGCGCCTCGTTGAGGCCGCGCTCGGTGCCCCCATTGGGATCGGGATAGTCGCTGCCGAAGCTCGCGAACCGGTCGATCTCCCCGGGATGGACCTTGGCCTCGGCGTCGAGGATGCGCGATCCGCCGCCGTGCTTGTCGAGCGGACCGTTGCGCAACTGGTCGAGATCGGCGCCGGACCACAGGCTCTTCAGGAGCCGCAGCGGCGACAGGCCGTTCGCGATCAGGGCAACGCCGAAGGTCTCGATGCCGACAAGCCGCTTCTTGAAGCCGGTCTCGCCGCTCGCCGCCTCGACCCGGTCGCCGATGGTCTTCAGGGGGACGCTGTGGCCGTCGACGAAACCGCCGGCGACGAGCGCGCGCAGGAAGGGACACGGGTTATCGGACGAGACCGGAAGCTGTCCGGGCAGGGCGTCACGGACGCGGGCGCTGTCTTCTTGCATCGAAGAACATCCTTGGAAAGCACCTGAGTGATGAAAACGAAATCACGCCAACAAACGAGGGCGGCGCCGAATTGCGCCGAGGAACGGGCGGAGCCCCGCCATCTGAACGTTACAATGCAATCGTCAATGATTGGCGTAACCCGCCCAAGTGTCAACCTCAAGTCGCGATCGCGCTACTCGCCCGCGAATTTCGCCTTGGTGTCCACCAGGGTGAGCTTGGTCAGCGGCACGCCGGCCCTGGTGAGGCCGTCGCGATAATGCGCGATGTCGGCCGGATTGCGCCAGCGGATGTTGCTCAGGAGGCGCTCGATCGTCATCCACGGATGCTGGCTCAAAAGCGCCGCGACGGCCTCGCCGGCTTCGACCGAGCGTCCGAGCTGCGCCAGCGCGGCGGCGCGGATGGCGAGGCACTGCAGATGGTTCGGGTTCTGGTAGTGCGACTCCCGCGCCCAGGACAGCGAGGCGTCGTACTGGCCGAGCATGTAGTGGCTGAACGCGCTCAGCACCGACCATTGATAGCGCGGATCGCTGTTGCCGCGCTGGGCCGCGACCGAGAACAGCTCGATCGCCTGGCGGTGCTCGCCGGCGACGAGATGGCAGACGCCGAGCACGCCGCGCGCACCCATGTCGTAGGGATTGAGCTGCAGCGACTTGCGTGCCGCTTCCATCCCGGCTTCCACCCGACCCTGCATGGCGTGGACATAGGCCAGCAGCGAATAGGAGAAGGACGAGCGGGAATCGAGCCGGACGCCGGCCTCGGCGAGCGCCATTGCCTCGTCCCACAGCTCCCGCGAATTCCTGATCCAGCCGAAATGAATGCCCTGCAGCAGGATGGTGCCGAGATAGGTGTGGGCGATGGCGAGACCGGGGTCGATCCTGATCGCCTCGCGGAACAGCGCGATCGAACTCTCGTAGTCGGCCTTGGTCGGCTGGTAGTAGTGCGACAGCCCGCGCAGGAAGCGGTCCCACGCCGTGAGGTCGGTGGTCTTGGACCGCACCGGCACCGCCGCCTCGGCACGGTAGATCTCGGGGATCAGCGCGGTGCACAGATTGGCGGTAATGTCGTCCTGCACGGCGAACAGGTCGCCGATGTCGCGGTCGTAGCGGCCGGCCCACAGCTGCTCGCCGTTCTCCGGCGCGACCAGCTCGGCGGTCACCCTGATCTTGTCGCCGGAGCGCCGCACCGAGCCCTGGATCAGATAGGTCGCATCGATCTCGCGCGCGATCAGGCGGGCGCTCATGCCGGCATGCTTGAAGGCGAAGGTGGAGTTGCGGCTGAGCACGCGGAAGAAGGACTGCAGCGACAGCGCGTGGATGAGGTCTTCCGCCAGGCCGTCCGAGAAATATTCGTCGGTCTCGCCGCTGAGATTTGCGAACGGCAGCACGCCGACGATGGCGGTCCGGTATTGCGCCGGCAGGGTCGTGGCGGACCGCTGCTCGCGGGTCTTCTCCGGCGAGGACGGATCCCAGGTCCAGACGTTGATGGTGTCTTCGATGTTCTTGAAGCGGAACGGCCCGCGGTCGACGAAGGTGACCGTGAGGTGCTTGCTGGCTTCCTGGTAGGCCTTGTGGGAGACGGCAATTCCGCCGGGCGGTGCTGCGGCTTCAAGTCGCACAGCAGTGTTGACGCCGTCGCCGAATACCTCGTCCTCGTCGAAGATGACGTCGCCCATGTTGAGGCCGAGGCGAAACTGCATCACCCGGTCGGCCGGCAAATGAGCATTGCGCTCGGCCATCAGCTTCTGCACCTCGACCGAGGCCGCGATGGCGCCGACGACGCTCGGAAATTCCAGGAGAAATCCGTCCCCTGTGTACTTCACGATGCGGCCGCCGTGATTGAGGATGATCGGGTGGATGGCGCCGCGATGCGCCTTGAACGCGGCATGGGTTCCCGCCTCGTCGGCGCCCATCATCCGCGAGTAACCGACCACATCGGCACAGACAATCGCGGCCAGCCGTCTCTCCATTCCGTCTTTGCTCCTACTCAGGGCGATACCACGGCAACAGCAGTCGAATCCAATCAATTTGCGGAAGCAATGTGTAGGCCATGTGGCGGGCCGGCGACATGCGGTCCGATTGGCTCACGTCAGCCCGGCCCTGATCAGTCCGTCGCGGTAGTGGTCGATGTCGTCCCGGCGTTTCCACCGGATGTTCTTGATGTGGCGATCCAGCGTGAGCCAGGGATATTGCGCGCGCAGCGCGTCGACGGCGTCGCTCGCCTGGTCCGTCGCACCAAGTTGCGCCAGGGTTGCCGCGCGGATCGTCAGCGCCTGCAGATGGTTCGGGTAGAGAAACAGCTCCTCGCGGGCCCACGACAACGCGGCCTCATAACGGCCGAGCAGGTAGTGGCTGTAGGCGTTCAGCGCCGGCCATTGATAGCGCGGATCGCTGTTGCCGCGCTGGGCCGCGATCGAGAACAGATCGATGGCCTGCTGGTGCTCGCCGTTGACCATATGGCAGAGCCCGAGCACGCCGCGCGCCCCCATGTCGTAGGCATTGAGCTCGGTCGCCTTGCGCGCCGCCTTCATGCCGTCCTCATGGGCGCCCTGCATGGCCTGCACGAAGGCCAGGATCGCATAGGCGAAGGAGGAGCGCGCGTCGAGCCGCACGCTGTCCAGCGCCAGGTTCTTCGCCTCGTCCCAGAGCTCGCGCGAGCCCTTGATCCAGCCGAAATTGATGCCCTGCATCAGAATGGTCGCGAGATAAGCGTGCGCGAGGCCGAGCGTGGGATCGAGCGCAATGGCTTGCCGAAACAGCGAGATGGAGATCTCGTAGTCGGCCTTGGTCGGTCGGTAGTAGTGCGACAGACCGCGCAGGAAGCGGTCCCAGGCGGTCGGGTCGGTCGCCGGCGCACGGACCGGAATCGAGGCTTCGACACGATAGATCTCCGGCATCAGCGCCGCGCACAGGCTGGTGGTGATCTCGTCCTGCATCGCGAACAGATCACCGACGTCGCCGTCATAGCGACCGGTCCACAATTGAGCGCCGGTCTCGGGCGCGATCAGTTCCGCCGTCACGCGGAGCTTGTGACCAGAGCGCCGTACCGTTCCCTGAATCAGGTAGGTCGCATCGATCTCGCGTGCGACCAGGCGGGGATTGAGGCCGCGGTCCCTGAAGCGAAACGTCGAGGTGCGGCTCAGGACACGGAAGAACGATTGCAGCGACAGCGCATGGATCAGGTCGTCCGCGAGCCCGTCGGCGAGATACTCGTCGGCGCCGTCGGAGAGGTTGACGAATGGCAGCACGCCGACGATCGCCGTGCGATATTGTGGCGGCAGGCCGGTGACGCTCGTCCCGGCCCGGATCGCCGCCTCGCTGCCGGGCTCCCATGTCCACGCCTGCACCGGCTCCTGCAGGTTCTTGAACTGGAAGCTTCCGGCGCTAGTCAGCTCGATGGGGAGTTGCGGGCCGGCCTCCTCATAAGCCTTGGCCGAGACAGCAACACCGCCCGGGACGGCGATCGATTCGAGATTGACGGCGACATTGATGCCGTCGCCGAAGGCCTCGCCGTCGTCGATCGTGAACTCACCCTTATGAATTCCGAGCCGGAAGCGCATGTTGCGGTCGGCCGGCAGATCGGCGTTGCGCTCCGCCATCAGGGACTGCATCTCGACCCCGAACTGGATGGCGCTGGCGGCGTTGGCGAATTCCAGCAAAAAGCCATCGCCGGTGTGTTTGACGATGCGGCCGGCGTGATTGAGAATGATCGGGTGGATGGCGCCGCGATGAGCCTTGAAGGCGGCGTGCGTGCCGTCTTCGTCGATTCCCATCATGCGTGAATAGCCGGCGACGTCGGCGCAAAGGATGGCAGCGAGGCGTCTTTCCATCACATCGTGCTCCCGCCTCGCGCATACCACGACCGAGGCGGCCGAATCCAACGCTTTTCCGGACCCTATCGCGGCACCTTTGCCATGCGGCCCCGCGCCGGCCTCTGCGGTGCGAGACAGCAATGCCGAGGCCAGGTAGATGATTAGACCGGTATCGTTAGGAAATGTTCAATCATGCTCGGCATTCACGATCTGCCTTTGTTTCTCGTCTCCGGGCTGCTGCTCAACGTCACGCCGGGTCCCGACACCGCCTACATCGTTGGCCGCAGCGCGCAGATCGGCTGGCGCGGCGGGGCCGCTGCCGCTTTCGGCATCAGCACGGGGTGCCTCGTTCACGTGTTCGGAAGCGCGATCGGGTTGTCGGCGCTGCTCACGGCCTCCGCCGCGGCCTTCGCGGCGGTGAAATGGGCCGGTGCGGCCTATCTGGTCTATCTCGGCATCACGCAGCTTCTGGCGCGACGGCCGGACACCGCCAGGGCCAGTGATGCGACGTCGATGCCGGCGGTGACGCTCCGCCAGGTGTTCTGGCAGGGCGCGCTCACCAACATTCTCAATCCGAAGGTTGCGATGTTCTTTCTCGCCTTCCTGCCGCAATTCGTCGCAGCCGATGCGCCGCACAAGGCGCTCGCCTTCCTGCTGCTCGGCACGATCTTCATCGTCAACAGCACGATCTGGTGCCTCGGCGTCGCCGTCGTCGCGGCCCGGGCTGCGCGCCGCGTGCGCGGCTCGTCCGCCGCGCTGCTCTGGCTCAACCGCGCGATCGGCGGGCTGCTGATCTATCTCGGCATCCGGATCGCGATGCTCGAGGCGCGCTGACCTACCAGAGCAACTCGACGACCGCCGTGCCGGCGAGATACAGGCCGAGCAGGATCATGGCGATCAGGAACACACGGCGGAACGCTTCGGCCGGCAGTCGGGATCGCGCCGCCTGGCCCGCGAACATGCCGACAAAGGCGCAGGCCATGGCGACCGCGCCGGGCAGGGCGGTGGCCGTGCTGAGCAGGCCGGAGCTCGTCAGGTTGAACGCCAACGTGACGGTGGCGACCGTGAAGAACACGCCGAGCGCCTGGACCAGCTCGTCCTTCTCGAGCCCGATCGCCTGCATGTACGGCACCGAGGGCACGACCTGCACGCCGGTGGCGGCCGAGATCAGCCCGGTGACGAGGCCGACGATGCCGCCGACCCATTTCTCGTGCGGGGGCGCGACCTTGAAGGCGAACTTGGTGAGGCCGAGCAGGGCATAGAGCATCAGCAAGACGCCGAGCGCGACGTTGCCCCAGCGGGTTGAGGCATGGCTGAGCGCGCCGGCGTTGAGGCAGATGCCGATCGCGGTCCCCAGCATCAGCGGCCAGAGGCGGCTGGCGATATCGCGCAGATAAGGGCCGGCGAAGGTCTGCCAGATGTTGGTGATCACTGCCGGCACGATGACGATGGCGAGCGCCCGGCCGGGCGGCATGGCGACCGCGAGCAGCCCGACCGAGATGGTCGGCAGGCCGAGGCCGAGCGCGCCCTTGACGAAGCCGGCCAAGGTGAGCGCGAGGGCGATGAAGATGAGGATGGGGTCGATCATGGTCGTCACATTGACCAGACCGCGCTGGCGGCACAATGTGGAGGTTACGGAGCAAGCCTTCGTCCAGGACTGAGGCAGGATGACCATGCGTTTCGATCTGGTCGATCTCAGGCTTTTCATTGCCGTGGCCGAGGCCCGCAGCATCACCGGCGGCGCCGACCGGGCGCATCTGGCGTTGGCCTCGGCGAGCGCGCGGATCAAGGGTCTGGAGGACGCGTTCGGCGTCGAGCTGTTCAAGCGCGGCCGGCGTGGCGTGGATCTGACCGCGGCGGGCGAGAGCCTGCTCGATCACGCCCGCATCATCATGGCCAATGTCGAGGCCATGCAAGGCGAGCTTTCGGGCTTCGCGTCCGGCCGCCGCGCCAATGTGCAGCTGCTCGCCAACACGGTCGGCCTCGCCGAGCATCTGCCCAAGGCGCTGGCCGCCTTCCTGCGCGAGCATCCCGACATCAATGTCGACGTCGAGGAGCGCGAAAGCACCGAGATCGCCGAGGCGATCGCGTCCGGCAGAGCGGATCTCGGCTTTGCGGCGGAGCATGCGTTGCCCGAGACGATCGAGCGCTTCGCCTTCGGCGAGGACCGGCTGATCCTGGTCGCCGGGCGGCGCAGCCCGTTCGCAGCCCGCCGGCAGATCGACTTCAGCGAGACCGCGGGGGAGGATTTCATCGGCCTCACGCAGGGGACGGCGCTCAACGTCCATATCGGCCGGCACGCCGCGCGGCTCGGCATCCGCCAGCACGTGCGGGCCAGGCTGCGCGATTTCGACGCGATCTGCCAGATGGTGGCGGCCGGGATCGGCATTGCCGTCGTGCCGGAAGCGGCGGCGCGGCGTTGCGCGCGGTCGATGCCGATCAGCCTCGTCGCGCTGCGCGACGCCTGGGCCGATCGCCGGCTCGTGATCTGCGCCCGCAGCTTCAAGGCGCTGCCGCGTCCCGCGAAACTGCTCGTCGAGCATTTGCGCCGGGCCGCCGCGTGAGGCGCCCGACGACAGGCCGGATGTCTCCGTTCAGCTCGAGGCGGAGCCAGGCCGGTGGAGGCGGGCTCAGCCCGCTGCCAGCCGCTTCAGCGCCGCTTCGTGGACGCGCTTGTCGCCGGCGGCGACGATCCGGCCGCCGTTCTGCGCCGGGCGGCCTTCCCAATCGGTGACGACGCCGCCGGCACCGTTGATGATCGGGATCAGGGCGGCGATGTCATAGGGCTTGAGCTCGGTCTCGATGACGAGATCGAGATGGCCGGCGGCCAGCATGCAATAGGAGTAGCAGTCGCCGCCATAGCGCGACAGCCGGGTCTCGGCCTCGACCCGGCCAAAGGTGGCGCGATCGGCCTCGTTCATCAACAATGGGCTCGTCGTATAGCACACCGCGTCCGCGAGACGCTCGCAGCGCCGGACCGAGAGCCGGCGCTCGCCGCCGCCGTTCTTGTAGTTGGCGGAGCCGTTGTCGCCGGCGAAGCGCTCGCCGATGAAAGGCTGGTGCATCATGCCAAACACCGGCGTGCCCTTGTGCAGCAACGCGATCAGCGTGCCCCAGGTCGGAAAACCGGCGATGAAGGACTTCGTGCCGTCGATCGGATCGAGCACCCAGACGTAATCGGCGTCCTCGCGCTCATTGCCGAACTCCTCGCCGACGATGCCGTGCTGAGGAAAGTTCGCCTTGATCAGGCGGCGCATCACCGCCTCGGCGGCGCGGTCGGCCTCCGTCACCGGATCGAAATCGTGCCTGCTGCTCTTGTTGTCGACCAGCAGCGAGGTCCGGAAGAACGGCAGGATGGTTTCGCCCGACGCGGTCGCCAGACGACCGATGAAGGCGGAGAAATCGATGACCGTCACAACGCGTCCTTGGGTGAGGGAATCGGGTGGCAATGAGCGGCTATGCCTAGCTCAAAGCGGTCCGGCGTGCATCCGGATATGGAACGCTGGCGTGGCATCTTGGATACCGTTTGGTGTCCGGCCCGCTGGCCGGGCGCGATTGATCCGTCGCTGGCCTCTCATGTGAAAGTGAAAGCGAAACCCGCGGTCCCTCTCGGGTCGTTTGGAATCTCCAATCAAGCCATTGACATCTATGATGAAAAGGAGAGGGCTGGGTCGCGCTGAACGCAACCCGGCCTATGTTTTTTTGCATGGAGAAGGGCGGAAAAACCCTTGCGCTTTGTGCAGCGCGATTGCATATTGTTGCGGTGCGGTAGCGCTTCGCGTTATCGCTGCCCTCCTTGGGCGTTTCCTCCCTAGACTTGGGCCGCTTGTCATTCAAGCGGCCCTTTTTTTTTGTGCCGACGCCACCAGCCGAAATCCCTCGTACCGAAAGCGCAGCCGCTCTATTCCGCCGCCGCCTGGAACGGCCCGAGGTCGCCGAGCGGCACCGTCGCCAGCACCTCGGCGAGCACGGCGAGATCGGAAGCGACCTGCGCGAACCGCGGTCCGCGCTCCCTGCGGCGCTCGTCCATGTAGACCGCGCGATTGAGCTCGATCTGGATCGCATGCAAGCCCGTGGCCGGATTGCCGTAATGCTCGGTGATGAAGCCGCCGGCATAGGGCTTGTTGCGGCCGACGGAATAGCCGAGCCGGCCGAGCACGTCCTCGACCAGGTCCGGCAGCAGCGACGCGCAGCTCGTGCCGTAGCGGTCGCCAATCACCATGTCGGGCCGGCGCGGCTCGTCGCGCGAGACGCCGACCGACGGCATCGAATGACAGTCGACCAGGACGACCGTGCCGAACTGCTGGTGCACGCGGTTGATCAGCCGGCGCAGCGCGCGGTGATACGGCTTGTACAGCGTCTCGATGCGGTGCAGCGCCTCGTCGACGCTCAGCCGGTCGCGATAGATCTCCTGGCCGTCGCCGACCACGCGCGGGATCGTGCCGAGGCCGCCGGCCACCCGCATCGAGCGGGTGTTGGCAAAGCTCGGCAGCCGCCCGGTGAACATCCGCGGATCGAGCTCATAGGGCTCGCGATTGACGTCGACATAGCAGCGCGGGAAATGCACCCGGACCACCGGAAACCCGCGCGACAGGAGGTCGCCGATCAATTCGTCCATGAACGAATCTTCGGAGCGCCTGAGCGACGGCAGATCGATGCGCGAGGCCTGGAGGAAATCGTCGGGGTAGGCCGATCCGGAGTGAGGGGAATTGAAGATGATGGGCGCGCGCCATTCGGTCGGCTCCATGATCTCGAACGGCGGCAATTCGCCATCAAAGTCCGTCATCTCTGGGCGCCGTCCCCTTGGTCACGTGCGTCGATGTCACGTCCGTTGATGCGCCGGTATCCTCCGGCCGATTCGCGCTGGACAACGCAGGCACTGCTCTTGCCAACGCACATCTTCGATAATCCGAGCCGTTCTGCCAAGCGAAAAGCAATGAAAAAGTTCACCCGCCGTTTGGAACAACTCTGAGCTGGCGTGCTGTTTCGGTCGAAGACCGCACCTTCAGCCCTCAAATTGCCTTGCCGATGTCGGATCAAAAGGCGCAATCTTTCACCCGAAATTTACCGCCCGTCAGGCTTAGTGGCGGCAACGCTCCGCCTCTCACCCGGACCAGACAACCCCTCGCCATGCACAAAATCCTGCTCGCCGAAGACGACAACGACATGCGCCGCTTCCTGGTCAAGGCATTGGAAAATGCCGGGTTCCAGGTCTCGCCCCACGACAATGGCATGTCGGCCTACCAGCGGCTGCGCGAGGAGCCGTTCGAGATGCTGCTCACCGACATCGTGATGCCGGAGATGGACGGCATCGAGCTGGCGCGCCGCGCCTCCGAGCTCGATCCGGACATCAAGATCATGTTCATCACCGGCTTCGCCGCGGTCGCGCTGAACTCCGATTCGGAGGCGCCCAAGAACGCCAAGGTGCTGTCCAAGCCGGTGCACCTCCGCGAGCTCGTCAGCGAGGTCAACAAGATGCTGGCGGCCTGAGCCGCCGGGGACGGACGTCCGGAACTGGCGGATTATTCCCAATTTCGGCATTTTGCGTCCTTGCCTGCCTGCGTGGGAGCCGATATAGGGACGCCCACCCGAACGGACTTCTGGACTAGGGCACGTAGCTCAGCGGGAGAGCACTACCTTGACATGGTAGGGGTCACAGGTTCGATCCCTGTCGTGCCCACCATCGGCCGATCCGGCCGGTGACCCAACCTCGGTCCATTCCCCGACCTTCGAAGAACCAGGCACCGAGATCCAGGCGCTGACATTGTCGGCGCGTGCGATTTTCCGGTGCACGGAGGCGCACCTGCGCCGAACGCGAGGCCTGCAGAGCGGCATGCCGATGGACGGTCCGGTGCTGGCCGATTTGGCGAACTTGACGTTGTCGACATGATCAAAGGACATGGCTTCGCTGTCTCGCGGCGCGCTGTCGCGTCCGAGGCTTGCTGATCGATCGCCCTCTTCGAGAAGAGGGCACGGGGAATGCCGGGCGCTGGCCGATCGGGATAGGGGGGAGTCTCGCGACTCCACCCCTCCCACACCACCGTACATAC
>NZ_JAUHJF010000030.1:0-61649 GCF_032380995.1 Bradyrhizobium sp. SZCCHNR2028 | reverse complement strand
CGGTGGTGTGGGAGGGGTGGAGTCGCGAGACTCCCCCCTATCCCGATCGGCCAGCACCCGGCATTCCCTGCGCCCTCCTCATTTGCGAGGGTCCTTCTCGGCAACACCTCGGGCGCGGCGCGCCGCGAGAGGGTGAGCTCATGTCCTTCATCGGGATGTCGGTCGTCGCATCGCCATCGATCGGCCCGGGTCGTGTCCGGATCCGCGCGGGTCGAGCACGCGGCCCGCAGAATGCAGATCGCCCATGACGGCGCACGCGGGCGGCCAGGGGTGGACGGTCTGGATGGGTGCAGATAGGGTCGGACATCATCTGTCAGGGATCACCATGCTCAAGCTCTATGTCGCGCCGGGCACCTGCGCGCTCGCTTCACACATTGCACTCGCCGAGACCGGCGCCCACTACGTCGCCGAGAAGCTCAGCTTCAAGACCAACCAGCAGAACAGCCCGGACTATCTCGCGATCAATCCCAAAGGGCGCGTGCCGGCGCTGGTGACGGAGCAGGGCGTTCTGACCGAGACGCCGGCGATGCTCGCCTATATCGCGCAGCGCTTTCCGGAAGCGCGGCTTGCGCCGCTCGACGACGTCTTCGCCTTTGCCGAGGTGCAGTCGTTCAACAGCTATCTCTGCTCGACGGTCCACATCGCCCACGCGCACAAGATGAGGGGCTATCGCTGGGCCACCGAAGAGTCCTCCTTCGCCGACATGAAGAAGAAGGTGCCGGAGACGATGAGCGCCTGCTTCGCGCTGATCGAGCAGAAGATGCTGCGCGGCCCGTGGGTGATGGGCGAGCAGTACACGATCTGCGATCCCTATCTGTTCACGATCGCGCAATGGCTCGAAGGCGACGGCGTCGACATCAACGCCTTCCCGAAGGTCGCCGCCCATTTTGGCCGCATGTCCGGGCGGCCGGCCGTCAAGAAGGCGCTGGCCGAGCTGGCGGGCTGACGGCCATCCTCGAGGCCATGGCGTCGGAACAGCGTCCGCCAGCACGGCGCATCGGAGAGCGGAAAAAATAGCAGCGCGGAGCCGGAACCCAGCTCCGGCCATCGACGTTGCAGGAAGCCGTGGCGCGCCTGCGACCGATCTCCTTTTCTGGGACCCCTTGATGTTGCCGGCTGCCGTTTCAGATGACCGTTTGCGCGCGACCGGCACCGAGGGCATCCGCGAGAGACTGAAGGCGGCAACGGCCTCGGCGCACCGCGCGCTGGATGAGGGGCTCGTTCATTTCGATCTCACCACGACGGCTCATTACCGCCGGTTCCTGCAGGCCAGCGCAGCCGCTCTGCTGCCGTTGGAGGCGGCGCTCGATCAGGCCGGGGTGGATGATCTGATCGAGGACTGGCCGCAGCGCCGACGATCGCAGGCGATCGCCAGCGATCTCGCGGATTTCGGTGCCCTGCCGGTTCCGATGGACCTTCCCGCACCCTCGCTCGACCGTGCGGGCGTATTCGGCACGCTCTACGTGCTGGAAGGATCGCGGCTCGGAGCAGCCTATCTGCTGCGCATGGTCGCGGCCTCCGCCGATCCGCGGGTGAGACGCGCGACGCGCTATCTCGGTCATGGCGCGGGGCAGGGCTTGTGGCGCAGCTTCCTGTCGCAACTCGCGCAAGAGAGGACGACAGCCGATGATGAAGTCAGGATGATCGTGAGTGCGCGCGCAGCGTTCGCGGTGTTTGCGAAGGCGATGGCAGCAGCATGAACGAGCCGGTCAACCTCACCAATTGCGATCGCGAGCCGATCCATGTTCCCGGGAGCGTCCAGCCGTTTGGCTTCCTGCTGGCGCTGGTGTCGGACTTCACCATCTGCATGGCTTCGGAGAACGTGCCGGACTTTCTCGGCGGCGACATCGGTTGGCTGCTGCAGCGGCCGCTCGACGTCGTGCTCTCGGAAGCCGCCGTGACGGCGATCCGTGCCCGGGTCGACTATCTCAGCGGTCCGGACGCGGTCGAGCGCGTGTTCGGCGTCGATCTTCAGGGCCGGGGCCGGCTGTTCGACCTCGCCATCCATTTTTCCGGTGCGTATCTCGTCGTCGAGGCCGAGCCGAGCCTGATCGAGCCCGGCGTCAATTCCGGCGAATTGGTCCGGCTGATGCTCGGCCGCATCCGCAAGACGACGGGGATGATGGACCTCGCGCAGGAGGCGGCGCGCCAGCTCAGGCTGCTGACCGGATTCGATCGGGTGATGGTGTATCGCTTTCATCCGGACGGCTCGGGCGAAGTGATTGCCGAGGCCGCGGGCTCCGGCCTGGAGCCGTTCCTCGGGCTGCATTACCCGGCCTCGGACATTCCCAGGCAGGCGCGGCAGCTCTATCAGCGCAACTGGCTGCGGATCATCGCCGACATCGACGCCGCGCCGGCGCGGCTGCTGTCGACGCCGTCGCACAATGCCGGCCTGCTCGACCTGTCGATGAGCGTGCTGCGCGCGGTCTCGCCGATCCACATCGAATATCTCCGCAACATGGGCGTCGGCGCGTCGATGTCGGTCTCGATCCTGCGCGAAGGCAAGCTCTGGGGCCTGTTCGCTTGTCATCACTATGCGCCGCATCACCTGTCGTTCGAGAAGCGCACCGCGGCCGAGCTGTTCGGCCAGATGTACTCCTGGCTGCTCGAGGCCCGCGAGCGGGAGGCCGACGTCGCCTATGAGACGCGCGCGCATCAGATCCAGGAGCGTCTGATCGAGCGTGCGGCTCTGCACGCCCACAGCAAGCGAGCGATCCTCGACTTCGTTGCCGACTATCGGCAGATGATCGAATGCGACGGCATTGCCGTGTGGTCCGATGACGAGATCACGCTCGACGGCGAGACGCCGTCCGAAGAGCACGTGCTGGACCTGATCGGCTTCATCAACCGGACCTCGCCGGGACGCATCTGCGCCAGTGCCGAGATCGCCAAGGTCTATGCCGCCGGCGAGGCGTTCCGCGATCGTGCCGCCGGATTTCTCGCCGTTCCGATCTCGCGGACGCCGCGCGACTGCCTGATCTTCTTCCGGCGCGAAGTGCTGCGCTCGGTCAACTGGGCGGGCGATCCCAACAAGACCTACGCCGAAGGCCCGCTCGGGCCGCGCCTCACGCCACGCAAGAGCTTCGAGCTGTGGCAGCAGACGGTGGCCGGCCAGTCGAAGCCATGGTCAGCGGCGGACCTGCGCATCGCCGAGAGCCTGCGCATCTCCCTGCTGGAGGTGATCCTGCAACTGTCGGAGCTCGCCGCGCGCGAGCGCCGCGGCGCCCAGGAGCGGCAGGAGCTCATGATCGCCGAGCTCAATCACCGCGTTCGCAACATCCTCAGTCTCGTGCGCGGCCTGGTCGCGCAGAGCAAGGAGACCTCAACCTCGGTCGAGGACTTCGCCGCGGTGCTCGGCGGCCGCATCCAGGCTCTGGCGCGTGCCCACGACCAGATCACCAATCTCAACTGGGCGCCGGTTGCGCTGCGCGCGCTCTTGGAGTCGGAGGCGGGCGCCTATCTCGGCTCGCGGGCCGCGCGGGTGCGGATGGAAGGGCCGGACGTCGCGCTCGACCCCAAGGCGTTCGGGACGCTCGCGCTCGTCGTGCATGAGATGATGACGAACTCGGCGAAATACGGCGCGCTGGCCGACTCCACCGGGCAGGTTCAGGTGGCGTGGCGACTGGATCCCGGCGCAAGCCTCGTCATCGACTGGAAGGAGAGCGGCGGACCTCCGGTGCAGCCGCCGACGCGGCGCGGCTTCGGCACCACCATCATCGAGCGGTCGGTGCCATTCGATCTCAAGGGCGACGCCGAGATTCGCTTTGATCTGCTCGGCGTTCAGGCCCGCTTCATGATTCCCGCCAATTTCGTCCAGCTGGTTCCGGCGCCGACCGGCGCGATCCCATGTCCCGAGCAGAAGCAGGAGCCGACGCCGCGTCTCTCAGGCGCCGCGCTGATCGTCGAGGACAATTTGATCATCGCGATGGGCGCCGAAGTGATTTTGCTCGAGCTCGGTGCGCGGCAAGTCGACACGGCGGCTTCGGTCGGTCAGGCGCTGAAGGCGATCGAGCGCGCGGTGCCGGGCTTCGCGCTGCTCGACATCAACCTCGGCGCGGAGAGCAGCCTGCCGGTCGGGCTCCGGCTGAAGGAGCTCGGCGTGCCCTTCATGTTCGCCACCGGCTATGGCGAGCGCGCGCCGATTCCGCCCGAGCTGTCCGACGCGCCGATCATTCAGAAGCCGTACACGCGCGAGCTGGTCGAGAAGGCGTTGACGAAGATGATGAAGTGAGCGGGGCGCGGCGTGTGGTCGATGTGCGCGTCATGTTCGCGACGGCCATGGCGAGCGTACGTCGATGAAGCGGCGAGTTTGTCCGACGCCGTCGTACACGCGTGGGACCGTCGAGAGTCATTGACTTAGATCAAGTGAGGCGCACGCGCATCAATCTCTGGACTACGCCTTGCGGTGATTGGCATTCAGGATTTCAGTCTTGGGTTTTCTCACATCCGCGTGTTGTCTCGAATGGCACAGCACGCGTGTCGTCGTCGTATCAACGCGAATTCCCACTGTTGCTGCGACAAAACAGCCCAAAAATATTGGAACGCATCCAAAGGACACCGCTGTTCTAACATTGTTTCGACAAATGGAACCTCCGCAGCCTTATTCCGAACGAAGTCATCGCCGAAACGGCGCAGCGGGGGCGCGTTGAATCGTCGGAGGTGTGATGACGAATCGAACGACGAGTTTGTTGCCGCGCGTTGCTGTCGCCGTGCTGGCGGGAGTGGCTGCGGCGACAATCGAGTTTACACCGGCATCGGCTGCTGACGAATGCCTTGCAAAGCCTGCGGGAACGCCGGCGGGGAAGCACTGGTTCTATCGCATCGATCGCGCGACGAAGAAGCAGTGCTGGTATCTGCGCGACGACGATCGCGAGGCGAAGGGCGCGTCGCTCGTCACGCGCAAGCTTGCCTCGCAGAAGGAACGGGCTCAGCTCTCGTCGACCGCGGCCAATGCACGTGCCGAGATCCAATCGTCGTCCAAGGACGCCGCCGATGAGGTGAAGGTCGTGTCCTCGACACCGACCGCCGCGCCGTCTGTGCCGGCGACGTCTGCGTTTCCGTCGGTTGCCGCATTTCCGGCCGCGCCAGCGCCCGTCGCGTCAGCGCCGGCGGCGCCCGACCCGGTCGGTGCGGCCGTGAACGAATCTGCTGTTGCGACGCGTTGGCCCGACCAGTCCGGCACGCGGCCGGCAGCGGTGGAGCCCGCCGCGCCCCGCGCGTCCTCCTACACGCTCGCGGCCGCCAGTGACACGAGCGCCGCGGAAGCGGCTGCTCCCGCGACGCCGGCGCTGGCCGCTGCGGATGCCTCGCCGGCCGTGACGATCGGCATGTCCGGGGATGATGCGTCCAGGACGCGGATGTTTGCGTTCCTCGGCGCAGTCGCGATTGCGGGCTTCTCGATTAGCGTGCTGTTTGCGCGCGCCCGGGGCAGGCGGCAGCTTCGCATCGAGCCGGTGGCCGCCCGGCGCGTCACGCGTTGGCCGGCGGAGCCCGAGCTCGATCGCATGCACCTGCCGCCGGTGGACAGCTACTATCCGGCCCTGGCGGGACGCAGGGGTAAATCGTCGCAGTCCACCGCGCAGGTCTCGGTCGTGCCGCGCGACGACGTTCGCTACGACGAGCAGTACGAGGTCGAAGACCTGCTGGCGCGCTATTCCGGACAGGAGCGCCGGAATTCGTGAGCGTCAGGCGGCGGACATCTCGGAGCGGATCTCGGCGCGCAACTCGTCGATCAGCCTGAGGCCGCCCTTGGTCTCGACGTGCCAGAAGGTCCAGCCGTTACAGGCCGGCAGACCTTGCGCCACCGCGCCGATGCGGTGGATCGAACCGACCTTGTCACCCAGCATGATGGCCCCATCGGCGCGCACCAGCGCGCCGTGGCGGCGCTTGGAGTCGACGAGCTTGGTGCCGGGCGCGATCATGCCGCGCTCGATCAGCTCCGAGAAGGCGACGCGCGGCGCTTCGCGCGCCGTCATGAACGGTGCCAGCGTTGCCTCCGGCAGCGGCTCGACCGCGGCGATGCGCTGCTCTGCTGCCTTCGCATAGACCTTGTCGCGCTCGAAGCCGATGTAGCGGCGGCCGAGGCGTTTTGCCACGGCTCCGGTCGTGCCGGTGCCGTTGAACGGATCGATCACCAGATCGCCGGGTTTCGAGGATGATAGCAGCACCCGCGCCAGCAGGCCTTCCGGCTTCTGCGTCGGATGAATTTTCTTGCCATCGCCATCCTTCAGCCGTTCCTCGCCCGTGCACAGCGGAATGAGCCAGTCCGAGCGCGCCTGGACGTCCTCGTTGGCGGCCTTCAGCACTTCGTAGTTGAACGTGTAGCCCTTCGCCTTCTCGTCCCGCGCGGCCCAGATCATGGTCTCGTGCGCGTTGGTGAAGCGGCGGCCGCGGAAGTTCGGCATCGGGTTGGACTTGCGCCAGACGATGTCGTTGAGGATCCAGAAGCCGAGATCCTGCATGATCGCGCCGACGCGGAAGATGTTGTGATAGGAGCCGATCACCCAGATCGTTGCGCTCGGCTTCATCAGGCGGCGCGCGGCGAGCAGCCAAGCGCGCGTGAAGTCGTCATAGGCGGAGAACGAGGAGAACTTGTCCCAATCGTCGTCGACCGCATCGACCTGCGATTCGTCGGGACGCTTGAGCTCGCCCTTGAGCTGCAGATTGTAGGGAGGATCTGCAAACACCAGGTCGACCGATGCGCCTGGCAGTTTCGACATCTCGGCGACGCAGTCGCCGACGATGATTCGTTGCTCTTCGAGGGTCTGAAATTTAGTGCGGGGCGCCCTTGCAGACGCCCCGCGACGCGACTCTACCATGACTCAAGAACTCTGACTCAGGCGACGCTGTCGGCGACGCGGGACCTAACAACCGACTGCCCACACATTGACCCGGCAAAGTAAAAATGGACTTAACCCGGAAAATTATTCGCATCGATGCGCACGCTTTCATCACGCGCACCAGCGACGAATTCCGTTCGTCGATGCACGATGGTCTCTGCGCAAGACGCCGATTGCGATGGGTTTTTCGCGCCGGTCGCGCGCGAGCGCAGCCGATCGAGGTTCGGCGCGGGCCGGTTTTTTTGGCGGCGCTAGGCAAAATTTGCCGGCCGGGTTATTGATTAACACAGTGGAAATTTTACCTGTTTGCCGCGTTAGGCATTTCGCGCAGAGCCGCGCAAGAATCGTGAGGAAAGGCCGCCCATGCGTTACGATGATTTCCGTCGCAGCGACGACATCGACGACCGTCGCGACGAAGGCGGCGGGATGGGCGGTGGTATGGGTCTGCCGATCGGCGGCGGCGGCCTCGGCATCGGCACCATCATCGTGCTCGGCCTGATCGGCTATGCCTTCGGCATCGATCCGCGCATCCTGATCGGCGGCGCCGAGATGCTGAGCCATGGCGGCGCGCCGACCCAGCAGGCGGACCGGCGCTCGCCGGGCCGGACGGGCGCACCCAAGGACGAGATGGGCGACATGATCTCCGGCGTGCTCGGCGAGATCGACGACCGCTGGAGCGAGATCTTCCAGGCCAGCGGCCAGAATTATACCGGGCCCAAGATCGTGCTGTTTCGCAACAGCACCAATGGCGGCCGCTGCGGCATGGCGCAGTCTGCGATGGGACCGTTCTACTGTCCGCCGGACCGGCAGATCTTCCTCGACACCAACTTCTTCCGCGAGGTCGAGACGCGCTTCCGGGGCTGCTCGGGCAGCGCCTGCAAGTTCACCGCGGCCTACATCATTGCGCACGAGGCCGGGCACCACATCCAGAACCTGCTCGGCATCCTGCCGCGCGTGACGCGGATGCAGCAGCAGTCGGACAACAAGGCCGAAGCCAACGCGCTGCAGGTCAAGGTCGAGCTGCAGGCCGACTGCCTGTCCGGGGTCTGGGTCAATCGCGAGGCCAAGAAGCGTCCGGGCTTCCTCGAGGAGGGCGACATCGACGCCGCGCTGACGACGGCCTCGGCGATCGGCGACGACACCTTGCAGCGGAAGGCGACCGGACGCGTGGTGCCGGATTCGTTCACCCATGGCTCCGCCGCGCAGCGCAAGCGCTGGTTCATGATCGGCTACCAGCAGGGCACGGTGCAGGCCTGCAATACGTTCAGCGCCAGTTCGCTGTAGGGAGACGCGATGATGGCGATCGACGAGAGCAAGAGCTTCATTCCCCTCAACATCGCCGTGCTGACGGTGTCCGACACGCGTTCGCTTGCCGACGACAAGTCCGGCACCACCCTGAGTGACCGCCTGACCGCTGTCGGCCATAGGCTCGCGGCGCGCGAGATCGTCACCGACGACGTCGAGAAGATCCGCGCGGTGGTGAAGTCGTGGATCGCCGATCCCGGCGTCGACGTCGTCATCACCACCGGCGGCACCGGCTTCACCGGCCGTGACGTCACGCCGGAAGCGATCGAGCCGCTGTTCGAGAAGCGCATGGACGGCTTCTCGATCGCCTTCCACATGCTGAGCCACGCCAAGATCGGGACGTCGACGATCCAGAGCCGGGCCACGGCCGGCGTCGCCGGCGCGACCTACATCTTCTGCCTGCCGGGATCACCGGGGGCCTGCCGTGACGGCTGGGACGGCATCCTCGCCGCCCAGCTCGACTACCGCACGCGGCCCTGCAACTTCGTCGAGATCATGCCGCGGCTCGACGAGCATCTGCGCCGGTCCAAGGCGCAGGGCGCGACGGCGTAGGACCCCGGCACGACGACGCGCCGCGCGTCCATCGCACGTCTCACTTCGTTGGTACGATCTCGAAAGCGCCGCCGCCTTCGATCGCCGCGCCAATGAGGCCGCCCATCATGCTGGCGGCGAAATTCTGTCCGCGCGGTCCCACGACCATTCGATAGGTCTTGCCGGGCACGGCGGTGAAACGAATGTTCGACGAGCCCGGCGAGGACCATGTCGATACGGTGATTGTCGTGGCGCCCGGCGCAATCGGGCCGCTGTAGCTCTCGCCGCGGCCGAGGCTTGCCACCTTGGCGCCGTTGATCTCGATCGCCGCGGGCGCCGCCAGATAGAGGAAATCGGCCGTGCGCGTAATCGCGACCGTTGCGCGTCCTTTGGGCGCGGCGTGAGCCGCCGTCCCAGCCGCGACCCCCAACAAGCCTGCCAGCGCGGCAAGCGCCGCAAGCTTCGATCGCACCATCGATTCCATCACTACTGATACCCGCCCCGTTTGGCGGGATACTACCGACGCGCGGGAACTTCGCAATCGGCATGCGCAACGTGTTGTGGGGGTGATCTCGGCCTACCGGCGGTTGCTGCAACCCGGGCGGTGCGGGCTACAGCTCGAGCCGCCATGTCTCGCCCGTCAGTGGGACGCCGAACATGGCGTGCGGCTCCTCGGCGATCTTGCGAAACCCGGCGCGGGCATAGATGTCGCGCGCGGCGGTGAGAATGCTTTGCGTCCACAGCTCGATCGTCCTGTAGTTCTTCTCGCGGGCGAAGCGGATGCATTGTTCGGTCAGGGCCCGGCCGACGCCGAGACCGCGGGCCTTCTTCTCGACCAGCAGCAGCCGCAGCTTGGCGGCCTCGTCGCTGCCCTTGACCAGGAAGATCGAGCCGACCGGCTCACCCGCAAGCTCGGCGATCCAGCAGTGCTCGCGCGCCGGGTCGTAGCTCCTGATGAACTGCGCGCCGATCTCGGCGACCAACGCCTCGAACGAGACGTCCCAGCCATATTCCTCGGCGTAGACGGCGCCGTGCCGTGAGACCACCCAGCCGATGTCGCCCGGGCGATGGCTGCGCAGCAGCACCGGGGAGCGGCCCGGCTGCTGCGGCTCCAGGGCGGTCTCGATCGTCGTCATTGCACCGACCAGCCGGTCGCGCACGGATGGCGCCAGCGACGCCAGCATGGCCGCGATCTCCTTCTGCGAGCTGCGGTCGAGCCTGGCATAGGCCTGTCGTCCCTTGGCGGTGAGCCCGAGCTGCTGCTGCCTGCGATCGGTCGGCAATGGTGTGCGGGTGATCAGGCCCTGCTCGTCGAAACTCTGGACGATGCGGCTGAGATAGCCGGCATCGAGGCCGAGCGAGAGACCGATCTCCTTGGCCGAGATGGCGTCGTACTGCGCCAGCTCATAGAGCACACGCGCTTCGGCCAGCGAGAACGGACTGTCGAGCAGATGCTGGTCCAGCGCGCCGAGCTTCCTCGTGTAGAAGCGGTTGAACGCGCGAACGGCGGCGACCTGGCCGTCGGATGGGGCAGGAATCATGTGGCACCTCCAATACTTGCCATTGTCAATCAATTGATTGACTTTGGCAAGTATCGTCCCGATGCTAGACCATGACAATCCGGCTGCGCAGCATGGTCCGCGAGGAGCGGCCGAGCTGACGCAACAGGCGCGTCTCGGCACGCTTTCGATCGGGCTGGTAGCCGCCGACCTGCCGGTAATGATCGCGGGCGATCAGCAGGCCCTGGTCGCCGAGCGGTCCGACCAGGGCCCGAGCGACCGATCGCATCCGCTCGCGCAGACTGATCGCAGCGTAAGGAGACCTGGCGTAACGGAAAACGCCGGCGCGGGGCTGGCCGGCGGCGGCGACGCTCTGGACGAACTGCCTGGTTTCGTCGATCCAGCCGGGATCGAGCATCGCGCCAGCGGGCAGAAACATCAGCCAGGGCGCCCGCGCGTTCGCGGCCCCTGCCGCGAGCGCTGCGGCCTGGGAGCCCTCGAACTTCATGAAGTGGCAGCCGGCGACGTCCGCGACACGCTCGATCACGCTGGAATCGGGCGAGCGATCGACCAGCAGCACCTCGGTGACGACACCGGCCGCGGCGCCTGGCACCAGCGCGGACAGGGTGGCCACGGCGGTCTGCTCGACACCTTCGGTCGGGATGATCACGCTCAGCATGAACTTGGCATCGTTATCTGTCGCGCCTCCAGCATGACTGTTATCATCTTGTCATAGCCAAATCAGCCCGCTGCGCTGCGGAATTTTGCAGCACGTAGCGGGTCGCGCACGTTCGGGCAACGCCGAACGATTGCTATTTCAAGGTGCCGCGTTGCTGGAGCTCGCGCTTGGCTGGTTCAGTCGCCCGCCTGTGTCGGCGTGGTGTCGCCGGCGCTGTTCGGCCAGACCCAGTCGCGGATCGCCGGCATGTCCTCGCCATGCGCCCGGATGTAGCGGGTATGCTCGATCAGCGCATCGCGAAATTTCTGCTTCACATGGGCCGCGGACACGCTGAGGCCGGGCACGCGTTCGATCGCCTCGATGGCGAGGTGGAAACGGTCGAGCTCGTTGAGCACGACCATGTCGAACGGCGTCGTCGTGGTGCCTTCCTCGATGAAGCCGCGCACATGCATGCCGGCATGGTTGGTGCGGCTGTAGGTGAGGCGATGGATCAGATACGGATAGCCGTGATAGGCGAAGATCACTGGCTTGTTGGCGGTGAACAGGCTGTCGAAGTCGCGGTCGCTGAGGCCATGCGGATGGTCCTGCTTCGGCTGCAGGGTCATGAGATCGACGACGTTGACGACGCGGATCTTCAGGTCGGGCAATTCCTTGCGCAGGAGGTCGACGGCTGCGAGCGTTTCCAGGGTCGGGACGTCTCCGGCGCAGGCCATCACCACGTCGGGCTCTTCGTCGGCGGGCTCGGTGCCGGCCCAAGACCAGATGCCGATGCCGGCGTCGCAATGCGTGGCGGCGTCCTGCATCGACAGCCATTGCGGCGCGGGCTGCTTGCCGGCGACGATGACGTTGATGCGGTCGTAGGTGCGCAGGCAATGGTCGGCGATCCACAACAGCGTGTTGGCGTCCGGTGGGAAGTAGATGCGGACGATATCCGCCTTCTTGTTGGCGACGAGGTCGACGAAGCCGGGATCCTGATGGCTGAATCCGTTATGGTCCTGCCGCCAGACATGCGAGGTCAAGAGATAGTTCAGCGACGCGATCGGGCGCCGCCACGGCAGCTCGCGTGACACCTTCAGCCATTTGGCATGCTGGTTGAACATCGAATCGATGATGTGGATGAAGGCCTCGTAGCAGGAGAACAGGCCATGGCGGCCGGTGAGCAGATAGCCTTCGAGCCAGCCCTGGCAGAGATGCTCGCTCAGCACCTCCATGACGCGGCCGTCATGCGCCAGATGGACGTCATAGGGCTCGATGCCCTCCATCCACACGCGCTCGGTGACCTCGAACACCGCATCGAGCCGGTTCGACGCCGTTTCGTCGGGACCCATGATGCGGAAGTTTCGGGTCTTCGCATTCAGCGTGATCACGTCGCGCAGGAACTTGCCGAGCTCGCGCGTCGCTTCAGCGATGGTCTGGCCTGGTGAGGACACCTCGATCGCGAAAGCTTGATAGTCCGGCAGCTTGAGCTCGCGCTTGAGCAGACCGCCATTGGCATGCGGATTGGCGCCCAGGCGTCGCTGCCCTTTGGGCGCCAGCGCCTGCAACTCCGGCCTGAGGCGGCCATGGGCGTCGAACAGCGTCTCCGGCTCGTAGCTCTTCAGCCAGGCTTCGAGCAGCGCGAGATGCTCCGGCTTGCTGCGGGGGTTGGCAATCGGCACCTGATGGGCGCGCCAGAAGCCTTCGACCTTGAGGCCATCGACCTCCTTCGGCCCGGTCCAGCCCTTCGGGCTGCGCAACACGATCATCGGCCAGCGCGGGCGTTGGATCGTTGCATCCGGCTGACGCGCATTCTGCTGGATGGAGCGGATGCTCGCGAGCGCAACATCGAGCGCGTCCGCCATCTGCCGATGCATCGCCTTCGGCTCCGCGCCTTCGACGAACAGCGGCTCGTATCCGTAACCTTCAAACAGGCATTTGATCTCGGCATCGCCCATGCGGCCGAGCACGGTGGGATTGGCGATCTTGTAGCCGTTGAGATGCAGGATCGGCAGCACCGCGCCGTCATGGGCCGGGTTCAGGAACTTGTTCGAATGCCAGGAGGCGGCGAGAGGGCCGGTCTCGGCCTCGCCGTCGCCGACCACGCAAGCCACGATCAAATCGGGATTGTCGAACGCCGCACCATAGGCGTGGACCAGCGCGTAGCCGAGTTCACCGCCTTCATGGATCGAGCCCGGCGTCTCAGGCGCGGCATGGCTCGGGATGCCGCCGGGGAAGGAGAACTGCCGGAACAGCTTGCGCAGGCCATCGGCATCGCGCGTGATCTCCGGATAGATCTCGCTGTAGGTGCCTTCGAGATAGGTGTTGGCGACCATGCCCGGACCGCCATGGCCGGGGCCGCAGATGTAGATGACGCTGAGATCCTGCGCCTCGATGGCGCGGTTGAGATGGGCATAGATGAAGTTCAGGCCGGGCGTCGTCCCCCAGTGGCCGAGCAGGCGCGGCTTGATGTGCTCCGGTTTCAGCGGCTCGTGCAGCAGCGGATTGTCCAGCAGATAGATCTGCCCCACCGAGAGATAATTCGCCGCCCGCCAGTAGCGATCGAGCAGGTCAAGATCGTCGGCCGGGGTGGTCTGTTGGGGAGAAGTGATCTGCATGGGACCTCGCTTGCCTTCCGCTTCGCGCCTGCGGGATACTGTATGAGAGTAACGCCGCACCGTCCTGTTCCAGCGCAGCTGCAGGATAGAACGGGAATGTGATGGCTGGCCTTGCGCCCGTGCAGAGCATGCGTGCGCTTTTGTTCTATTTTGTTCTTGTAATGTTCTGTTTGCGTGCTATGTCTTGGCCATGAGCCGAGCATCTTCACATGCCCTCAAGCGCCCGCCGGTCCCGGTGCCCTCCGAGCCGGCGGGCGCGCCTTCGTCAGGTCCTGGGAAGGACTTTCCCGAACTCGCGGTCGCCATCGAACGGGGCCGGCGCCGCGGCCGGGGTGCCCAATCCAACGCGAGCGGTCGCTACGAGGCGGAGGCCCGCGTTGTCTTCGATGATGGCTGGCAGAGCCTCGAGGAGCTGCCGCCGTTCAAGACGACGGTCGCGACCGACACCTCGCGCAAGGTCATCACCCGCAACGACTCGCCGGACATCGGTTTCGATCGCTCGATCAATCCGTATCGGGGCTGCGAGCACGGCTGTGTCTACTGCTTCGCGCGGCCGACCCATGCGTTTCTCGGGCTGTCGCCTGGTCTCGACTTCGAATCCAAGCTGTTCGTGAAGCCGGATGCGCCCGCGCTTCTGGAGAAGGAGCTCGCGGCCAGCGGCTACGATCCGCGGATGATCGCGATCGGCACCAACACCGATCCCTATCAGCCGATCGAGCGCGAGCGGAAGATCATGCGCGGCATCCTCGAGGTGCTGGAAAAGGTTGGCCATCCCGTCGGGATCGTCACGAAGTCGGCGCTGGTGATGCGTGATGCCGACATCCTGGCGCGGATGGCCAAGAAGAACCTGGCGAAGGTCGCGATCTCCGTGACCACGCTGGATCCGAAGCTGGCGCGCACGATGGAGCCGCGGGCCTCGACGCCGTCGAAGCGGCTGGAGGCGCTGCAGGCGCTGTCCAAGGCTGGCATTCCGACCACGGTGATGGTGGCGCCGGTGATCCCGGCGCTCAACGACAGCGAGATTGAGCGCATTCTCGATGCCGCCGCCCATGCCGGCGTCAAGGAAGCGGCCTATGTGCTGCTGCGGCTGCCGCTCGAGGTGCGCGACCTGTTCCGGGAATGGCTGCTCGAGCATTATCCCGACCGCTACCGCCACGTCTTCACCCTGATCCGCGACATGCGCGGCGGCCGCGATTACGACTCGCAATGGGGCACGCGAATGAAGGGGACAGGCCCGATGGCCTGGATGATCGGCCGCCGCTTCGAGATCGCCTGCGAGAAGCTCGGGCTGAACAAGCGCCGGACCAAGCTGACGACCGATCATTTCGTCCGGCCGAAGGGCGGCGGCCAGCAGCTCAGCCTGTTCTGAAGCGTGCGGAGAGTAAGTGGAGAGTAGGTGATGAGCGCACAAGCGAGCGTTCCGCGGTTCACCGTCATCACACTCGGTGTGTCCGAGATGCGGCGGAGCATCGCCTTCTATACATTGCTCGGCTTCGTCCGAAAATTCCGCGCGACCGGCGAGGCCGTGGCATTCTTCGAGACCGGCGGGACGGTGCTGGCGCTGTACCCGTGGGGCGCGCTCGCCGATGACGCGGGCGTGCCAGACGCACCGCGCCCCCAGGCGTTCCGAGGCGTGACGCTGGCATGGAACTGCCGCTCGGAGGCTGAGGTCGATGCGGCGCTCGCGTCGGCGGTGGAGAAAGGCGCGATGCTGCTGAGACCGGCGCAACGGACCGACTATGGCGGTTATAGCGGCTATTTCTCCGATCCGGACGGTCATGTCTGGGAAGTGGTGGTCGCGCCGGGGATTGATGTCGGCGAGGATGATCGAGTGCATCTGCCGGCGTAGTCGGTCGCCGGCAGGGGGCGAATAGCGGGGAATTGAGGCCCGTTCGGGTTGCGCCGCCGCCAGCCGTTTCGCACCATGGCGGCCATGATTCGCGATCAGTCAAAGAAGCCGGGCAGGGCGAAAGCAGCGAGCCGTGCCGTGGCGAAGAGCGCCCCTGCAAAGGCCGCGACCAAGCCTGCTGCCCCGGGTGCTGCCGGCAAGTCGGGCGCCAAGCTCGGCAAGGGCGTCATCGCGGTGGCGCCGCCGAGCTTCCGGCGTGAGCGCGCGCTGTTGAAGCAGGGGGTCTGGCCGGTCGCGGGCTGCGACGAGGCGGGACGGGGGCCGCTGGCCGGTCCGGTGGTCGCTGCGGCCGTGATTCTCGATCCTGCGCGCATCCCCAGGGGTCTCGATGATTCCAAGCGCCTGAGCGCGGAGCAGCGCGAGGCGCTGTTCGACAAGATCTGCAAGACGTCGGCGTTTGCGGTGGCCGTCGCATCGCCGGCGCGAATCGATCGCGACAACATCCTGCGTGCCTCGCTCTGGGCGCTGTCGCGCGCCGTGAGGGCGCTGCCCGAGGCGCCGAAGCACGTCTTCGTCGACGGCCGCGACCGCATCGACGTCGATTGCGGCTGCGAGGCGGTGATTGGCGGCGATGGTCTGGTGATGTCGATTGCGGCCGCCTCGATCGTCGCCAAGGTCACGCGCGACCGGCTGATGTGCGCGCTGGCGCAGGATTGCCCGGGTTACGGCTTCGAGCAGCACAAGGGCTATGCTGTGCCGGAGCATCTCGCCGCGTTGGACCGGCTCGGCCCCTCGGTGCATCATCGCAGCCTGTTCGCGCCTGTCGTCGCCGCCCGGCGCAAGCATCAGCCGTGGACCGATGTGCCGGAGCCGGATCTTTTCGCGGAGGTGACCGTGGTGACATCCACCGAAATCTCGTTCGAGGTCTGATGCAGGTTGCCTCGCGGGCGCCGCGGTCTTAATAGTTTTGGTCAGCCAGCCAGCACGAAGTGTCACCCCTCGCAGCAGGGGCGGTGTTGTGCGCCCCGATCGTGCGGTATCGATTGCGGGCGTCGGACAGCGAGGCTGCTGCGGATGAGCGACGGTCCTGCCGGCCTCCTCGACGTCCTCAGCGATTCAGCCAAGCGATCCAGCCGTTCATGCGTTTCACGTCACTGGTTGTCGAACTGATCCGCGCAAGGCCGCGGCTGGTCGTCGTCATCGTGGTGCTGTGCCAGGCCCTGATGTGGCTCGGCGTGGCCATGCTGTTCTATCGCAGTCCACCCGGCCAGCTTGCCACCACCATCGCGTTCGGACGCGAGTACCAGGTCGGCACCGATCTCGGCCCGCCGCTGTCGTTCTGGCTGTCGGACATCGCCTATCGCCTCGCCGGCAACCACCTGTTCGGCGTCTACGTGCTGGCCGTGCTGTGCTCGGCCCTGGGTCTGTGGGTGATGTATCTCCTGGCGGGGGCGATCGTCGGCGGCCAGCAGGCGGTGCTCGCCGTGCTGCTGACCATGACCATCACCGCGTTCGGTGCACCCACGCTGGAATTCGGTCCGGAGGTGCTGGCGCGTCCGCTCTGGGCGCTGCTGCTGCTCCATAGCTGGCGGATTCTCGGCGAGGGCCGGCGCAACGCCTGGTTTGCCTGGTCGATCGAGGCCGGCCTGCTGCTGCTGACCACCTCGGCCGCGGCGGGCCTGCTGCTGCTGATCGCCGGCTTCGTGGTCTCCACCGCGCAGGGCCGCCGGGTGCTGCGCTCGTTCGATCCGCTGTTCGCGCTGCTGGTGGTGCTGGCGCTGGCGCTGCCCTACCTCATCTTCGTGCTGCGCGCCGACAGCGTCGGGCTGCCGGCGCTGCCCGTTCTCGCCGAGCTCTCGGTGCGCGCCTGGCATTGGCTCGCCTTGGCTGGCGGGGCGCTGCTGGCGATCTCGGCCATGGTGCTGCTGGTGCTGCTCGACGCCAGCTGGATCAGCCGCAGCGAGACCGACGCCCCGATCATCTACCGCCGTTCGGTCCCGCCGCTCGCCCGCGACTTCGTCTATTGCTTCGCGATCGCACCGGCCCTGGCGGGCAGCCTGATCTCCGGCCTGTTCGGTCTGCCCACGGTGTTCGGCGGCGTCGCCGTCACCTTGACGATGGTCGGCCTCGCGCTGGTGGTCGCGTCCGGCGATCTGATCTATCTGCGCCGTCAGCGGCTGCTGCGCACGGTGTGGGCGGCTGCGGTCGCTGCACCCGCGGTTTTCGTTGCCGGCAGCGCCGTGATTCAGCCCGTGATCGGCGAGGGCGAGGTCGCGACGTCGATGCCGGCCCGCGACATCGCCCGCTTCTTCGTCGAGAGTTTTGAGCGCCGTACCAACCAGCGGCTGCAGGCGGTCGCCGGCGATCCGCAACTCGCCAGCCTGGTCGCGCTCGGTCGCCGCCGCGCGCATCTGTTCCTCGATGCCACCCCGCAGCGGACGCCCTGGGTCACGCCGGCGAAATTCGCCGAGAGCGGCGGCGTCGTGGTGTGGCGCGCCTCCGACACGGTCGGCACCCCACCGCCTGACATCGCCCAGCGCTTTCCCGGGCTGGTGCCGGAGGTGCCGCGCAGCTTCGACTGGCTGATCAACGGCCGCCAGCCGGTGCTGCGCATCGGCTGGGCCATCGTGCGGCCGAGGGGGCCTTAGCGCTTTCCATGCGAGCCGTCATTGCGGGGAGCGAAGCGACGAAGCAATCCAGGGCTGCGCGCGTGACTCTGGATTGCTTCGCTGCGCCGCTGCGCTCGCAATGACGGAAGCGAATTGGGTCCTCAGACCGCTATCACCGTCGCGATTGCGCGCAGATCCTGCCAGGACAGCCGCTTGTAGGACGGCGAGCGCAACAGATAGGCCGGATGGAAGGTCGCGATCGCGCGGATCGTCCGCTTGCCGGTGTCGTAGTCGCGCCATTTGCCGCGCACGCGCATGATGCCCTCGGTCGTACCGAGCAGCGACTGGGTCGAGGGATTGCCGAGCGTCACCAGCACATCGGGATCGACCAGCTCGATCTGGCGGCGAATGAACGGCAGGCAGATCTGCGTCTCCTGCGGCGTTGGCGTACGGTTGCCGGGCGGGCGCCAGGGAATGACATTGGCGATGTAGACCTTGCTGCGGTCGAGCCCGATCGCGCCGATCATGCGGTCGAGCAGCTTGCCGGAGCGGCCGACGAATGGCAGGCCCTCGATGTCCTCGTCGCGGCCGGGCGCCTCGCCGACCAGCATGATGCGCGCCTGCGGATTGCCGTCGGCGAACACCAGCCGCGACGCCGTCTGCTTCAGCGCGCAGCCGTCGAAAGTCTCCAGGAGCTCGCGCAGCGCCTCCAGCGTCGGCGCCGTCCGCGCCGCCTCGCGGGCCGAGGCGACGGCCGCTTCCGGCGGAGGCGGCGGTTCTCCGCGCGGCGGAATGATCGCTGGCGCGGCCGGCCGGCCGGGCTGCGCCGCCACTTGACGGGCGGCGGGAGTCGCGGCGGGAAACGAAACCGCCTCGGGCTCGACCAGCCGGTTGATCGGCTCGTCGGCCAAGGCGCAATCGACCCCGGCCTCCAGATAGAAGGCGAGCAGTTGCCGGACGTCGGGGAGGGGCTCGGGGGTCATCATGATCGATCGCCGCGGCAGTGTACGCTGCCTCGGCGCATGGCGGAATGCATTTCGGTGGTTGTCCTGCCCCGAAAAATCGGAAACAAGAGTTTGGAATAACCCAAAAAGGGACGGAACGCCCTAGTGTTCCGGCGCCAGCCGTCGCTCCCCCTCCGGACCAGTCTTCAGCGAACGGTCAACGCCTTCAGGAACCCTAGTTAAGTCATTGTTGCCATTGCAGCTCCGGGTTTGACCTTTGCACGCGCCAGGGGGCGGCAGAGGTCGGGTCCCCTGCACCGGCCGGGCCTGAGATCGAGAGAGATGAGCACCGAAGAATTACCTCCGCGCGAATCCATGGAGTTCGACGTCGTCATCGTCGGCGCCGGCCCCTCGGGCCTGTCCGCCGCGATCCGGCTGAAGCAGCTCAATGCCGACCTCAACATCGTCGTGGTCGAGAAGGGCTCCGAGGTCGGCGCGCACATTCTGTCCGGTGCGGTGATCGATCCGGCGGCGCTCGACAAGCTCATCCCCGACTGGCGCTCGGACGACGATTGCCCGCTGAAGACCCAGGTCAAGGTCGACAAGTTCTTCTGGATGACCGAGAGCAGCGCGATCTCGCTGCCCGGCTTCGCGATGCCGCCGCTGATGGACAACCATCACTGCTACATCGGTTCGCTCGGCAATGTCTGCCGTTGGCTGTCGCGCAAGGCCGAGGCGCTCGGCGTCGAGATCTATCCGGGCTTCGCGGCCACCGAGGTGCTCTATGACGAGCAGGGCGCGGTGCGCGGCATCGCCACCGGCGACATGGGCATCGGCAAGGACGGCAAGCCGAAATCCTCGTTCACGCGCGGCATGGAGCTGCTCGGCAAGTACACGCTGTTCGCGGAAGGCGCGCGCGGCAGCCTGTCCAAGCAGCTGATCGCGAAATTCGCATTGGACGCCAAGAGCGAGCCGGCGAAATTCGGCATCGGCCTCAAGGAGGTCTGGCAGATCGATCCTGCCAAGCACCAGAAGGGGCTGATCCAGCATTCCTTCGGCTGGCCGCTCGACATGAAGACCGGCGGCGGCTCGTTCCTGTATCACTACGACGACAATCTCGTCGCAGTCGGTTTCGTCGTCCACCTGAACTACGACGATCCCTATCTGTCGCCGTTCGAGGAATTCCAGCGCTTCAAGACGCACCCGTCGATCCGCGGCGTGTTCGAAGGCGGCAAGCGCCTCGCCTACGGCGCACGCGCCATCACCGAAGGCGGCTATCAGTCGGTGCCGCGGCTGTCGTTCGCCGGCGGCGCGCTGATCGGCTGCGCGGCGGGCTTCGTCAACGTGCCGCGCATCAAGGGCGTGCACAATGCGATGGGCAGCGCGATGCTCGCGGCCGAGCACGTCAATGCCGCGCTCGCATCCGGCCGCGCCAATGACGAGCTGGTCAGTTACGAGAACGCCTGGCGCGGCTCGCCAGTCGGCGAGGATCTGTTCAAGGTCCGCAACGTCAAGCCGCTATGGTCGAAGTTCGGCACCGTGCTCGGCGTCGCGCTCGGCGGCTTCGACATGTGGTGCAACACCCTTGGCTTCTCGCTGTTCGGCACTCAGTCGCACGTCAAGCCCGATCGCGCGACGCTTGATCCGGCCAAGGCGCATCAGCCGAAGCCTGCGATGAAGCCGGATGGCAAGCTGACCTTCGACCGGCTGTCCTCGGTGTTCCTGTCCAACACCAATCACGAGGAAGACCAGCCGGTGCATCTGAAGGTCGCCGACATGGCGCTGCAGAAGAGCTCCGAGCACGACGTCTATGCCGGACCGTCCAACCGCTATTGCCCTGCGGGCGTCTACGAATGGGTCGAGGAGGGCGCCACCCCGCGCTTTGTGATCAACGCGCAGAACTGCGTCCACTGCAAGACCTGCGACGTCAAGGATCCCAACGGCAACATCACCTGGGTTCCTCCGGAAGGCGGCGGTGGGCCGAACTACGAGGCGATGTAGCCTCGCATAACGCACGATCGCGTGAGTCGGCTGCTCCGGGGAGGGCAGCCGGCCACGATACGGCCATACTGGCGCGGTTTGACGCAGGTCACCTTCGCCAAAGGGGCTCCCGGCTGACCCGAATATCCTGCAAATCCTTGCGGTTGGCCGCCAAACGCGGCATTGTCGGCGCCTTGAAGAGCTGCCGATCGGGGTCGTGTCCGTACCGATCCGTCATTTCCAACAACCAGAGCGCACCGTGATGTTGTCAATTCGCAATCGCTGGACCGCAATTGCCGTTTCTGCCTTGCTGCTCCCCGGTGCCGTCCTGGCCCAGACGCCGGATCATCCTGCGGATAACGCCGCGAAGTTTCCGACCAGCGTCGATCTGAAGTCGCTCACCACATCGGGCAGCTATCTGGCGGCCCGCCACGCCAGCGTCGAGCGCGACGCGGCCTCGGCGGCGGCGTTCTACCGCTCGGCGCTACGTAGCGACCCGAAGAACAACGAGCTGCTCGACCGCGCCTTCATCTCCTCGGTCGCCGATGGCGACATCGACGAGGCCGTGAAGCTGGCCGAGCGCGTGCTCACGATCGACAAGGCGAACCGCATCGCGCGCCTCGTGGTCGGCGTGCAGGACATCAAGCAGAAGAAATACACAGCCGCCCAGACCAACATCAACCAGTCGGTGCGCGGGCCGATCACCGATCTCGTCGCCACCTTGCTGTCGGCGTGGGCCGCGGCCGGTGCGGGCGATTCGAAGACCGCCGTCGCCAATATCGACAAGCTGACTGGTCCCGAATGGTATCCGCTGTTCAAGGACCTCCATGCCGGCATGATCCTGGAGCTGGCCGGCAAGGAGAAGGACGCCGGCACGCGGTTCGAGCGCGCCTACAAGCTCGACGATTCGATGCTGCGCATCACCGAGGCCTATGCGCATTGGCTGTCGCGCAACAAGGATGCGGCCGCCGCGACCGCGATCTATGAAGCCTTCGACAAGAAGCTCGCGCGCCATCCGCTGGTGCAGGAGGGCCTGCGCGAGACCAAGGCCGGCAAGAAGCTGCCGTCGCTGGTCGATTCGGCGCAGGCCGGCGCCGCCGAGGCGCTGTACGGCATCGGCGCCACTTTGAGCCGCCGTGGCGGCGAGGATCTGGCGCTGGTCTATCTGCAGCTCGCGCTGCATCTGCAGCCGAATCATCCGCTGGCGCTGCTGTCGCTCGCCGATCTCTACGAGACCGTGAAGAAGCCGCAGATGGCGATCAAGGTCTATGAGCGGGTGCCGGCGAGCTCGCCGTTGAAGCGCAATGCGCAGATCCAGCTCGCCACCGATCTCGACAGCGCCGACCGCAGCGACGAGGCGATCAAGATCCTCAAGGACGTCATTGCGCAGGATCCGAAGGATCTCGAGGCGATCATGGCGCTCGGCAACATCGAGCGCGGCCGCAAGAAGTTCGCCGATTGCGCCAAGACCTATTCGCTCGGCGTCGATTCGCTGCCGGTGAACAATGAAAAGGCCAACAGCGTCTATTACTACTACCGCGGCATCTGCCTGGAGCGCTCCAAGCAGTGGCCGAAGGCTGAGGCCGACATGCGCAAGGCCCTCGAGCTGCAGCCCGACCAGCCGCATGTGCTGAACTATCTCGGCTATTCCTGGATCGACCAGGGCATCAATCTCGACGAAGGCATGAAGATGATCAAGCGTGCCGTCGAGCAGAGGCCGGACGATGGCTACATCGTCGACTCGCTCGGCTGGGCCTATTACCGCATCGGCAATTACGAGGAGGCGGTCAAGAACCTCGAGCGCGCTATCGACCTCAAGCCCGAGGATCCGACCATCAACGACCATCTCGGCGACGCCTATTGGCGCATCGGCCGCAAGCTGGAAGCCAAGTTCCAGTGGGCCCATGCCCGCGACCTGAAGCCCGAGGCCGAGGAACTGCCGAAGATCGAGGCCAAGATCCAGAACGGCCTGACTGATGATCCGGCACCCGCTGCGGCCAGCAACGACACCAAGGATACGCCGTCCGACGCCAAGAAGGACGACGGCAAGGGCGGCTAGGTCGTCCTGATTACGATGTGAGAGCCATCACGGGCTCCTCGGCTTGCCGGGGAGCCCGGATGATTTTGATGAAGGGTGTGGCGGTTGCCGGCCACGTTCGCTTCGGCCTCGGGCCGCGGCGAGTTGGCATCTGAGCTCCACCACCGAACATGCTGGGGGCATTGCGCCGATGTTGGCGTCCACGGTCACCGGCGCGCTGCAGGAGCAGGGGCGCGCCAAGGTCAATCTGACCCTGCGGGTCGTCGGCCGCCGGGTCGACGGCTATCATGATCTCGAAAGCGTCGTCGCCTTTGCGGATTGCGCGGACCAGCTCACGCTGGTGCCGGGGCCGGAGCTGAGGCTGACCACGACCGGACCTCTGGCAGAGGCCTGTGGCGAGACCACGGACAATCTGGTGCTGAAGGCGGCGCGTCTGCTGGCGGAGGCCGTTCCCGGCCTGAAGCTCGGCGCGTTCACGCTGGAGAAGGTGTTGCCGGTCGCCGCCGGCATCGGCGGCGGCTCGGCCGATGCCGCAGCGGCGCTGCGGTTGCTGGCGAAGCTGAACGGCCTGTCGCTGGACGATCCGCGCCTCACTGCGGTTGCCTTGAAAACCGGCGCCGACGTGCCGGTTTGCGTCCCCTCGCGCGCCTGCACCATGACCGGCGTCGGCGAGAACCTGCAGCCGCTTGCGCTTCCCGTCCTGCCCTGCGTGATGATCAATCCGCGGGTGCCGGTCGCGACCAAGGACGTGTTCCAGGCGCTCGGCCTGAAGCCTGGCGAGCTGCTGGTCGGCGTGACCGATGTCCTCACGGCGCCGTCCTGGCCGCAGGCCGGCGCGTCGGTCGGAGACTGGGTCGCTGCACTCGATCAGGTGAAGAACGATCTGGAGCCGCCCGCCCTGAAGGTGCAGTCGATCATCGGCACGGTGCTCGACGCGCTGCGCGCGAGTTCAGGCGTCCTGCTCGCTCGCATGTCCGGCTCCGGCGCGACCTGCTTTGCGATCTATGGCAACGTCGCGGATGCAAGGGCCGCCGGCGCTGCGATCGCAGCCGCGCACCCTGAATGGTGGGTGCATGCGGGGACGCTGAGCTAGTTTGCTGGCTCGGCCCCCGTTGCGAGCGAAGCATCGAGACTCTTTGCTGCGGCCCTGGATCGCGTCGTCGCTACGCTCCTCGCGATGCCGGCGCGCTGATGATTCGTAGGGTGGGCAAAGGCGCAGCCTGGCTGCAGCCCGGCACAAGGTTGTGGCGGTGCCGTGCCCACCGTCTGACCGCGGGGTACGACGCCCGATGGTGGGCACGGCGCCATTGCAGCGTGATTTGTCGCATCGGCTGGGCAGGGCGCCTTTGCCCACCCTACAGAACTTGCTTGGGTGACGGTCTCTCTGCAGACGGACGAACTAATGCGACCGCGCCAGGCAGAACGCCACCACCTGCTCCAGTGCCGCCTTCATCGGTGACGCCGGAAACAGCGCCAGCGCGTCGACGGCCATGGCGCCATAGTGATGCGCGCGGCTGATCGTGTCCTCCAGGGCGCGGTGCTTGTTCATCAGCCCGATCGCATGGTCGAGATCATGATCGCTGATCTCGCCGCGCTCCAGCGCCTTGATCCAGAAGGCACGCTCGCTGTCGCTGCCGCGGCGGAACGCGAGCACCACCGGCAGCGTGATCTTGCCCTCGCGGAAATCGTCGCCGACATTCTTGCCGAGCTTGGCGGCCTTGCCGCCATAGTCGAGCACGTCGTCGACGAGCTGGAAGGCGATGCCGAGATTCATGCCGAAAGACCGGGATGCGGCCTGCTCGGCCTTGGGACGGTCGGCGAGCACCGGGCCGACCTCACAGGCGGCAGCGAACAGTTCCGCCGTCTTGCCGCGGATCACGGCGAGATATTCGTCCTCGGTGGTTGCGGTGTTCTTGGCGGCGGCAAGCTGCATCACCTCGCCTTCGGCAATCGTGGCTGCGGCGGCCGAGAGAATGTCGAGCGCGCGTAGCGAGCCGACCTCGACCATCATGCGGAACGCCTGGCCGAGCAGGAAGTCGCCGACCAGTACGCTGGCCTCGTTGCCCCACAGCATGCGCGCCGACAATTTGCCGCGGCGCATTTCGCTCTCGTCAACCACGTCGTCATGGAGCAGCGTCGCCGTATGCATGAACTCGACGGCCGCGGCGAGCTTGACGTGACCATCGCCGGTGTAGTCGGTGAGATGCGCCATCGCCAGCGTCAGCATCGGCCGCAGCCGCTTGCCGCCGGAGGAGATCAGGTGGTTTGCGACCTCCGGGATCATCGTGACGTCCGAGCCGGTGCGCGACAAAATCGTAGCGTTGACCCGTTCCATGTCGGCTGCGACCAGCGCGACCAGCCCATCGATGGAGGCTCCCGATGGACTCTCGAAAGGTACGATAACCGCCACTCTGGTCTCCGATTTTGCTATGCTCGAAACGACAATAGAAACTGCGGCCGCAGGCGGCAAGGGCAGACACGGAACCTTGACCCGAGCCGTCTTGACCCGAGCCTTCTTGACCCAAGCCCGCATGGAGACATAACGATTGAAGGAATTGGTTCGGACCAATGATATCGTGCTGGTTTCGGCGATAGGGGCGCTGCTCGACGGCGCCGACATCCATCACCTCGTGCTCGATCAGAACATGAGCGTCATCGAAGGCTCGCTCGGCATCCTGCCGCGCAGGATCCTCGTGCACGAGGACGACAATCTCCAGGCTCGGCGGCTTCTCACCGACGCCGGTCTGGCGCATGAACTGCGCCCTGATGAGTGACGCTGTCGACATTTCCGAGGATGCGGTGCTCGGCGGCCAATTGCGGCTGCGGCAGCCCACGACGGGCCATCGTGCCGGCCACGATGCAATCCTGCTGGCGGCGGCGACGGCCGCGCGTTCGGGCGATCGCGTGGTCGATCTCGGTGCCGGCGTAGGGACGGCCGGGCTGGCCTTGGCCCGGCGCGTCGGCGGTCTCAGCTTGACGCTGGTCGAGCGCGAGCCGGATCTGGCGTGCCTCGCGCGCGACAACGCACGCGCCAATGCCTTGCCGGCGGAGGTCGTGGTGCTGGACATCGCCGCGGACGCGGCCGCTTTCGCTGCCGCAGGGCTCGGGCCCGACAGTGTCGACGTCGTGCTGATGAATCCGCCGTTCCACGATGCCGCGCGCCACCGCGCCTCGCCCGACGCCGCGCGCGCGACCGCGCACATGGCAACGGCGACGACGTTGGAGATCTGGACGCATGCCGCGCGGCGGATGCTGAAATCCGGTGGCGTGCTGACCTTGATCTGGCGGGCCGATGGTTTGAGCGAGGTTGTCGCGGCGCTGGCGCGTGGCTTCGGCAGTCTTGCCGTTCAACCGGTTCACGGCCAAGCGGGCAGACCGGCGATCCGTATCCTGGTCAGGGCTGTTAAGGGAGGGCGGGCGCCGACCCAGATTCTTGCCGGAGTGGTGCTGAATGAGGCGGCAGGCGTGCCGAATGACGAGGCCGTGCGTGTGCTGTCGGGCCAGGGGGCGCTGGCTTTGAGCACCCCCTGAACGGTTGATCGAGGTCGGGCGTTATTGCGTCTGAGCTTCTGACTGGCGTTCGGTTACCGTCGTGAAACGGATCGCAGTCAATAGAGTACCGATCAGCAGCATCAACAGGTAGACCTTCATGTATTCCTCCGCCGCACTCTGCACCTTGGCTCGCCGTGCGATTGCCCAGGAGATTGCAAGGCTCGTTCCAGCCCTTTGAATGGCAGCGGCGCGATAAAAAGTGGTTAATCCGAGGTAACAGGATGGTGGACAATTTGACACAACCCAGCGATGCGGCCGGGCTCTTCGATCGCCTGAAGGCGCTGCTTCCGGCGCGGCTGCGCGGCGTACCGGTGGTGCCGGTCGTCCGCCTGTCCGGCGTGATCGGCGCAGTGACGCCGCTGCGGCCGGGGCTGACGCTTGCGGGCGTCGCCAAGGTGCTGGAGCGCGCCTTCTCCATGCGCAACGCCAAGGCCGTGGCGCTGGTGATCAATTCGCCCGGCGGCTCGCCGGTGCAGTCGCGCCAGATCTATCTGCGCATCCGCCAGCTCGCCGCGGAGAAGAAGCTGCCGGTGCTCGTGTTCGTCGAGGACGTCGCGGCCTCCGGCGGCTACATGATCGCCTGCGCCGGCGACGAGATCTTCTGCGATCCCTCCTCGATCCTCGGCTCGATCGGCGTGGTCGGCGGCTCGTTCGGGCTGCAGGACCTGATCAAGAAGATCGGCATCGAGCGCCGGCTGTATACGGCCGGCGAGCACAAGGCGATGCTCGATCCGTTCCTGCCGGAGAATCCCGACGACGTGGCGCGGCTGAAGAAGATCCAGCGCGAGATCCACGCGCTGTTCATCTCGCTGGTCAAGGAGAGCCGCGCGACCCGGCTGAAGGGCGCCGACGATGTGTTGTTCACCGGCGAGTACTGGGCCGGCGACAGCGCCGTCACGCTGGGGCTGGCGGACGCCATCGGCGACCTGCGCGCGGTGCTGCGCACCCGCTTCGGCGACAAGGTCGCAACGCCTGTCGTGGCGCCGGCGGCCGGCCTGTTGTCGGGTCTGCTCGGCCGCCGCGCCGCGGGCGCCGGCAGCCTGGGATTCGGCTGGACGGGGCTGGCCGAGGAGCTGATCTCCGCGGCCGAAACCCGGGCGATCTGGGCCCGTTTCGGGTTCTAGACTGGAGGTCGCGCCATTTCGCCCCTCGCAATCCGGATTGCGGGGGGAACCGGGATCGGCGACAATGGGAATCGGGGTGGCTCTGTTCATGAACGAGGATCGACCAATGCCGCCGTTCGTTGCTTTCGCGGGTATGCTGGGCGGGCTTGCCGTGGTTCGCTGGGCCTACAAGGCCGCTCAGAAGATCAACCGGGAGCTCGAAGAGGCGCGACTGTCGCGCGTCGCCGAGGCCGCGCAGACAGCCGAGATCAAGACTCTGCGCCGCGATCCCGTCACGGGCGCCTACCGGCCGGGCTGACGCGAGCCGCTGATCTTCGAACGACGGCACGTCGCCGCCGTTCGGAGACGGAGACCCTATTGCCTTGATTCCTGATGTCCCCGCCGATACGGTCCGCGCGCTTTTCCGACGCCTGCGAAAGACCGATACCGACGATGGACTCGCTACCTCCGCACATGCGCCCCGAACGTTCGTTCCAGGGCTTCATCCTGGCCCTGCAGCGGTTCTGGGCCGAGCAGGGCTGCGTGATCCTGCAGCCCTACGACATGGAGATGGGCGCCGGCACCTTCCACCCGGCGACGACCCTGCGCGCGCTTGGGCCGAAGTCGTGGAATGCCGCCTATGTGCAGCCGTCGCGGCGGCCGAAGGACGGCCGCTACGGCGAGAATCCGAACCGGATGCAGCACTACTACCAGTTCCAGGTGATCATGAAGCCGTCGCCGCCGAACCTTCAGGAGCTGTACCTGAAGTCGCTCGGCGCCATCGGCATCGACGCCGCCGTGCACGACATCCGCTTCGTCGAGGACGACTGGGAGAGCCCGACGCTCGGCGCCTGGGGTCTCGGCTGGGAGTGCTGGTGCGACGGCATGGAGGTGTCGCAGTTCACCTATTTCCAGCAGGTCGCGGGCTTCGAATGCGCGCCGGTCGCGGGCGAGCTCACCTATGGCCTCGAGCGCCTGGCGATGTACGTGCAGGGCGTCGACCGCGTCTACGACCTCAACTTCAACGGCCGCGACGGCGACGCCAAGGTGACCTATGGCGACGTCTTCCTGCAGGCCGAGCGGGAATACTCCCGGCACAATTTCGAGCATGCCGACACCGACATGCTGTTCGAGCAGTTCAAGATGGCCGAGGGCGCCTGCCGCAAATATCTCGATGCCGGTTGGCGCGAGGGCAATCGTCGGGAGCACCTGATGGCGCTGCCGGCCTACGACCAGTGCATCAAGGCGAGCCACGTGTTCAACCTGCTCGATGCGCGCGGCGTGATCTCCGTCACCGAGCGCCAGAGCTACATCCTGCGCGTCCGCGAGCTCGCCAAAGCCTGCGGCGAAGCCTGGCTGCATACGGAGGCGGGCGGGGCGGGGGCTGGTTAGAGCTTCGCGGCTCGGACGCTTCATCATTCCTGGAGCGGGAGGGGCGCTCGGGAAAATAATTCCTCATTCGCATCGAGATTTGTCTTGCAGCTCAACCTCGCAACACACGCGGTGCCTCTGCCCCCCTCCCCCTTGCGGGGAGGGGTCGGGGGTGGGGGTCCCCAGGCGAGATGCCTGATGGGTCTCCACGGCCTTGTACGTGGTCGCACATGGTCGTTTGCCGACAATGATGATCTCGGCTGTGCCAACGATGCTCCCCACGACCTTCAGCGCGCGCTGACCCCCACCCCCAACCCCTCCCCGCAAGGGGGAGGGGAGTGCAGCACCGCCAGCCCTGCGAACGAGTTCTAAATATGCCCGACCTCCTTCTCGAACTGTTCTCCGAAGAAATCCCTGCGCGCATGCAGGCCAAGGCGGCGGAGGATCTGCGCCGCATGGTCACCGACAAGCTGGTCGCCGAGGGTCTCGTCTATGAGGGCGCCAAGGCGTTCGCGACGCCGCGCCGGCTGGCGCTGACCGTGCACGGCATCCCAGCGCGACAGGCTGATCTCAAGGAGGAGCGGAAGGGCCCGCGCGTCGGCGGCGCCGATGCGGCGATCCAGGGTTTTCTCAAGGCCACCGGCCTGTCCTCGATCGAGGAAGCCACGATCCAGCGCGATCCGAAAAAGGGCGACTTCTACGTCGCGCTGATCGAGAAGCCCGGCCGTGCCACGCTCGACGTGCTCGCCGAGATGCTGCCGGTGATCGTGCGCACGTTCCCCTGGCCGAAATCGATGCGCTGGGGCAAGCGCTCGGAAAGGCCCGGCGCGTTGAACTGGGTGCGGCCGCTGCATGCGATCACCGCCACGTTCGGCCTTGAGACCGAGGAGCCGGACGTCATCGGCTTCGCCGTCGACGGCATCGAGGCGGGACAGACCACCTACGGCCATCGCTTCATGGCGCCCGCGCCAATCTCGGTGCGGCGTTTCGAGGACTATGAGGCCAAGCTTCTCGACGCCAAGGTCGTGCTCGATCCTGACCGCCGCAAGGACACCATCGTCACCGACGCCAAGCAGCTCGCGTTTGCGCAAGGCTATGAGCTGGTCGAGGACCCCGTGCTGCTCGACGAAGTCGCGGGCCTGGTCGAATGGCCGGTGGTGCTGATGGGCTCGTTCGATCCGGAGTACCTCAAGGTCCCCGGCGAGGTGATCCGCGCCACCATCCGCAACAACCAGAAATGCTTCGTGGTGCGCGATCCCAAGACCGGCGGGCTGGCGCCAAAGTTCATCCTGACCGCGAACATCGAGGCGACCGACGGCGGCAAGACCATCATCGCCGGCAACGAGCGCGTCATCCGCGCCCGGCTGTCGGACGCGAAGTTCTTCTATGAGACGGACCTGAAGACGAAGCTCGAGGACCGGCTGCCGAAGTTCGAGCAGATCGTGTTCCACGAGAAGCTCGGCACACAGGCCGCGCGCATCGCGCGGATCGAGAAGCTCGCCGCCGAGATCGCGCCGCTGGTCGGTGCCGATGCCACGAAGACCGCGCGTGCGGCGAAGCTCGCCAAGACGGACCTCCTGACCGAAGTGGTCGGCGAATTTCCGGAAGTGCAAGGCCTGATGGGCAAGTACTACGCGCTGGCCCAGGGCGAGGATGCGTCCGTCGCCGCCGCCTGCGAGGAGCACTACAAGCCGCAGGGGCCGGGTGATCGCGTGCCGACGGATCCGGTGAGTGTCGCCGTGGCGCTTGCCGACAAGCTCGACACGCTGGTCGGCTTTTGGGCTATCGACGAAAAGCCGACGGGCTCGAAGGACCCGTATGCGTTGCGCCGTGCAGCGCTGGGCGTGATACGACTTGTCGTCGAAAATGGTCTTAGGCTAAAATTGATAGACGCATGCCGGGCAGCTCATCGGCAAGTATCGTCACGAATCTTCCGGTTCAGCTCAGCTAATTTTCGGGCTCATTTTGCGACGCTCGAAGGATTGTTTGAGCCAGCGATCGCCGACAAAATTCTTGAAGCTCGCGAAGAAAGCTTTGAGAAGGCAGTGGAGCTGTTCCATTTCGAAAAAGGATCGGCAGATTGTATCAATCTGCTCACCTTCTTCGCCGACCGCCTCAAGGTGCAACTGCGCGAGCAGGGCGCGCGCCACGATCTCGTCGACGCCGTGTTCGCGCTCGGCGGCCAGGACGATCTGCTGATGGTCGTCCGCCGCGTCGAGGCGCTCGGAAAATTCCTCGAGACCGACGACGGCAAGAACCTGCTCGCCGGCACCAAACGCGCGTCCAACATCCTCGCGATCGAGGAGAAGAAGGACAAGCGCAAGTTCGACGGCACGCCGGATGCTGCACTCTACAAGCTCGATGAGGAGAAGGCGCTGGCGAAGGCGATCGGCGAGGTCGCGGCGGACGCCGGCGCTGCCGTCGCCAAGGAGGACTTTGCCGCCGCGATGCACGCGATGGCGAAGCTGCGGCCGGCGGTCGATGCGTTCTTCGACAAGGTGAAGGTCAACGATGACGACGCCAAGATCCGCGAGAACCGGCTGAAGCTCTTGAACGAGATCCGCAGCGCGACGCGTGCGGTGGCCGACTTCTCAAAAATCGAGGGCTGATCGCCCTATCGCAACGTAGGGTGGGCAAAGGCGCTGCCGTGCTATCCCCACGTCCCGCGATCGCAATGGCGCCGTGCCCACCGTCTCGCAGCGGAGTTGCTGCCGAATGGTGGGCACGCTGCCGCCTTCGGCGGCCGCTTTGCCCATCCTACAAGTTACGCGCCAATAAAAATTAGCCCTACCCGGCGGGGGGAACCGGGCAGGGCCTTTTACATCTGGCCGCTTGCGGGGGCGTTGGCGACCAAATGCAGCTCTATAACTATTCAACGACCTGAATGATCCGCCGCGATCGCGGTTCGACCAAGACAGTTTCGCCGTTGACCACGGTGTAGCGATAAGGTGTCGCACCGAAGCGCTGCGGAACGTCGTAATATGTAACACCGGACTCTGGCAGCACGGTGCCAACAACGACGCGATCGGGGATCACATAGTTGGGAACACGCTCGCGCACGACATATTCGCGAAACTCCGGCCGTCGCTCGACCGTGATCACTGGAGCGTCCTCCTCGACCACGACGCTGCGCCCGACGCCCGTCGTGTAGGATTGCGCCTGTGCGGCCGCCGGAATCACGAGTGCGGCCACGAGGGCAGCAAGGGTGAGATGGGTTCGCATGGGACGGGACTCCTGAGCTGGTGATCGCTGAGAGAAACCGGCGCGTGCCGGCACCTGCTTCCCAATGCCGGCAACAGGTCATCGTTCCGCGCAGGGCGACGTGGAACCGGCGGCATTTTTGCGGCAGATTCAGCGGTGGGGGAACCGGAACTCGTGCCGTGCGTCTCCTATTCCGCCACGATGGGCCAGGATAAAGTCCGGCCAAATCGAATCGCCCCAGCCTCGTCCTTCAATCATTCAGAGCTTGTCGATGACCCTGACCGTTGCCCATATCTCGCCGATCATGTCCGTGATCGCCGGCGTCCTGATCCTGATCATGCCGCGCCTGCTGAACCTGATCGTCGCGATCTTCCTCATCCTGAACGGCCTGATCGGCATGGGCCTGCTGAAGTGGCTGCACTTCTAGTCCCCAGGTTCTAGTCCCAAGGTCGGGAACCCCCGAGCTTGCGCCGCGGCGCCCAAAGTGGTGTAAGGCGCGCGATTTCTCCTCCCATTTGCGGATCGAAGCACCTCATGGCCAAAGCGGTAGCGAAGTCTAAGAAAGTTACAGCGAAATCAAAGCCTTCCAAGCCGGGCAAGGCCAAGACCGCAGCACTCGCTCCACCGCGCAAGGCGCTCAAGACGGCGTCGAAGCCCGTCGCCAAGGCCCCGGCCAAGGTCGCGCCCAGGTCTGCACCGAAAGCGCCAGTGAAAACCGCTCCGAAGAAGCCGGCCAAGACGGCTGCCAAGCCGGTCGCCAAGGCTGTGAAGGCGTCGGCTGCGAAGGCCCCGGCCAAGAGCGCGGTCACCGCGATCAAGCCGAACAAGTGGGTCTACACCTTCGGTGACGGTAAGGCCGAAGGCAAAGCCGGCCTGCGCGACCTGCTCGGCGGCAAGGGCGCCAATCTGGCCGAGATGGCCAATCTCGGCCTGCCGGTGCCTCCGGGCTTCACCATTCCGACCTCGGTCTGCACCTACTTCTACGCCAACGACAAGACCTATCCGAAGGAGCTGCAGTCGCAGGTCGACAAGGCGCTCGACTACATCGGCAAATTGACCGGCAAGAAGTTCGGCGATCCGGAGAACCCGCTGCTGGTCTCGGTGCGCTCCGGCGCCCGCGCCTCGATGCCGGGCATGATGGACACCGTGCTCAATCTCGGTCTCAACGACCAGACGGTGGAAGCGCTGGCACAGCTGTCCGGCGATCGCCGCTTCGCCTTCGACAGCTATCGCCGCTTCATCACGATGTATTCGGATGTCGTGCTCGGCTTCGAGCACCATCATTTCGAGGACATCCTCGACAGCTTCAAGGACACCCAGGGCTATCAGCTCGACACCGACCTGAGCTCCGAGGACTGGGAGATGCTGGTCGGCAAGTACAAGGACGCGGTCGCGCACGAGACCGGCAAGGACTTCCCGCAGGACCCGCATGACCAGTTGTGGGGCGCGATCGGCGCCGTCTTCTCATCCTGGATGAACACGCGCGCGGTGACCTATCGCAAGCTGCACGACATTCCGGAATCCTGGGGCACCGCCGTCAACGTCCAGGCCATGGTGTTCGGCAACATGGGCGACACCTCGGCCACCGGCGTCGCCTTCACGCGCAATCCCTCGACCGGCGAGAGCAAGCTCTACGGCGAGTTCCTGATCAACGCGCAGGGCGAGGACGTCGTCGCCGGCATCCGCACCCCGCAGGACATCACCGAGGACGCGCGTCGGGAGTCCGGCTCGGACCGGCCGTCGATGGAAGTCGCGATGCCCGACGCCTTCCACGAGCTGATCCGCATCTACACGCTGCTCGAGAAGCACTACCGTGACATGCAGGACATGGAGTTCACGGTCGAGCGCGGCAAGCTGTGGATGCTGCAGACCCGCAGCGGCAAGCGCACCGCCAAGGCGGCGCTGCGCATCGCGGTCGAGCTTGCAAATGAGGGCCTGATCTCGCAGAGCGACGCCGTGCTCCGCGTCGATCCGGCCTCGCTCGATCAGCTCCTGCATCCGACCATCGATCCCTCCGCCAAGCGCGACGTGGTCGCCACCGGCCTGCCGGCCTCGCCGGGCGCTGCATCCGGCGAGATCGTGTTCTCCTCGGACGAGGCCACCAAGCTGCAGGCCGACGGTCGCAAGGTGATCCTGGTCCGCATCGAGACCTCGCCGGAGGACATCCACGGCATGCACGCCGCCGAGGGCATCCTCACCACCCGCGGCGGCATGACCTCGCACGCCGCCGTCGTCGCGCGCGGCATGGGCAAGCCCTGCGTGTCCGGCTGCGGCACCATCCGCGTCGACTACGGCCGCGGCACGATGAGCATCGGCTCCCGCACCTTCAAGACCGGCGACGTCATCACCATCGACGGCTCCGTTGGCCAGGTGCTGGCCGGCCGCATGCCGATGATCGAGCCGGAGTTGTCCGGCGAGTTCGGCACCCTGATGGGCTGGGCGGATGCCGTGCGTGAGACCGGCGTGCGCGTCAATGCCGATACGCCGGAGGATGCGCGCACCGCGATCAAGTTCGGCGCCGAGGGCATTGGCCTGTGCCGCACCGAGCACATGTTCTTTGAGGAGACGCGCATCCGCACGGTGCGCGAGATGATTCTCTCCGAGGATGAGCAGGAGCGTCGCGCCGCGCTCGCCAAGCTGCTGCCGATGCAGCGCGCCGACTTCGTCGAGCTGTTCGAGATCATGAAGGGCCTGCCGGTCACGATCCGCCTGCTCGATCCGCCGCTGCACGAGTTCCTGCCGCACACCCAGGCCGAGGTCGAGGAAGTCGCCCGCGCGATGAACACCGATCCGCGGCGCCTGGCCGACCGCGCCCGCGAGCTGTCGGAGTTCAACCCGATGCTCGGCTTCCGCGGCTGTCGTCTCGCGATCGCCTATCCGGAGATCGCCGAGATGCAGGCGCGCGCGATCTTCGAGGCGGCGGTCGAGGCCGAGAAGCGCACCGGCGAGGCCGTCGGCCTCGAGGTGATGGTGCCGCTGATCGCGACCAAGGCGGAGTTCGACCTGGTCAAGGCGCGCATCGACGCGATGGCGCAGGCCGTGATCCGCGAGACCGGCGCCAAGCTGGAGTACCAGGTCGGCACCATGATCGAGCTGCCGCGCGCAGCGCTGATGGCCGGCCAGATCGCGGAGGCCGCCGAGTTCTTCTCGTTCGGCACCAACGATCTGACGCAGACGACCTACGGCATCAGCCGCGACGACGCCGGCAGCTTCCTCGGCGCCTACGTCGCCAAGGGCATTCTCGAGATCGATCCGTTCATCTCGATCGACCGCGAGGGCGTCGGCGAACTGGTCAAGATCGGCGTCGAGCGCGGCCGCGCCACGCGACCCAACCTCAAGGTCGGCATCTGCGGCGAGCATGGCGGCGATCCCGCCTCGGTCGCGTTCTGCCACAAGGTCGGCATGAACTACGTGTCGTGCTCGCCCTACCGCGTGCCGATCGCGCGCCTCGCCGCTGCGCAATCCGCGCTCGGCAAGGAGATCGCGAGCCAGGCCTGATCCTGCTGCGATCGATCTGATCTGACGAAGGCCGGCACATGTTGCCGGCCTTTTTCATTGGTGAGGGTTCGTCGCGATGCGGCGCGCACGTGACGCAAGGTGCACTTCTTCTCCACCACTGCCGTCATTCCGGGGGCGCTCCGGAATGACGAGTGGAGAGAGCGAACGTCGCAGGCCGATGGAACACTCCGCCTCATGATGTGCAGATGATTTTCATTCACCGCATCTGTTGACTGAATGTTCACCCGTTCTCGTCGGTGCGCCATTTACCACGCATATCGATCGCTCGGCGCTCTGCAACTTCCCCGCTTGCCTGTTTCACAATTGCAACGCGGATTAACTCCTCGGCAACCTAAACCCGATACGAAGAGAGAAGATCGAATTGCACGGAAGCACTGTTGTTCGGTCGATCCAGTAAGCGTTGCGTTGAGCGTATCGATGTTAGTTCTGCGTCCCGATCCGAAGGGCGCGCGATTTGCGTCCTTCGGACTCGGTCTCTGCGTCTTCGCTCTGATGCCGACAGAGACCGGGTATCAAGACATCGCTTCTCTGCTCGCCCGCCAGCCGGGCGTCGCCGAACGCTGGCAGAAGCGTGTGTTCTCGGCTGCGGCCTCCATTCAGCTCGCCACCTATAGTTTCGGTCGTCCGATCGGAACCTCGGCGCCGCAGGCGGTGAGCATCCGCCTCGCAAGCCTCGATGGGCGCGATCTCGACATCACCGGATCGACGCCGCGCAATCCGGCGCTGCAGGTTCCGCCACGCTATCAGGCCTCCGACTTCCCCAAGGTCGATCGCACGCTGAAGGGCGATCGTCTCGTCGTGCGCCCCCCGACGCCGTCGGCGCAGCCGACCGAATCGGCCGCGCCCGTCGAGCCTGCGCCCTCCGAGCCTGCACCCACGCCCTCGACGCAACCCAATTCGAACTCCTCGGTGTTCGGCGCCAAGACGACGGAAGCACCGGCGCAGGCGCCACTCCCGCAGCGTTCTGCACTCGATCCCGAATTGCAGGAGGCGCTGAGCGCGCCGCCGCTCGTGCAGTACGACGCGGCGAAGTCCGAGATCCAGCCATCGGGCGAGCTGAAGCCTGCAGCCGACCAAATTCTGGCAGATGGCGCCGTCAGCTATGACGGCCTCAACATCAAGACGTCCAATCTCTATTTCGGCACGTCGTCGCTGGGCGTTGCCGCCGGAACCATGGAGACATGGCTGCCGGGCGAGGCGCCGCTGATCGTGATGCCGGATCCGGACCTCAAGCCGATGGCGGTGCTGTCACATCCGGCCGACGATGCCGCCAAGGCCGGTGATGGCGGCGAGAGCATCGCGCCGAAAGGCGAGGTCAACACCGACAATCAGCGCGACAGGACTCCGGCCGAACGGTTGAGCCTCACGGACGAGAAGGCGCGCTTCAAGTCCGAGAAGTGCCTTGCCGAAGCGATCTATTTCGAATCCCGCGGCGAGGCGGTGCGCGGCCAGATGGCCGTGGCGCAGGTCGTGCTGAACCGGGCGTTCTCCGGCTATTATCCGACGACGGTGTGCGGCGTCGTCTACCAGAACAAATACCGCCACTTCGCCTGCCAGTTCACCTTCGCCTGCGACAACAATCCGGATGTGATCCGCGAGCCCGAGATGTGGGATCGCGCCAAGAAGATCGCGAAGGCCATGCTGGACGGGCTGATCTGGCTGCCGGAGGTGGGCAAGTCGACCCACTATCATGCCTATTGGGTGCGGCCGTCCTGGGTCGCCGAGATGAAGCGCATGTACAAGTTCGGCGTTCACACCTTCTACCGGCCGAAGAAATGGGGCGACGGCAGCGACGCGCCGAGCTGGGGCACGCCGCAGCAGACCGCGGCCATTTCGGCCGAGCTCACCGAGGCCGCCAAGAGCGAGGCCGAGAGCAATCCGAACTGGACGCGGCGCTAATCATCTAGCGACGCGTCGCATTCCACTCGAGAAAGCGGCGATACAACTCGGTCTGGCGCGCCTGGTCCGGCGGCGTTGCGGCCGCCGGCTTTGCCGTGACAGGAATGCGCGGGGACGGTGCGGCGGCCGCGACCGGCTTCGACGGTTTAACGGTGGCCGTAGTGGCCGCCGGAATCCGTGTCGTCCCATCGAGCCATTCCTGCGCGGCCCGGAACCTGGTCCAGCCGGCGACCGGCGCGCGCGGCGCCATCTCCTGCCATTTCGGATGGAAGGGAGGCCGCTGCAGCTGCGACATGCGCGAGAACAGCGACTCGACCAGCAGCGACAGCCGGCGATCGCGGTCGCTTCCCGGCTGCCAATTATACGACGCCAGGATTGCCTCTGCTGCGATCGTTTCCACCGACTCGGAATTGGAGATCAGGTTGGGGTAGTCGTCCGCGGTGAGCTTGGATGGAAGGTAATCCTCGCGCAAGGTCTTGTCGTAGCCGACCGGGACGAGATGCAGATTGGCATCCGTGATCTGGCTGAGCCAGGGCACCGGCTTGCCGTCGACCGCAATCATCGCGTCGATCTCCCCCTTGCGCAACATTTCGAGCGCGATGCGCGGCTCGATATAGAGCAGATGCGGCTTGATCTCGAGCCGCTCGAACACGTTGATCGCGGTCACGAAGGTGCTGCCGTCCGGCAGGTCGACCGCAACGGTCTTGCCGTCGAGCTCCCGCATGGTGCGGATCGATCGCGGTGCCAGAACATGCATTTCCTCGTTGAACATCTTGGTGACGTAGACGAGCTGATTGCGGATGTTGCTCGCGAAGTCCTTGCGTTCGAGATAGGACAGCGTGTCCTTGCGCACGATTCCCACGTCGACGCCCTTGAGCATGAGGATGTCGGCCACCGCCTGAACCGAGCCGCTGCCGAGGACCGGCATGACCCGCAGGTTGATGCCGTCATTGAGGACCGAGGCGACGTCGGCGCCCATCTGGGAATAGGTGCTGCCATACGAGCCCGTCATCAGGCTCACCGTATTGGCGTTGAGCTGGCTCGCGAGGTCCCGCTTGGCCGACGCATAGCGGAAGATCGCCTTGAAGGAATCGCTGACCGCACCCGGGTCGATTCCGCTGCGCACCGGCCCGAACCGTTCCCAATGGCCATCGACGAAACGCTTCATCTGCATCTGCTCGATCGGCGCGTGGTCGCTGGCGCTGGTATTGGCGACGATCCCGGGAATCAACATGGGAATTGGCGTCCCCTTCAAGGAACGCGCCTGCCTCATGATGTTGTCGCGGGAGAAGTCGTCGCCGCAATTGCGCAGGACCGCAACCATCAGGTTGGCAAGCGCGTAGCCCACGATTCCCAAGCTGTTGTTCTTGCTGATTGCAGGCGCGTAGCGATCCATGAACGCGGACCACTCGGCGAAGCCGGGATCGCCGCCCTGCACACCGCCCTCGTACAGGATGGTGGCGGAAAGCAGTCCTTCCGCGTTCTGCAGGCCTGCAGGCTGCAGCACGGTGGCAACCGAATCCGAAACCGTGGGGATGATGTGCTCGGGTCTCCAGCCGAGCTCGGCGAGGCGGCGGATCGCGAGCACCGTGAATTTCGGGGTGCTGACGTCGACCAGGATGTTGGCTCCGGCGGTCTTCAGCTTCGCGATCTGCTGATTGATGTCGGCATCGGTGACCGCGTAAGCCGCTTCCGCGACGATCGGCAGCTTGCCGCCGAGCCCGTCCTTCAAACCCTTCAGATAGTCCTTGCCGAACTCGTCGTCTTGATAAAGTACACCGATGCGCGTGCCACCGGCATGTTGCTCGAGCAGATATTGCGCGTGAATATGAGCTTCAATCTGGTAGCTGGGTTGCGCTCCCATGGTCCAAGGATAGTCGCGAGGCTGATCCCAGATCGAGGCGCCGGAGCCGACGAACAATTGCGGTATCTTGTTCGCGTTGAGATAAGGCCGCACCGCCGCGCTGGTCGCTGTTCCAACGCTCGCAAAGATGACGTCGACCTTGTCTTCCTCCACCAGCCGTCGTGTCAGCTCCACCGTCTTCTGCGGATTATAGCCGTCGTCATAGGAGATGTAGGTGATCTTGCGGCCCCTGATCCCGCCCTCGTCATTCACCTTCTGGAAATAGGCGGAGATGACCTTGCTCACGCTGCCGTAGGCGGCGGCCGGCCCGCTGTAGGGCGTCGTATTGCCGATCCGGATCTCGCCCTCGGCAGCACGCGCCAGGCCTGGCACGGCGGCAAGCACGAGGAGCAACGCCACGGTCGGAGAACCCGGCGCGCCAAGCAGCCGAGGACCACGGGGCGCCGACGACAAGGCCGGTTGCAACAGACGATCAAACATTCCCATCATGGACCTCATCACGCAACACAACACTTTGCGGGGACGCGCGTCGCCCGCACGACACCATCGACCAGGATCCGGCGGTCCGCGCCCCGCCGCAATTCCTGCGCAGCGACCGGCGTGAGACCGCGCTGGATCACCCGGTTTCGAAGCTCGGGTCACTCGAGCCGCCGTCGAGCCTCGAGTGACCCGAGTTCGGCGGCTCTCGCGTACCAGGCGTGGGCCTTGGCCGGATCGGGCGCGACGCCAACGGCTTTCAGGTTGGACAAGATCGCGGGGTCATAGGTGCCGGCCAGCGTCAGTGATGCTTCGGCGTCCGCTTCCGCGACATGCGCCAGGATCAGGCGGGCACTCGCAACGTCGCCCGCGCCGATGAGATCGCGTCCGCGCTTCAGCATTTCGCTGATCTCGTTCTTGGTCAGCGCAGACGCGGCCGCCGGTGCAGGGCTCCTGGTCGCGATGGTCCGAGATGCTTTCGGCGGAATTGACTGCGGGGTCTCGCCTCCGCCCGGAGCCGGCTTGACGATCGGGACCGACGCCACGATCGAATCGGCCCGTCCGATCGTGTGCGCCGCGGCGTCCAGCGATGCTTGGCCGTCATCGGATTTCGATTTCCCCGCTGTCCCGAAGTTTCGGGGAGACGATGAAGCGGTCGCTTCAGACTTCGTAACTGTTTCAATGTTCGGAGCCTGCATGATGCGCACCGCAAAGAACGCGAGGCACGCAAGCGCGGCCACTGCGGCACCGAACCGGAAAACAGAATCGAATTCGAGCCGTTCGGGCGGAGGTGGAGGCATCACGACGGGATCGAGTGAAGGGATCTGCCAGGATCGGTCCGCTTCTGCTGGCGCCATTGGCATCGGCGCATCGTCAACCGCTGAAGCGGTTTGCCACCACGGCCGGGAGAGATCGGTGGCCGCATCCTCATCAGGCGCAGACGTCGCATGCGCGAGGCTGTTGGACAAAGCGGCAGGCTTTGCCGGGCGCCAACGTTCGCTCTGCGCATCACCCACGGTGATCCGCGATCCGCTACTCCGCAATAAGGAACTCATCCTCAACTACTCCTGCGGACACGCGCCATCGCGTCGCCCCGCAACACTCCCTGGACCGTTTGGCGCCTTTCTGCTCGGCGACTCGGCTTCCAAACCGGCGGCGAGACCGATGACCGAATCTATGGCCATGCCAAGCGGTGAATCGGCGATCTGGCAGCCGTAATTCCCATTTCCTCGTCAGCAGGACGGACAAAACGCGCGCTACTACTTGAGCACCGCTAAATTTCGACCATCTCTTTTTCTTATTTGTACAGGTTCTGCGGTTCTTTTGCCGAAATCATGGCGAACCTGTCCAGCCATTTAGTTGGTGCTGGTAAATGCCGTCGGCGCCGGGGCGCACGAGATAATGCGGCGGCGTCTGGCCGAGAACGATCTGAAGCCATGGCGCAGGAGCATGTGGCGTATCCCCACAGATCGATGCGAATTAGTCGCGCGCGTAGAGGATGTGCTCGATCCGTGCGGCGATTCGCATCAGCGTCAGCCGGTGATCTGCTTCGACGAAATGCCTCGTCCAACTCATTGGCGAGGGCCGCTCAGATCGTGCGCGTGATGAGGACGAGCACCAGCGCAACGGTACGGCCGATTTGTTCGTCCAGCGCCCGCGGATCAATGGATGCACGCGGCCGACACGGCACGCACTAATTACATCGTGCCTGCTCCCAAATACCGGCGAGGCAGCAAATAACAACGAGTCGTAATATCTGTATTGGGCGACGATGGCTGCTTCGTCATGAGCACCGTCATTCCGGGACAAGGCCGCAGGCCCTGAACCCGGAATGACGGTGGTCACGAATGACGGTGAAAACGCGACTGCCGAGCTCCGTCGTGACGCAGTCGGATCAGCTCTTGCTACGCGCTCAACGGCCGCGACTGCCGCGCCGTCGGCCGTGCCGCGAGCTCGTCGGCGATCTCGCGGGCAGCGGCCAATGTGGTCATCGTCCGCTGCGCGAAACTCGGATTCTCCGCGGGGCAGTCGGCGCGGCAATGCGCACCGCGGCTCTCGCGCCGGCTCCAGGCCGCGGTGGCAATCAGCAGCGCGGCGCTCGCCATGTTGCGCAGCCTCGGGCTGCCGGCGTCGCGCTCCATCCTGGCAATCGCGGCGATGGCCTCCGCCAGCCGCTCCTCGTCGCGGATGACGCCGAGCTGCGCCGTCATCGTCTCGCGCAGCGAGCTCGCCGCAGCGCCGGCACAGGGGCCGGCCGGATCGGCGAACGCAATGTCCTGTAGCGTGGAGGGCGCGGTGAACGTCCGGCCGGAGATATCCGCGGCGATCCGCTGGGCGAACACCAGCGCGGCGAGCAGCGCGTTGCCGGCGATGTGGTTGGCGCCGTCCGTTGCCGTCGCGGCGACTTCACCCGCCGCCCAAAGCCCCTCGATCGAGCTGCGGCCCTGCGCGTCGACCGCGATCCCGCCCATGTGGAAATGCGCCGCCGGCGCCACCGGAATCGGCTGCCGGGTCGGATCGAGCCCCGCGGCGGTACAGGCCCGGTGCAGCATCGGATAGCGTTCGGCGACGTCGTCGTCGAGCACGTCGCGTGCGTCGAGAAAGGCGCCGCGTCCGGCGATGATCTCGGCCATCACGCCGCGCGCCACCGTGTCGCGCGGGGCAAGATCGACCAGCGGATGGCGCGGCAGCATGAAGCGCTGGCCGCGCCGGTTGACCAGGATGGCGCCGGCGCCGCGCAGGCTCTCGCTCACCACCGGCGCCGGATCGTGACCGGTCATCATCGCGGTCGGATGGAACTGGACGAACTCCGGATCGGCAATCACCGCGCCAGCGCGCGCGGCGATGGCGAGGCCGATGCCGGTGGCGTGCGGCGGATTGGTGGTCGCGGCGAACAGACGGCCGATGCCGCCGGTGGCCAGCACGATTGCCGGCGCCGCGATCAGCACCGGCGCGGCCGCATCGTCGTCGGTCGGCCGCAGTTGCAGGCCACGCACCGCGCCGTCTTCCGTCAGCAGCGCGTCGGCGACATGGCCCTCGATGATGCGGATCGAGGGCGTTGCGCGCACGGCTTGAGACAGCGCGGTGATGATCGCCTGTCCGGTGAAGTCTCCGCGAACGCTGAGAATCCGTCGCGCGGTGTGCGCAGCCGCACGAGACGTCGCCAGCCTGCCGCTGTGATCACGATCGAAAGCCACGCCGAGGCGGACCAGGTCCTCGATTGCAGCCGAAGCGTCGCGCGCGAGCGCCAGCGCAGCCGTCGCGTCGACCAGGCCGCCACCCGCAGCGATCATGTCGGCGGCATGTGTATCGGGGCTGTCGCCGGATGACACCGCTGCCGCGATGTCGGCCTGCATCGTCGCGCCGAACGACGCCTCACCCAATGCGGTCGCGGAGATCAGCGTGACCGGCTGCGGTGCGAGCTTCAGCGCGCAGAACAGCCCGGCAACTCCGGCACCAACGATCACGACGCGGCCGGATGTCTCGATCTGATCGTGGTCCATGTGATGTCCAAATTCCACATTCCGTGCGCATGTGTACCGCGGTACCTGTTAGTTCTTCTTCAGAGACTTCCTTCGCTGTTTATCGGTGTTTGGCGACAAATAGCGGCTGTTCTGAAGGTCACTCTCGCACAGGATGAATCGTCGTTTGCGACTCGCGCATCAGGACGTTTCGCGCCGGGACAAGGACGCATGAGCGAGTTCCGCCGCGGGAACTCGCTTCGGATGACACGTGCTCATGGCTGGCCGCCGCATCGAAATTTTTCATGGCTGGGTTCCGCTTTTGAGCTTGGGAGTTCAATGCAGATGCATTAATCGGAAGGGCGCGGCGGACAGCGACCGCGGCAGGGGAGGACACGGATGTCGGTACAGGCAGGCGATCTCGGCACGGCCTCCCGCAGCCAGAGCTGGCGGACGCCGGTCGTCATCATCGTGTGCGGCTGCGCGATTGCGCTGCTGAGCTTCGGTCCGCGCTCCAGCCTCGGCTTCTTCGTGCAGCCGATGAGCCGTGAATTCGCCTGGGGACGCGACGTGTTCGCGCTTGCGGTGGCGGTGCAGAACCTGTTGTGGGGGCTCGGTCAGCCGCTCGCCGGCGCGATCGCCGATCGTTTCGGCGTGATGCGCGTGATCTGTGTCGGCGCGCTGCTCTATGCCGGCGGCCTGCTGATGATGCGCTATTCCAGCTCGCCTCTGTCGCTGAACATCGGCGCCGGCGTGCTGGTCGGCTTCGGCCTGTCGGGCTGCTCGTTCAATCTCATCCTGTCGGCGTTCAGCAAGCTGTTGCCGCCGGAGCGCCGTGGTGTCGCGCTCGGCGCCGGCACGGCGGCCGGCTCGCTCGGCCAGTTCCTGTTCGCTCCCTTCGGCGTCGCGCTGATCGACCAGTTCGGCTGGCAGAGCGCGCTGATGGTGTTCGCGACGCTGATGCTGTTCATCGTGCCGCTGTCGCTCGCCGTGGCGACGCCGCCGGCGGCCGAGGCCAAGCCGTCGGAGGCCGAGCAGCAGTCGTTCACGACCGCGCTGATGGAGGCGTTTGGACACCGCTCCTACGTGCTGCTGGTGCTCGGCTTCTTCACCTGCGGCTTCCAACTCGCCTTCATCACCGTGCACCTGCCGGCGTTCCTGGTCGATCGTGGCCTGTCGGCGCAGGTTGGCGGCTGGGTGATCGCGGCGATCGGCCTGTTCAACATCATCGGCTCGCTCAGTGTCGGCTGGCTGCAGAGCCGGCTGCCGAAGCGCTACATCCTGTCCTTCATCTATTTCACCCGTGCGCTGGCGACGCTCGCCTTCATCTCGTTCCCGGTCACGGCGGCCTCCGCGATCGCCTTCGGCGCGGTCTCCGGGCTCGCCTGGCTCTCCACGGTGCCGCCGACCTCGTCGCTGGTCGCGATCATGTTCGGCACCCGCTGGCTCGCCACGCTCTACGGCTTCGCCTTCGTCAGCCACCAGGTCGGCGGCTTCCTCGGCGTCTGGCTCGGCGGCATCGTGTTCGAGCGCTACGGTTCCTATACGCCGATCTGGTGGCTCTCGATCCTGTTCGGCGTGCTGTCGGCGCTGATCAACCTGCCGATCGTCGAGAAGCCGGTCGCGCGTGCCGTTCCCGCGACCTGAGTTGCGCGGCCGACCCGATCGGCTAAACATGGCGTGAGACAAAGAAAGCGCAGGGAGTGCCGCTGTGGGAACGTTCAAGGCGATCCGGATCGACAAGGCGGACAAGGGAACGACCGCGACGCTGACGCAGTTCGATGAAGCCGAGCTGATGGACGGTGACGTCACGGTCAAGGTCGAGTGGTCGGCGCTGAACTACAAGGACGGGCTGGCGCTGACCGGCAAGGCGCCGGTGGTCCGGCGCTTCCCGATGATCGCGGGGATCGATTTTGCCGGCACGGTCGAGCAGTCCAGCCATCCCGCCTGGAAGCCGGGCGATGCCGTGATCTGTACCGGCTGGGGCATGGGCGAGACCCATCTCGGCGCCTATGCCGAGAAGGCGCGGGTCAAGGGCGATTGGCTCGTCGGCCTGCCACAGGGCCTGTCGGCCCGGGATGCCATGGCCATCGGCACCGCCGGCTTCACGGCGATGCTGGCCGTGCTGGCCCTGGAGAAGCACGGGCTGACGCCGGCCAGCGGGGCAGTGGTGGTGACGGGCGCGGCCGGCGGCGTCGGCTCGGTGGCGACGGCGGTGCTCGCCAAGCTCGGCTACCACGTGATCGCCTCGACCGGCCGCCTGGCCGAAGCCGACTATCTCAAGTCGCTCGGTGCCGCCGAAATCATCGACCGCAACGAGCTGTCCGGGCCGGCCAAGCCGCTGGCGAAGGAGCGCTGGGCGGGCGGCATCGACAGCGTCGGCTCGCATACGCTCGCCAACCTGCTGGCGATGACCCAATATGGCGGTGCCATCGCCGCCTGTGGTCTCGCTGCCGGCATGGATTTGCCATCGTCGGTGGCGCCATTCATTTTGCGCGGCGTATCCCTCCTCGGCATCGATTCGGTGATGTGCCCGCTGCCGGCGCGCAAGGCGGCCTGGCAGCGCCTCGCCACTGATTTGGATCGCGCAAAACTAGCTGAAATCACTCACGAAATTTCCTTGGACCAAGTGGCGTCGCTGGGGCTGCAGATTCTCGCGGGCCAGGTCCGCGGCCGTACGGTGGTAAGAATATCCTGAGGATGTTCAGACTTTTCAAACCATGCTGCTCCATTGTTGCCATGGTTGGTATGGTAAGCATGGGGTAAAGATACCGCCTTACCCGCTGCGTTGGGTTAAGTGGGAGTTTGATGCATGCTCGCGCGTATATTGCTGGGGACCGTGACCGCCGGTGCCGTGATTGCTCCTGCGGTTGCGGGTTCGATGACAGCCGACGAGGCCCGCAAATTCGTCGCCGGAAAGGTGTTCGCCTTCACCTGCGTCGACGGCACCCGTGGCGCGGGCCGCATCCTCGACGACATGGGCGCGGCGGGCGCGGTGCAGTTCTCCGGCTCTGGCCCGGTGCGTCATATCCGCCTGCCCGGCAACACCCTGCAGATTCGCGGCCAGAACGTTTGCGCTGCCATCAAGGGCATGCCGTTCGAGCCGTGCTTCAACCTCGACAAGAAGGACGACCGCAGCTTCCGCGGCTCGGTCTCCGGGCTCGGCGCCTTCGCCTATTGCGACTTCCAGCATCAGGGCGGAGCCACCATGCTGATGGCGCGCGCCGTGGCGCGGCCGCGCGCCGCGCGCGCTGCTGTTCCCGCTGCCGACGGCTTGCACACCGAAGTGGCGGCGCGGGTCGAGACCCCGCGGGTGGAGCGCAGCAAGGTAGAACCCCTGAAGGCGGATCCTGCGAAGGCCGCCAAGGCGGAAAGCGCGAAGCCCGAAACCGCCAAGCCCGAAACCGCCAAGGCCGAAAACGCGAAGACCGAAATTACCAGATCCGATAACGCGAAGTCGGATGCGGCGCCGGAGCTGCGTCGCTCGACCGATTAGTTGTTAGTTCACCGACTATTGAAAAACCAGTCCCCTATTAACATAGAGCAATATTTTAAGCTGACCGCACGTTAGTGGTCATTGCGCCGTAGTCGTACGGAATCTTAAATTCATGCCTCGGTAGTGACTCGTGTGCAGTTTGCAACCAGGGGGGTGGCCCACGAGAAAGGGTCGTTATGTCGCTTTATTTCTTCCGAATCAGCCAGGGCCGCTATTCTGGCGCTGCTGATCAGCCTTATGAATTCGCCAACCGGGAAACCGCCTGGAACGAGCTGACGGCTGTCTGCTCCGACCTGATCGGTGGCATCTCGAAGTCGTTGCAGCAGGGGGCCGAGTGGCAGATGGAGCTGCTCGACGAAGCCAAGCAGCCAGTGTTCCGGATCCGCCTGATGTCCGAAGCGGTCGGCTGAGTTCCAACTGTCCGGGTGATTGCGCCGCTGGCCATCGGATTCGAGGTCCGGTGCGCCGTGGCGCCAATCCGCTGAGGGCGTGTTCTCCGTCCGTCACACTTCTCGCGCTCAGACGGCGTTTGTGATGTTGCCGAACGCAGTTCGTGGTTTTGCTTCCACACGATCCGTCAACGGTATCGGGAGATCCGGTGCCTCGGGCGCCGGTTCAGGAGCACCGCGCCGTCCCTGAGGGCCATCATTTTACGCGCATTGTCAGTAATCTTACGGTTCCAGCATTAACCTCCGATAAGCCTGTTTCGCGCCCAATGAGGTCGTCAGAGACGACATGCGGGTTCGGAATTTTCGGAGCCCTCTGATCCTCTGACCTCGACCGCGCAGCGCAGCGCAGACCTGGATGTTCGGGCCGTCTCTGGCGCTGGCAGAACGCGGCCGAACCACGCAGTCAGCTGGGGTCCTCCGTGTCAACAATGTCCATTCGTACGAAGATCATTTCGGTCATCGCCTTCATGCTCTTCACCATGTGCGGGCTCGGCGTGCTCGCCGTCACCAGCATGCAGTCGATCAACGTCAACACGGTCGACATCGCCACCAACTGGTTGCCAAGCGTGCGCGCGATCGGCGAGCTGCGCGCCGACATCAACCTGCTGCGCATCGCCTTGCGCGCGCATGTGATGTCGGAGACGGCCGAGGCCAAGCAGGCCGCGGAGAAGCGCGTCAACGGAATCCTTGAGACGATCAACAAGGACCGCAAGACCTACGAGCCGATGATCACCTCGGCCGAGGAACGCGCGATCTACAACAACTGGGTGCAGTCCTGGGAGAAGTACGTCGTCGCCGTCAAGCAGGTGATGGACGAATCCAACAAGAGCGTCGGAAAGATCCCGCACGAAGCCACCGAAATGCTGGAAAAATCGGCCGCGGCGATCGCGCGCGACGCCGACAAGTATTTCATCCAGGACATCGAGTTCAACAACAAGGGCGCCGACAACGCGACGCGGCAGGCCGCCGAGAGCTTCACGCGTGCGATCTGGCTGGTGGTGTCGATCATTGCCGCGGCCGTCATTGGCGGCATCGCCATCGGTTTCTATCTCGTGCAGAACGTCTCGTCGGGCATTGCGTCGATCATCAAGCCGATGCAGGAGCTCGCCAAGGGCGATCTCGGCGCGGAGGTGACGCATCGCGGCGAGCCGACCGAGATCGGCGCCATGGCCGATACGCTGCAGGTGTTCAAGGAAGCGCTGATCGCCAAGAAGGAGGCCGACGAGCTCGCGGCCCACGATGCCGAGGTCAAGATCGAACGCGGCCGGCGCGTCGACAATATCACCCGCCAGTTCGAGGCGACCATCGGCGAGATCGTGCAGACGGTGTCGTCGGCCTCGACCGAGCTCGAGCATTCCGCCGGCGCGCTGTCATCCACCGCGACGCGTTCGCAGGAGATCTCGACCGCGGTTGCGGCTGCTTCGGAGGAGGCTTCGACCAACGTGCAGTCGGTCGCGTCCGCGACGGAGGAGCTATCGTCGTCGATCACCGAGATCAGCCGCCAGGTGCAGGAATCGGCCCGCATGGCCACCGAGGCCGTCGACCAGGCGCGCATGACCAACGATCGCGTGAGCGAGCTGAGCAAGGCCGCGGCGCGGATCGGCGACGTCGTCGAACTGATCAACACGATCGCCGGCCAGACCAATCTGCTGGCGCTGAATGCGACCATCGAGGCCGCTCGTGCCGGCGAGGCCGGCCGCGGCTTCGCGGTCGTCGCCTCCGAAGTGAAGGCGCTGGCCGAGCAGACCGCCAAGGCGACCGACGAGATCGGCCAGCAGGTGTCCGGCATCCAGGCGGCGACACAGGAATCGGTCGGCGCCATCCGGGCGATCTCCACGACCATCGAGCGGCTGTCGGAAATCTCGTCGGCGATCGCGGCGGCCGTGGAAGAGCAGGGTGCCGCCACGCAGGAGATTTCGCGCAACGTCCAGCAGGCATCGGAGGGCACGCAGCAGGTTTCTGTGAACGTCGTCGACGTGCAGCGCGGCGCGACGGAAACCGGAACGGCCTCCACGCACGTGCTGGCCGCGGCGCAATCGCTGGCCTCGGACAGCGACCGGCTGAAGCGTGAGGTGGCGTCGTTCCTGGAGTCGGTGCGCGCGGCCTAATCCGACATGGCGCTACGCCGCCGGCTGAGCCGGCGGCGCCTGCTGCTGCCGTCGGAACAGCACCTTCTGGTACAGCCAGCCGATCGCGACCAACACCAGCCCGAGCCCGATGAACGACAGCGCGCGCCACACGCCGGTCAGCGCCGACATGTCGATCAGGAAGGCCTTCAGGATCGTCAGCGCGATCACGATGGCGGACGCCAGACGGGCGCGTTGCGACTGCACGATGATTCCGATCCCGAGCAGCACCACGCCGAAGGCGAGCCAGGCGATCGAATAGGTGTACTGCTCGGCCGCGCTGGTCGGCCCTGCCGTCAGATCGGGGCCGTGATAGATCCTGCGGATCTCGAGGCTGACATAGGACAGCGCCAGGATCAGTGCGCCCGCGGCCAGCGTATTGCCATAGGCCGGCGGACGGCGGCCTGCGACCGCGTAGGACAACAGCAGCATCAGCACCGCCGGGAACGCATAGGCCAGGATCAGGATGTTGAGCAGGCCGCCCTTGATCGCGACATCCGAGATCATCGGATTCTCGAGCAGCAGCAGCCCGAGCACGGTGGCGCCGCCGGCAAAGCCGGTCAGGATCACGGCGCTGATGTTGTGCACGATGCTGCCGCTGCGCTCCCGCAGCCGCTCCAGCCCGATCGCCAGCGCCAGGGCCACGCAGACGTCGAGTCCCACTTCGGCGAGCGATGGCACCGCCAGCATGTCGCCGTCATTGACGGCGTGGCGGATCTCCAGGAAGGCGAGCAGGGTCGTGAACAGGATGGCGGCGGCCTCCACCGCGCGCAGCGGCGCGTCGTCGCCATGGCGGCGCATCAGATAGCTCGCGCTCCAGAACGACGCCGCCGGCACGCCATAGCCCCACAGCAGCCAGTTGACGATCGGCGTGGTGCCGACATCGGCGCCGACGATGCGGGGATCATAGCCGATGCGCAGCACCACGAGCCCGGCAAGGACGGCCGCGAGCGTGCGCAGGAACGGGATCGGCCGGCTCTCGAAGATCCAGGCGGTGCCGAGCGACATCAGCGCCAGCGCGATCGTCAGCCAGCCCTTCTCCAGCGCGAAGGTCAGCGCCAGCGCCAGCGCGGCCAGCGTGCCGGTGGCGAACAATGCGATCGAGGCACTGAGGCCCGGACGCTCCTCGCGCCGGGTCAGCGCCTCGGTGGCGACGGCAAACGCGGCGGCGAGCACGACGGCGACGATCGCGAACGGAATCGAGCGGTCGAGATGGGCGATGCGCGCATAGAGCGCGACAAGAAGCGCCAGCGGCGTGAACACGCCGGCCGCCGACCACACCACCGGCACGACCGCGTTGTGCGAGCGGCCCTGCGCCAGGAAGCCGGCGCCGCCGAAGCCCAGCGCGAAGATCGCCGCCGTCACCAGATGCGACGTGACCGACGCGCCGAGCGGGTTCGGCCCCATCCCGGGCAGCGCGCCGCCGGGCAGCACCAGCAGGTCCGGATTGTCGCGCAGCGCCCATTCGGCGAACACGAGGAACACGGTCGCAGCGGCGGCGGCCACCGCGCCGACGGCGCTCGGCGCGCGCCAGGCGACCGCGAGCGTCGCCGCGACCAGCACCGTGAAGCCGATCAGCGCCAGGCCGTCATGGAAGCTCGCCAGCACGACCAGCATGGCGCCGAGCAGATAAACCGCCAGGCCGACGGATGAGATCGGCTCGACCTCGTCGTTCTCGGCGGCGGGTCCGAACATGAAGCCGCAGACCACGATCAGCGCGGCCAGCGCGAAACCAACAGCGACGTGGAAGACATGCGGCGCCACCGTCTCGACGCCCGCGTCGAGTCCGGGCAAGGTCCACAGGAACGACAGCCCGATCGTGGTCATCGCGAGCCAGCGCCACAGCCGCACGCGGGCCAGCGCAAAGGCGGCGGCGGTGACGATGGCGAGGTAGATGTAGAGCGCCCAGTAGTTCGGCTCGCCAGTCGACACCAGCACCGGCGTCGTGAATGCGGCGACGAGGCCGAGCCCGGCCAGCGCCGGGCCGTGCAGCAGCGCCGCCGCCAGCGTGCCCAGCGCGACGATGCCGAGCAGCACGAAGGCGATCGCGGGCGGCAGGAACTCATACAGCGCGTAGGCCGCGTAGATCGTGGCGAAGGCGACCGCCGTGCCGGCCGCGGTCAGGATCGCCGGAATGTTGGCGATCGGCAGCGCTGCGATCTGCGAGATGCTCTCCTTGCGCCGGGTCCATTCGCCGGCCGCAAGCAGCGCGGCGGCGAACAGCGCGCCGAGTGCGACGCGCACCTCGGGGCCGACGAGGCCGGCCTCGATCGAGTAGCGCACCATGAAGAAGCCGCCGAGCGCCAAGGTCAGCCCGCCGATCCACACCACCCAGCGGGTGCCGATGCGCTCCTCGAAGCCGGCCGCAGGCTGCGGCACAGGGGGCGGGGACGCGAGCGGCGGCGGCTGTTCGGCCGCGTCGTCGCTCGCCATCGCCGCGGGCTGGAGAGCAGGCTCGGTCAGCTCCGGCAATGGCGGCGGCATTGGCGGGGCTTCAGCGGGCTCCTGAAGCGGGCTGAGCGGCGGCGCGACCACCGGCGCAGCCGCGATCGGGCGTGCCGCCTCGAGCTTGGCCAGCCGGGCCTGCACCTCGGCCAGGCGATCGGAAATCCGGCGCGCGAAGGCGAGCGCGGCGAACGCGACCAGCAGCGCGATCCAATCCAGGGGCCAATCGAACATCACGCGGGGAATCCTCAATCGATGGGCGCCGGTGGGCGTCAGGGGTGGAACGCGCCGGCCTGCGGGTGGACCGCTGGCGCAGCGAATCGGCCGACGGCCCGCGGCGCGTCGCCCGATGGCCGTCGTTCCCTCTGTGTCAAACCGTGGAACATAAGTTCAAAGCGCACCGGTACTCGGCTCCGCCGCGTCGCAACTCAGTCCAGATCGATCCGGAACGGCGCGCTGTCGACCATCATGGCGCCGGGCCCGATCGCGTCCAGCGCGCGCACCATGCGCCCCTGGCGGCCCAGTGCCCTGTCGGCCAGGCTGACGATCAGCCGGTTCGGCGAGGCGATCGGCGAGGCCTGGCGGATCGCCCAGGCGATATCGAGCTCGTCGCGATTGGGGTTGAGCGCGCAGGCCGTGGCGAAGGCGCTCGCGGTGGAGCGGCTGATGCCGGCATAGCAGTGGATCACCAGCGGCGCCGCACGATCCCAGCCGCGCACGAATTCCAGCACCTGGGCGACGTGATCCTCGCTCGGCGCCATGAAGCCCGGAAGCTGCTCGGTGATGTCGTCGACCGAGACCCGCAGATGGTTTTCGGGGCGGATCGTCTCCGGCCGCTTCACCTGCTCGACATTGGCCATGATGGTCAGCACGTGGCTGGCGCCGGTCAGGCGCACGGTCTCGGGCAGGGCGGCGAGTGAGCAGACGTGGATCATGGCGAGCCTTTGGAGGCCCGATTATACGAATGGGGGCACAAGGGCAAAAGCGGGATTTGGATGTCTGCTGTCGGGCTGGCGCATATATGCGCCGACAGCCCTCAGCGCGTGTTCTTGAGCTGCCGCAGCTCCTGGCGAACCAGATGGGCCTTGCCTTCGATCTCCGCGTTCAGCCGCTCGAGATGGTCGAGGAGCCGCTCACGGTTCTGGGGGGCGATCTCGACCGGTTTCTCGGACCAGGGCCGGCGCACGAACAGGGCCACAATGGCGACGGCCAAGGCGGTCAGAAGCGGAAAGCTCAGGGCAACGAGCTGGTGCATGGTCATCGAAGACCTCCCAGGATCCACTGACCCAGCAAATGTATGAGCACTCCGGTGATAATGCAAACGACGCCCGACCCGTAGATCAAGCCCGCGGGGGTGCTGGGCGGCAGCACCCCATAGACGAACTGGGCAAGCGGCACGAACGTTCCAGCGGTGACGATGGCCGTCGCCAGCGTGTTGACCCAGTTGGCCGCCAGCTTCAGCCGTTCGTTGCGGCGTTCGTCCGGCGTCAGCGGCATCTCAGCACGACCCCAGCACCGCGTGGAAACGGGTCAGGAACTGCTTTTCGGCCTTGGCCGCGCTCCAGGGCGTCAGATAGTCCGTCACGGTGGCGTCCGGCAGGCCGGGGTCGCGACCGAACAGCTTCTTCGCCTCGCTTTCCGAGAAGCCGGCCAGCCGGGTCGCCTCCAGAAAAGCGGCGCCGCGGTCGGCCGCCTTGATCTGGCGCTCGATCTCAGGAGCAATCTCGGCCGGCAGGCCGAAGCGGATGTGGATGGCGCCGAGCAGCCGCTTCTCGACGCTCTTGTAGCCGTCGCCGAGCACCGCCTTGAACGGCGAGATCATGTCGCCGATGACGTATTCCGGCGCATCGTGCAGCAGCGCGGCGAGCCGCAGCCGGGCATCGATGTTCGGCTTGCGCGCGCGCATCACCGTCTCGACCAGCAGCGTGTGCTGCGCGACCGAGAAGATGTGCGCACCGGTGGTCTGGCCATTCCAGCGCGCGACACGCGCGAGCCCGTGGGCGATGTCGGCGATCTCGACATCGAGCGGCGAGGGATCGATGAGGTTGAGCCGCCGGCCGGACAGCATGCGCTGCCAGACGCGGTCGTGCCCGCTCGGGGCCTTGTCAGTCGTCATTTGGGAGGCTTGAGGCGTGGGGTGCGGCGCTTGCCGCTGCAGGTCTCGTGGCAGAAGCAGGTGACGAGATGGTCGTTGACCATCCCGGTCGCCTGCATGAAGGCGTAGACGATCGTGGGACCGACGAACTTGAAGCCGCGCGAGGCCAGCTCCTTGGAAATCTTGATCGACAGCGGTGTCGAGGCCGGCACGCTCGCGGTGGTCTTGAACTGATTGACCTTGGGCGCCCCGTCCATGAAGTTCCACAGCAGCTTCGAGAAGCCGGGACCCTTGTCCTGGATGTCGAGCCAGGATTTCGCGCTGAGAATCGTCCCTTCGATCTTGGCGCGGTTGCGCACGATGCCGGCATCGTTCATCAGCGCGTGGATCTTCTTGTCGGTGTAACCAGCGATCTTCTCCGGCTGGAAATCGTCGAAGGCGCGGCGGAAATTGTCACGCTTGCGCAGGATCGTGATCCACGACAGCCCGGCCTGGAAGCCGTCGAGGATCAGCTTCTCGAACAGCGCGCGGTCGTCATATTCCGGCACGCCCCACTCGGTGTCGTGATAGGCGACATAGAGCGGATCGCTGCCCGGCCAGGGGCAGCGCGTCAGGCCATCGGGATGGACGACAGCAGCGCGACCCATGAGACCGGCTCAGGCGACCGTCTGCTTCGGCGCGCCCTGCAGCGCGTCGGGATCAGCGATGCGCAGAACGAGGCCGCCGGCGGTAAGCGGCGTTCCCGCCTCCAACGCCTCGGCGGCGCGGTCGATGCGCAGCAGCGCCATGCCCCTCTGCGCGGCGGCCGAGCCCATGGTGCCGACGGACTTGTCGCCGGCCAGAATCGGCGTGCCCGGCTCGGGACCCGGCCCGTCGAGCAGCACCTTCGCCGCGCGCGTGCGCGTGGTGCCGCGATGATGCATGCGGCTCACCACCTCCTGGCCGACATAGCAGCCCTTGCCGATGTCGACGCCGTGCAGCCGGTCCATGTTGGTCTCGTGCGGGAAGGCATCGCCATACGTGAAGTCGAGCCCGCCGCGCGGCACGCTGCAGTCGATACGATGCGCCTCATAGGCGTCGGTCTCGACGATCTCGGCCCCGAGCCGTGCGGCGATCTCCGCGAGCGCCTCCTGCGGCGCAATGACGCGCGCGCCGAGGCGCTCATGACGCGGATCGGCGAAGCTCGGCTCCGGCGTGGCGCCGATGGCGCCATCCCAGACCGCGATCACGCCGAGCTCTCCGGAGCGATTGCTGACCGCGACCTTGGCCCTGAGCTTGTAGAGGTTGAGCTTGTCGGTGAGCGCCTGCGCCAGCGCGCGCGGACAGTCGAGCAGGAAGCGCTCGCCGGCGTCGGTCGCCGGCACCTGCGCCACCAGGAAATCAACGATGATCTTGCCCTGCGGCGTCAGCAGCGCGCCGAACCGGGCATCGCCGGGCGTGAGCTTGGTGACGTCGGTGGTGAAGAGACCGTTGAGGAACTTGCGTGCATCGTCGCCGCTGACCTGGACCACGCCCCGGTCGTCGAGAAACGTCGCCTTCATCCGAAAAACCTCTTGCGACAGGCCGCACTGAAACGTAAGCCGCCCAGGCATAAACCACAAGGCTGAAACGCCGCCGCGCGGTGGCTTCATTCTAAAGATCGAGACTCGCGTGCCACCGGAGGCCAGCAAATGGGCAGGCGCGCAGCATGATCGATCTGTCTTGGGGCGGTCAGGAGAATGAAATCCTATGAGGGCTTCATGAGCGCGCGCTTCGACGTCATTCTGAAATCCGGCACCGTGGTCAATCAGGACGGCGAGGGCGTCCGCGACATCGGCATTTCAGGCGGACGTATTGTCGAGATCGGCGATCTCGGCACAGCCTCGGCCGCCGAGATCATCGACTGCAAGGGCCTGCACGTGCTGCCCGGCGTGATCGACACCCAGGTGCATTTCCGCGAGCCTGGTCTCACTCACAAGGAGGACCTCGAAACCGGCTCGCGCAGCGCCGTGATGGGCGGCGTCACCGCCGTGTTCGAGATGCCCAACACCAATCCGCTGACGGTGACCGAAGAGGCGTTCGCCGCCAAGGTCGCTGCCGGCCGCCATCGCATGCATTGCGATTTCGCCTTCTTCATCGGCGGCACCCGCGAGAATGTCGAGCAGCTTCCGGTGTTGGAGCGCGCCGAGGGCTGCGCCGGCGTGAAGGTGTTCGTCGGCTCCTCCACCGGCTCGCTGCTGGTCGAGGACGACGACAGCCTGCGCCGCATCTTCCAGGTGATCCGCCGCCGTGCCGCGTTCCACGCCGAGGACGAGTACCGCCTCAACGAGCGCAAGGACCTGCGCGTCGAGAACGATCCGCGCTCACACCCGGTGTGGCGCGACGAAGAGGCGGCGCTGCGCGCCACGCAACGTCTCGTCACCCTCGCGCACGAGACCGGCAAGCGCATCCACGTGCTGCACATCTCCACCAAGGAGGAGATCGTGTATCTGCGCGACCACAAGGACGTCGCCACCGTCGAGGCGACGCCGCATCATCTCACCTTGGCGGCGCCGGAGTGCTACGAGCGGCTCGGCACCTACGCGCAGATGAATCCGCCGGTGCGATCAGTCGATCATCGCGACGTGATCTGGTGGGGCGTCCACCAGGGCATCGTCGACATCTTAGGCTCCGACCACGCGCCGCACACCGCGGAGGAGAAGTCCAAGACCTATCCGGCCTCGCCCTCCGGCATGACCGGCGTGCAGACGCTGGTGCCGATCATGCTCGACCACGTCAATGCCGGCCGGCTGTCGCTGCAACGTTTCGTCGACCTCACCAGCGCCGGCCCCGCCCGCATCTACAACATCGCCCGCAAGGGCCGCATCGCCGCCGGCTACGACGCCGACCTCACCATCGTGGACCTGAAGCGCAGCGAGACCATCACCAACGAATGGGTCGCCTCGAAAGCCGGCTGGACGCCCTATGATGGCCTACGCGTCACCGGCTGGCCGGTCGGCACGTTCGTCCGCGGCCAGCGCGTGATGTGGCAGGGCGAGCTGCTGACGCCAGCGACCGGCGAGCCGGTGCGGTTCATGGAGACGCTGCGGCCGTAACGGCGCTACGCGTTAGTTTGCTCCGTCATTGCGAGCGCAGCGACGCAATCCAGAGTCCTTGCGCGGCCCTGGATTGCTTCGTCGCTCTGCTCCTCGCAATGACGCGGAGCGGGCATCACGCCTGGCCGTCGTTCACGCGAACAGCTTGTCGATGTCGTCCTGGGAAATCGCCACGCCGGGCCGCTTCGGGCCCTCCAGCAAGTCTGGGACGCTCGAGGGGGCAGCAAGCTCGGTGGCCAGCCGCGCCAGCTCCTCTTTTCCCCAGATGCGGACGAGCTTGTTGATGTGGTCCTCCATGAACTGCAGCGACTTGACCACCCGCGTGATCCGCTGCCCTGTGAGGTCCTGGAACGCGCACGCCTCGAACACCTTGTTCGTGCTGTCGACGATCTCGTCGCTGACCGCCGCGGCCGTCGGGTCTTTGACGCTCTGCAACTTCGCGACGCTGGCGCCGATCGCCTCCATGCTTTCGAGGATCGCGTTCCCGGCCACCTCCGTATTCTCGACGATCGCGTCGAGGGTGTCGGTCATCGTCGCGAAACTGCCCTTGCCGTCGCCTTGAAGAGCGGCGAGTTCGCGCCGCATGCTGCTAATCTGGCCGAACATCTCGACCAGGTAGGTTTTCAGCAACCTCTCTTCTTCCGGCGCAATCATCAGAAATCCCCGACTTTTCCTTAACGTTTCCTTACCAATTCTTCACGCGGCAGTTGCAAACCCCGGCCTGCGCTTCTGTGAAGGCATTTCGGATTTCGCTTCGGCGGTGACCGGCTCGCGACGCGGCTATCGAGATTTCGCGTAAGCTCGAAACGGCACTGTGGTCAGGTAGGTGAAGATCAGCGACCTATTTTTGCCCGTTTTCGTTAAGGGCGCATGTTCATTCCCGTCAAAGCCTTCAAATTGCTTTGTGAAGAGTTTCCGAGCGACATGGCTGCCGAGGGGGGCCGTCGGGCAGTGCTCGGTCTGCTGTCGGTTTCCGCGACGCCGGGACGGCCCTTTGAGCCTGGATGAGCGAGCGGGCGTCACGACAGGAGGCAGGCGGCGTCGGCCGGCCAAAATGAATGCGAATGTCCGCTGCCAGGGACGACGCGGGCGTGGGGGAGAAATTCCAGTACGCCGCCTCTTGACCCAGAGCTCTCTACTGACCGCGATCGTCGATCGACTTGCGTTTTGCCGAGCAACATTTTTGCCGGCACCCGATGGTTCCGCTCTCGGGGACGACCTGACGTCTGCAATCCCAGGAATCGCTAGGCCGCCTGTGACCCCAACCATCGTTCGGTCCACGGCCAGGCGCACCGCATCGGCGAGGCGCTGACGAAGCCGGATATTTCGACTATCCTGCCATCCGGACCATCAAGGCGGGGCAGGACGGGGTCCAGGAGGGGACATCGATGAGCACAGTAAGAAGCGCGCTGGCCCAGAAGAATGGCGCCCTGATCCATGTTCGTTCCGACGACATGGTCGTCGAAGCCTTGCGCCAGATGCGCGACAACCGGGTCCGGTCGGTGCTCGTCATCGACGACGGCGCGCTGGTCGGCATCGTGACCCAGGGGGACTGCGCCATCAAAGTGCTGCTGCCCGGGCTCGACGCCAAGCAGACGCCGGTGGGTCAGGTGATGACGGGCAACCCGGTGACGGTCAAGCCGGATCACCGGCTGGACAGTTGCATGGCGATGATGGCTCAACGTGGCTTTCGCCATCTGCCGGTGCTGGACGCGGGCAAGGTCGTGGGCGTGATCTCGGTCGGAGACGTCGTCAAGAACATCATCCGGGACTTGGAGCACAACGTGGACGACCTGATGGGCTACATCATGAAGGACGGCCCCGGGGGCTGACGGACGAACGTGGTGCCGTCGCTCTCCGCCGATATCTGCTTGTGACCCATCTCGGACCTTTCCGCCCGGCCCCGCGACGTCCGCTGTCGGGGTGCACCGGAAGTTAACGACCGTGGAAGCGCAGGGGCCGCTTGTGACCCGAGGCCGACGTTGTTCGCGGTGCATGGTCAGCCCAGGAATGTGGTCAGGTCTGACGCGCTAATGCCTTCTCTCGCCCCGCGCGTCGTTGCCATTCTGATGAAGAACTAGATGGGAGATCTGCCCGGCGTCCGTCGAGAAAAACTCCAACTGGGCGTCAACGACTTTCGCGAAGAACTTGCTCTGCGACTCGGGAAATAGCCGGATTTTGCGTTGATAGGTCGCTTGCGACATCAGTTGCCCATTCTCCAGAGTGATGGTGATCGAGAACGTCGGCGTAAAGTCATAGACGCCAGTGTATGTCGCGAGAATAGCGGGATCGACCTCTACGCTCGTGCGGACGATCGGATGAAAATCCGGCCAGCCGTAGACCGAAGCGATGCTGCGCAAGATCTCGGTCGCTAGTAGCTGGCCGCCTTGCGCGTTGGTCATGATGACCGCTCCATCGCCACTATGCTGATAGGCGACGAGCACCGCTTCGAAACCCTCGTCGATACCACCGTGCGAAAAGAAGGGATTTTCCTGCGAGCCCCCGATCGGAAAACCCAAACCGTGATTGCCTTGACCGGCAACGAGCATCTGCTTGGTCATCTCAGTCGAAAGCACTCGATTTGAATCGCCCAGCAGCGAACGCTGAATCTCGATCGCGTATCGCGCGAGGTCAGTCGGCGTCGTCCAAAGTCCTGCAGCCGCCATTTCCGGATAGATGTGGGACCCGCCCTCTACAGGAGCGCCGTTTGCCTTGTAGGGCGTCGCAGCGCTGGAGCGCAGTTCCACCGGCAGCGGCTGTTCGTAGGTACTGCGGGTCATGCCGATAGGCGCAAGCACTGTGTCATGCATGAGCTTAGGGAACGGTTGATGCGAGACGTCGAGCAGCAACTGCTGCATCACCGTGTAGCCACCGCCGGAGTATTTCCAACGGCTTCCCGGAGCAGCCTCCAGGCGAACGGGGGCGGTGTTGGCTGGCTTCTCTCCATCTAGGACTTGGACGAGCGAGGGAATCGGAGCACCCGCCGAGTAGCCCGGGAATCCGTGCACCGTGAGCCCGGCAGTGTGACTGAGCAACTCACGCAGCGTAACCACGGCGCCTGGCGCAGCTGCGCTTGCGGGGATCTTCCACGAGGTCAGTGCCTGATTGACGTCCGAGTCGAGCGCCAGCTTGCCTTGCTCGACGAGATGAAGCGCAGCCATCGCCGCGACCGGCTTGCTGATGCTACCGGCCTGGAACAGGGTATCGGCCGTCACGGGGCCGCCCCCGAGTTGTGCGACGCCAAATCCCTGCGCCCATTCGACGGCGCCATTATGGATCACCGCAATGCTGACGCCCGGCACTCGATCAGCGGCCATGCGGTCCGGGAGCCTTTGACAAATGTGAGGATCGTCCTTCTCCACCACCTTCGTCCTGAGGCACGCGCAGACATCATCGATTCGACGCTGGATTTCGGGCGAGATCATCCCCTGAGCCTCAATCTTTTCTGATCGCCACAACAGTACGCCGAGACACAGTAGAGCGGTCAGCAAGCAAAACCGTATCACAATCATCGGTTGATACCTCTAGGCAGCCGACGTTAACGTAGCTCGATCCCTCAACACGAGACAAATGTCCGCTTGTGGCCCTGGCTGTGTGAAAAGGCCCATAACGGATCTGGTCGCCGGCTCGCGTGAAGGTCTGCTTCTGATGCTCAACCGGAAGCAGGGGCCTGGGAACAGCGCTCCGACACGGCTGTATCTTGTGGTCTTCTTAGGGTTGAGGAAACCGGTTCGCGCTATTCGCCTGTGACCTTCAAGACGGTACGGCTGGCCCCAAGGATAATGTCTGGTGTACTTCATCGCCTTTGTGATCGTGGTCGTCTTGACTGCCGTGGTGTCGCTTCGCCGATCCATGACTCTATCACGGAACGCTCGGGGGGCTGGCCCGGCCCAGCGGCTGGCAGCGCGGCGGCGGGCGCTTTGGCCTGTATTCTGCGCGGCAATTTTTGAGTTTGGGTTGATTGGACTTAGTCATGTTCAAGACAACCAGGACCTTGGTCCCTCCGTGACGATCCATCTCATGGCGCTTACGGCCGCTTTTATCGGCGGCTGGTTTCTTGGCGTCATCGGCGGAATGGATTGGGACTGAAGCGCCGCAATCAACGCAAGGACAACAAAGCCCGTCGGGCGAATCAGTCGCGCGATCTTGTTTGCAACGCCGTCGTTCGGGCTCGCCGCAACTACACGAAACGCCTGTGCCGAAACGGCAATTTTGCGCATTGTCTCAACGTGATCGCGCCCGCAGCACCTTCCGGGCGAAAGATTTAATTTTCGTTTTTCCAGAATACGTGTCTATCCTCCACCCATCCCGCCTCAACGAGAGGGGCGTACGCGCGGTCGTCACGAGACGCGAGGCGGGCAGGCGGTGGACGTGTCGGGTTGCAGCGTGGCTTTGGCTGCGCGGACGGACAACCTTCGATGCGGACGTGAAGTCGCGTGGTCCTGGCCTCCCGATGCCGAGGTCAAGCCTGAGCGTGATGCGAGAGCATCGGCGCAGGCGATGGGGGCAATCAAGCCGGTCCCCAGGGAGAGCGCGAAAGAAGCGTTAAAACCATCGCGCAGGGAAGGCTGGGCGGTGGATTCAATTGGTCGTCGCAACACTCGATGAGGAGATTGCGATGGGCATTCGAAAGAAACGGTCAACGCGGGG
>NZ_JAUHJF010000029.1:0-63810 GCF_032380995.1 Bradyrhizobium sp. SZCCHNR2028 | reverse complement strand
CGTGATCCGTATGTACGGTGGTGTGGGAGGGGTGGAGTCGCGAGACTCCCCCCTATCCCGATCGGCCAGCGCCCGGCATTCCCCGCGCCCTCTCTGCTTCGGAGGGCAAACCAAGAGCAAGACTCGGGCGCAATCTGCGTCGCGGGATCGTCAGCGCATATCGTGCGCCGAACTCATCCGCTCACGGGCTGTTTGACAACGTTTCAGCGCATGTCCTGACGACGACGCAAGGCAGCGTCGCCGCCACGATGCAGGCACCGGCTTCAAGCCTTGCGCACGGTCCCGAGGAAGCCCTCGACCGCCACCCGGAAACGATCGGCATCGGTCGACATGCGGCGGACGGAGTCGACCATCGCCGCGCCCGCATTGCCGGTCTGGCGGTTGAGGGCTGCGACCGAGCCGATCGTGTCGGTCACGGCGCGGGTGCCCTGCGCGGCGTGCTGGAAGTTGCGCGAGATCTCGGTGGTGGCGGCGCGCTGCTCTTCGACCGCCGCGGCGATCGCCGTCATCTTCTCGTCGATGCTGGAGATGTTGTGGCTGATGGCGTGGATCGCCTCGACCGACTCGCCGGTGGCGGCCTGGATCTCGGCGATCTGCCGGGTGATGTCGTCGGTCGCGGTCGCCGTCTGCGCCGCGAGATTCTTGACCTCGCCGGCGACGACAGCGAAGCCGCGGCCGGCATCGCCGGCGCGCGCGGCCTCGATGGTCGCGTTGAGCGCCAGCAGGTTGGTTTGCGCGGCGATCGCGGTGATCATCTTGACCACCTCGCCGATGCGGTTGGCGGCGCGGTCGAGCATCTCGACGGTGGCGTTGGTCTGCGCCGCCTTCTCCACCGCCTGGCGCGCATCGGCCGCCGAGGCCTGCACCTGCGCCGCGATCTCGGAGACCGACGCGGTTAGCTCCTCGGTGGCGGCGGCGATGGTCTCGAGATTGGTGGTCGCGGTCTCCGCGGCGCTGGCGACCGCGGCCGTCTGCTCGGTGGACTCATCGACCAGCTTGCGGACGTCGCCGGCGCTGGAATCGAGCTGGCCGGTCGAGTTGCCCATGCTGACGATGACCGCCTGCACGGTGTCGTCGAAGCTCTTGCAGGCGCTGTCGATCGCCTGCGAGCGCTCCAGCCGGCGGCCCTGGTCGAGCTCGCGCTCGCGCGACAGCTGCTCGGCGGTGGCGGCGCTCTCGCGCAGGCCCTCGAGGGCGGCAGCCATGGCTCCGAACTCGTCGGCATGAGCGAACTGCGGCACCGGCGTCTGGTAGTCGCGCTGGCCGATGCGCTGGATCGCCTGCATCAGGACGCCGACCGGGCGCATCAGGCGGACGCGCACCGCGCGCAGCGCCAGGCCGGCCACCACGAGCGCGGCGATGAAGGCGAGCGACTGGACGATCAGGCTGCTCAGCGCCGCGGTCTTGATCTCCTCGGCACGGGCGATCGAGCCATCGAGCGCGGTCATGCCGATCGCGATGATGCCGGCGAACGGGCCCTGGCAGAACGCGTTCCATTCCGGCGCCGGCATCGCCGGCTTGCCGCTGCCGTCAAACCCCTTGGCGAGCTGGTCCATGCGCTGATGCGCGGCCTCGACCTCGGCGCGCGAGGTCTTCACGGCGCCGGCGAGCGCGGTGCTGCCGCCCCCCGCCAGGAGGTCGTCGAGCCCGGACCAGCCGGCCGCGACGGTGCCGCGCCATTGCGCGATCGCGCCCTTCTGGGCGTCGTCGAGCGGCTTGGAGGCGTTGATGTTGGGACGCAGCGCCGAGCATTGCAGGCCGTAGCGGTCGCGGACCTGCCAGGCCAGCCGCCGCGCCTGCACCATCTTGGCGATCGCCGGATCGGTCATCCAGGCGCGGTTGGAGACGGCGAGCGAGGCGGCGTTGGCGACGTCCAGCGTCTTGGTCATTGCCTCATACCAGGCCTGCGTACGCGCCAGCACGCGTTCGGCGCGCGGCTTCGCGGCCTCGTCGAACAGCAGCTTGAACTGCGGAACCGTGGCGTCCCAGCTCGACTTCAGCCTCGCCATGAGGTCGTCGCGCTCAGGCATGTCGACGCCGGCGAGCGCTGTGACGATGCCGTCATAGCCCTTGGCCTCGATGCCCTGATATTCGGTGAGCTTGGCGCGCGGATCGTCCTCGCTCAGCAGCACGCTCTGGATGTCGCCGCGGTGGGCGCGCATGACGAGGACGTTCTGGAAGATCGCCTTGTCGGCCGCGGTCAGTTGCTCGGTCGCGACGCTCTCGCGATAGCGGCCCGCGGCACCGCTCATCAGGATCGCCGTGGACACCAGGATGCCCGCGGCCAGCACCGACAGCAGCACCATCAGCAGAGTACTGACCGATTTCCTCATCACGTACCGCCCCACACCGGAAAGTGGCAGGATGACGCCATTGCACAAATTCTTCCTTAACCATGGACCGGCACACCGGCGACCGAGGTAATCAGTTGCCGAATTCCCCCGCTCCACGACAACAAAAAATGCGCAAGCCGCAACGCGGCAGCCGTTGGCGCGCGCTGCGGCGCGATGCGAAGCGAATCGCAGGGCGTGGTGCGCAGTGGCTGGGCCGGACGGTGGGCGCGGCGCCGCGGTGGATCAAGATCACCTGCGGCGCCTTGGTGCTGCTCGTGACCTTCGCGCTGGTCAATCTGGCCTATCATGTCATGCGCAAGCCGACCGAGCTGTTCGTGGTGACGGGTCATTCGCTCGACAAGGAGCCGGAGGAGACCTGGCGTCAATATGGCGCGCTGTTCCGTGAGAGCGCGACGCGATCGATCACGCCGGAGCTGCTCGCCGCCCTGGCGCAGACCGAGAGCTCGGGCAATCCCGTGGCGCGCACCTATTGGCGCTGGCGGTTCGCGTGGAATCCGTTCGCGCTCTATCAGCCGGCCTCCAGCGCCGTCGGCCTGTTCCAGATGACTGACGGCGCCTTTGCCGACGCCGCACGGTTCTGCATTCGGGATCACGAGGTGGTCAGCAACGGCTGCGGCTTGCCGAGCCTGTACGTTCGCGCCTGGCCAGCGCACGCGGTGGCGCTCACGGTGATCTCGCTCGACCGCCAAGTCGCCGCCGCGCTCGCACGGCAGCCCTCCGGCAAGCCGACCGCGCAGCAGCGGCAGGATCTCGCAGCCGTCATTCATCTGTGCGGCGCCGGGCCGGCGACCGGATTCGTGCGGCGCGGCTTCAAGCCGGCGGATGGCGAGCGCTGCGGCGACCATTCGGTCGCCGGCTATCTCGGCCGCGTCAATGCGATGAAGAAGCAGTTCCAGAAGCTCTCGGCAGCGGAGCGAAGTTAGCGCATGGCGCCCGCTCGGCAACATCGGCAGCCCGCCCGGTTCCGCGTTAAGCACGTCGGATTTGCGGGTGTGTGCAAGGCGCGCGCGTTAAGACATTGGCAACGAACTGCCGCGCATTTTCTCCCTCCCATTAGTACAGGAGTCACCATGTCAGAGATCGGCATTCCCGGCGCGCGCATCCGGTCCTTCATCGAGCGGATCGAGCACCTCGATGGCGAATTGGCGGAACTGAACGAGCAGAAGAAGGAAGTGTTCGCCGAGGCCAAGGGCGAAGGCTTCGACGTCAAGATCCTGAAGGAGATCATCAAGCTCAGGAAGCAGGACCAGGACGAGCGGGACGAGCACGAGACGCTGCTCGATACCTACCTCCGGGCGATGGAAGCGGCCGAGACCGGGCCGGCCAGCAAAACCCCCGAGCGCAAGGCGGCGTGACACGCTGCCGACCGACGATGGCGGCGCGCTGCCGATCTGTGCCGCGCGCTGCCCTCCCCCGGGGATTTTTCTTGCCCGGTTCCGTCCGAGCCTCTAACGCTGCGCTACACTCCTGCCCGCGCCCGAGGATGAGATGACCGACGCAATGACCTGCCCGCAATGCCGCTCCGAACACGCCTATCAGGACGGCGCGCTATGGGTCTGTCCGGAATGCGGCCATGAATGGAGCGGCGACGCCGCGGTCGCGGCAGCGGCCGGCGACGATGCCAGCATCCGCGACGCCAACGGCAACGTTCTGGCCGACGGTGACAGCGTCATCGTCATCAAGGACCTGAAAGTGAAGGGATCGTCCTCGGTGGTGAAGGGCGGCACCAAGGTCCGCAACATCCGCCTGCAAGAAGCGAGCGACGGCCACAACATCGCTTGCAAGATCGACGGCATCGGCCAGATGAACCTGAAGTCGGAGTTCGTGCGCAAGGCGTAGGACCGAGTGCTCCCGGAACATTCGCGACGCTATGACGTTCGGATCAACAACGGGAGGATGGCCATGCTGACGGACGACCAGATCGCGACGCTTTCGGATATCGGCCAGGCGATCGCCTTCTCGCCCGACCGGCAGGACGAGCTCGATGGACTGATCCGCGAAGGCTATGTCGCCAAGGACGGCGACATCTACGAGCTGACGGCGAAGGGGCAGAAGATCCTGACCGATCGAGGTGCCGGATTGAACGAGGCCTGACGCCACGGACGACCGAAGGGCCCTGGCATCTGCATCAAGGCGTTGATATCAGCCCGCCAAATGAGACGGGCTTCCGACTGATTCTCGTGTCCTGGGCATCGGATATTGGTCGCGCAAGTCTACGTGTTCGGCCCCGGCGTTCATCAAGAGACCCGGCCGTCCAATGGCCGCGAGCGCCGCAGGACTGCGCAGGCGGTGCCTGTTGTTTGGCACGGCAGACCCGGGTCAGCCTCGACCATCAGGCCGAAGGCACCGCATACAAGCAAATCCCGAATTCATCGGCCAGCCCGCGCGGGTCCGTTGCCGAATGCTGCGTGATCCAAGCAGTGAATCCATCACGCTTCTGTAGCCATGAAGTGACACCCGTAGCAATCCGTTCCGTAGGAGCACGGCCCAGATTCATAACTTGGCATGAACCCTGCTTTCTCGATCCTGACCGGGTCCCACTCTATGGAGGCAGAATCAACGTGCTCGTCACTCTCGTCGCAATGCTATGCAACGGCCAGCTCTGCATGGAGAAGGTCGTCACCAACAGCGAGATGTCCGGCATCACGATGACATCCTGCGCCGTCAGCGCGCAGATCGGAATCGCAGACTGGATGTCCAAGGGTCCCTATCACGAGTGGCGTCTGCAGAGTTACAAGTGTGTCGCCGGTAAGTACGTGCCGAAGACCAACGCCTGATCCGCTTTGCCCGTCCGGCCGGCGCCCGGGTATCCGGGACCGGCCGGCCGGGCGCAGGACCTCTGCGCTGCTGTCGAATGTTCGACCCCAGCCGCGTCGCATTCGGGACACGCGCAGCAAAGAGAATGCTGCCGTTCGCGTGCCAACGAGCCCGGAATCGGCGATTCGACCCGCAATGACGCTGGCCCGCTTCGTGCAATGCCCCTCGCGACAATGGGGGATGACGTCATGCCGTTCTACAGCTTCCATTGCGCAGCTTGCGCAGAGGATTTCGAGTTGCTGATCGGGATTTCTGAAAGGCCGGTCTGTCCGACCTGTGGCAGTCGCAAGCTGACCCGCCTGCCCTCGCTGCCGGCGCCGCCAGCGCGCAGCCCCGGCCTGATCAAGGCCGCGCGCAGCCAGGCAGCGCGCGAGGGGCATTTCAGCAACTACAGCCGCGCCGAACGGAAGAAGCGCTAACCCGGCAGCGGCGGCCGGCCCTCAGCCTCAGTCCGATGTGATCTGCACCTCGGGCACGTCATCCTCGGGATCGTCGATGTCGAGGCCGTCCTCCTCATCCAGATCGATCCCGGAGAGGCAGATGTCACCGTCATCGATCACGAGCTCGACCGGAGACAGCGTCCGGCCCTGGCAGGGCCCGATGAAGCATTGTCCGGTATCGAGGTCGAACTGCGCGCCATGCTCGCCACAGACGAGGAAATTGCCTTCCTCGTCCATGAACTCGCCAGGATGCTTGTCGAGGCGAGCGCCCTGATGTGGGCAGGCATTCTCGAAGCCGTAGAAATTGTTGCCCTTGCGCGTGACCAGGATCGGCCAGGGCTTGGCGCTGCCATCGGGCTCGCGGCGCTGGAGAACGAAGCCCCGCGCCGCGCCATCGTCCACCTCATAGGTCGCGCAGATCGCAAACAGCGTGCTCATCATCCGCCTCTTTTCGCCTCGCCCGGCGTTTGGCGCATCCGCGACATCGCAGGCGCGCTGAAGAGGCTCGCAGCAAGCAGCATGCCAGCCAGTAGTGCCCGACAGGCAGATCGCGGGCCTCAGGCCGGTGGCATGCCGAGGCGGCCGATGCCGGGAAATTTCAGCGCCCGCCGTCGCCAGCGCCGGCCGGCACGCCACCTTCACAATCCGGACACCACGCCAGCGCTGAAGACTCAGTGCCGGCGGAAACCACCGCCCGGACCGGAACGCCCGCCGCCGCCGCGAGGGCCGCTGACGCCGACACGCGCAGCACCCATGGCGGGGCCGCCCCCGATATGCGCCAAGCCGATTTGCGGCGAAGTCCCGACCATGCGCATGCCGCCCATCTGCGCGCGGGCGCTCTGCGGCGCACCACCGCTCCGGCTCATCAGAGGCTGCATCATGGGTGGTGTTCCAGCTCGAGCGGGAGCACCAGCCACGACTGGAGGTGCGGCGGGGCCGGCGGCAGTCGCAGGCGGCATACGACCTTGCATGCCCGAAGGCGGTCCGGATTGTTGGCCTGTGCCGGCGACCGCGCCCGCTCCGGCGCCAGGCTGGATCGTTCCGCCGGGACCACGACCCGGCATTCCCGGGGTCATGCCAGGCTGAGGCGGATTTTGCGCCATGACCGGCGGATGGCGATGCCAGTAGCGGTTCCAGAACGCGTGCCGATGATACCAGGGCCGTCCGAAATAGAAGCTGCTCCAATAGGTGGTCAGCGTGAAGCCGACAGTCGGCACGTACTCGACATATTCGGGCAGGTAGACGTACTGCTCACGGTACAGATAGGCGAGTGTCCGCGCCGCGACCCAGCCGCGTTCGCCTCCGAAGCTGACATCGCACCACGCGCCGCCTTGAATGCAGCCATGGATGGTGATCCGGGCCCCGGCCGGAATGCGCTCGACGATGGGAAAACCCGGGCCAGGTCCTGCGCGCATGGCGGCCGCGGTGCGCACCAGGCCCGGCGCAGCCACCGCCAGCGAGGCGGGCGTGGCAATCAACAGCGCAGCAACAAGACACGTTCTGAGTTTCACCACGGACACCCTCCTGTCTGTTTGCCGGAGCGAGCTCGGGCGCGAGACTCTCGCGCCCGCATGCGCGGCTCCAGCATGCACTCGACAGGGATGGTTGCAGACTATCGCGGCAACCTCACGGCGCTCCGTTGTCGGAGAGGAGCTGCGCTGCTCCACCGAGAGCGCGGCGAAATGCTTCGTCGAACGTCACGCCACGGAATTGCCACCGATATTGCTTGCCCGCGCGATCGAGGCGCCATCGCGTGACCCACCCCAGTTCGGCGTCGTCCCAGGTGAGATCGCCGAAGAGCATGACCTCAGCTCCGGGAAACCATGACGCGACGGCCACGGGCTGGACATCGTTCAGCTTGGTCTTCTCAATAGCGGCCTTCGAGATCTCGGCGGCGCTTGGCAGAGCGATCTCGAGTCCACGCTTGACGGCAGCCGCGCGCAATGCGTCGCGCTGCAGATCGGACGTCCGGTCGTCGGATGCAACGAGGAACGTGCGGCCGCCTGCCGTCATCGCCACGATCACGGCAATCGACGGGCGCGGCCTCGGCCACGGCTTGACGTTCAAGCTCGCCAGCAACTGATCGATCCGCGCGCGATCGAATGACACGGTCAGGTCATACGGCCGGTCGCGCGTGCCCTGCTCGTCGTGCTTCGGCTTGCCCGACATCTGATCGTGATAGTCGAAGCCGGTGACGAACTCCGCCGCTCGCGCCTCGAGTGGCGCGAGCCTAGCGTCATTCCTGAGCTGAAATGCACCGGATACCTTGATCAGCACGTCTTCCAGACATGCTGCAAAGGCTGCCCGGCGATTGTCCTCGCCCTGACCGGTCACGACCGTCTGCGCCTGGTACAGGTCGGTCGAGGCCGCATTCGCAACGGTGCAGGCCCCGACCGTCATCATCACCCAGAGCCCGAGACGCCAAGCGCCCAGCCCGCGGAGAACACCGTACTGCTGCATCGCGCCCTCGATCCGGCTATGTCGGCTATTTCTGCCGATCGAGCTTGATGATCGTCGGTGTGGCGGCGTCGGACGTCGAGAACGTCACCCGATCGCCGGCGTGGATGTTCTCGATCATGGCGTTGTCCTTGATCTTGAACTCCTGGGCCGCTCCCGCCGTGTTGGCGCCGACGGTCCCGTTGGGAACGCGCTTGATCGCGATCGTGCCGTTGAGACGGTTGATCCCCGTGACCATGCCCGCCGTGCCCTGCTCCGCTGCGAGAGCGGGCAGAGTCCCCGCAAATAGGGCGACCGTCGCCAGAGTAATGCCAACTGCTCTCATCGCTGTTCTCCTGCCTTGCTTTTCGCGGCAAACAAAACACCACGAATTCTTTGGTTCCCGGAACCTTCAGCTTCGTCGCTGACGACCTTGGGCCGTTTGACGCACCGCAATCAATGTCGCTGCGCCGTGCAGCTTTTTTGTTGCCCCCAAGCACTACGCCTACATACAAGATCCTGATTGTCTCCGCCCTGCGGACGACGCGCGCTCGACCGGGCGCAATCGCGAACCTTCTTCGACCGACACGGCTCGGCCCCCCTCATGTAGTGATTTGCGCGGATTTGTCATCAGACCAGCGCGTGATCAAAGTTTTCCTGCACTCGCAGTATCGACGCCCTGTAACGCCGAATTCATCAATGCGTCAGGATGCACCTTGACAGCGCAGACAGCCGGGAGGACGATTACCCCGTCGTCCATTTCCGGTGGCCGCTCGTCATGGTGCCGGTGATGTCCGAACGACAACAACCCATCTGATTGCAGGGAGGTTCTATGACTCCACCTCCGTACCAGATCCGCTGAGTGCGACGGGACTCGCTTCGGACCATCGCATAGCGGCAAATCACGAACGGCACGCCGGGTCGCGGCTTAGTGGGCTGCATCAGCGAGGCATGGCCCCTTGCCCGCCCGGCGCTGTGCCGTCCATCTGGATCACTTCAGCGCGAGCTTGGTAGCTATCATTCGGGAGCGGCGGCTCGAGACCCAACACTCGGGCTGATACTGCGCAACGCGAACATTGGAGCGTGTGATCAGCCGATCGCGTGCAGGGATCAGTTGACCAATGCCAGCCAATATATCGGCTCGCGGCATCGCCGCATTCCCAATGTCCCCGAAACGAAATCCATCATCGGCGGATGCGCGGCGGGCGCAGGCGTCACCCGCCGCCGACGCAATCTACCGCAGCTACTTGCTGTAATCGTAGAAGCCCTTGCCGGTCTTGCGGCCAAGCTGGCCTGCAGCCACCATTTCCTTCAGCAACGGCGCCGGACGATACTTCGGATCGTTGAAGCCGTTGTAGAACACCTCCATCACCGACAGCATCGTGTCGAGACCGATCAGATCCGCCAGCGCCAGCGGACCGATGGGGTGATTGCAGCCGAGCTTCATGCCCTCGTCGATGTCGGCGGCGGTCGCGATGCCTTCCGAATATGCGAAGATCGCCTCGTTGATCATCGGGCACAGGATGCGGTTCACGGCAAAGCCCGGGCTGTTCTTCGCGGTGATCGCAACCTTGCCGATCCGCTTGGCGAATTCGGCGGCGGCCGCATGGGTCGCATCCGAGGTCTGCAGGCCGCGGATCAGTTCGAGCAGCGCCATCATCGGCACCGGATTGAAGAAGTGCATGCCGATGAAGCGATCGGGCCGGTCGGTGGCGGTGGCGAGCTTGGTGATCGAGATGGAAGAGGTGTTGGTCGCGATCAGCGCCTCGGGCTTCAGGCCGGCACAGAGGTCCTTGAGGATCTTGAGCTTCAGCTCCTCGTTCTCCGTCGCTGCCTCGATGACCAGGTCACAGCTCGCCAGCTTCGCTTTGTCGGCAGTGCCGGTGATGAGCGACAACGCCCTGTCCTTGTCGGCGGCCGTCATCTTCTCCTTCTTGACCAGGCGGTCGAGGCTGGAACCCACGGTCGCGAGCCCGCGCGCCACCGCCTGCTCCGAGATGTCGACCATGACGACCGGAACGCCCGCGGCGGCGCAAACCTGCGCGATGCCGTTGCCCATGGTGCCTGCTCCGATGATGCCGACCGTCTGAATCATTGCCGCTTCCTCTCAGTCTCGTATCCGCGGGGACCGCCCCGTCCTGCGCCGTTGCTTAACAGGCTATCGCCCGGCCGGGTAGACCCAACACGACGAGCCAGACCGGGCCGGCTGCCCCACGGCTCGCCGGCGTCGGGAAGCGGACGCGTCACCCGAGGTTCGTCCGCATGCGCAGGAACGGATGCAACTTGCTCTGGTTGGTCTCGTGCTCGGCGAGATGAGCCGCGCCGGGCGCGGCAGCGGACCGCTGAACAGGAACCACTGACCGATACGCAGGCACGGGTGACCGGGCGGTCGACCCGCTGTCGCGTGTCACGCGTGAGCGCCACGCCAAATCCGTCGTCGTCATCGGAACGCCCGGTCAGGCCGACGGTTCTCCACGCAGCAACAGGCCGTGCCCAATCGAGGAGACCCCCGTGGCGACCGCCGAAACCACCCGACCTTCCCTGCAGCCGACGGCGCAGATCGCACGGCGTTCGATCCACCCGATGCTGGTGCCATTCCCTATCGTCTGCTTCATCGGAACGCTCGTCACCGACATCGCCTATTGGCGGACCGCCGAAATCATGTGGGCGGATATCTCCGCCTGGCTGCTGCTGGCCGGACTGATCATGGGCGTGCTGGCCGGCATCGCCGGCCTCATCGACTTCCTCGAATTGGACGCGGAGAAACGGAGGACGACATGGGACTGGCTCAATACGCCATCGTAGCAGTGGACGATCATTGGAGCGTGCTGCACGACGGCAACGCGCACGGCGACTATGCCACCAAGGAAGCAGCGTTCGAATCGGCGGCATCAGCCGCGACGCTTGCCATCAAGCAGGGTCATGAGGTGCACCTCAGCGTTCCGGGTAACGACCCCGATCGATCAAATAACTAATCAGCACGGCATCCTTGTTGTTGGGTCCAAAATGACCTCCAGGGATAGTGAACTGCACGGTAACGTGTGTTAGCGACGTCACAGGCTCGGCGCCGCACACTTCTGTCCAAAAGGAACAGGAGTTTCGCCATGAAGGTCAACCGGAACCGGCGCAAGCAGACAGCGTCGTTCGGCCAGCGGCTGCAGCAGGCTGCAACCGCTGCCCGCGAGGCGGCAGCGCGTCTTCCAGTAGGCCCTGAACGCGACATCATGCTGAAGAAGGCGATGCAGGCCGAGACGGCGGCGCATATCAACGAGCTGTTGAGTGCGCCCGTGCTGCACGCCGCGGGGCGTTAGGACACTCGCCTCGTCATCTGTCGCGATTGCGAGAGGAACCCGAACGCCGGCACGACGCTTTGCTCTCGAGTTCTTGTCTCGGCGAGAGGACGATGATGGCCCGGGTCGTGGTCGGCACATCGGGATGGCATTACGGGTCCTGGCGCGGCGCCTTCTTTCCGCAGGGCCTTCTGATCAGGCACCAGCTGCCCTACTACGCCAGCCAGTTCGAGACCACCGAGCTGAATGGCGTGTTCTACCGGACGCCGACGGAAGCCGCCGTCCGCGGCTGGCGCGATCAGACCGGCCCCGATTTCGTTTTTGCCTGGAAAGCCTCCAAGTTCATCACGCATTGGAAGCGCCTGTCCGCGCGCTCGGTCAACAGCATTGCGCTGATGGAGAGCCGGCTGTCGCTGCTCGGCGGCAAGGCCGGCCCCGTGCTGTTCCAGCTGCCGCCGCATTTCGAAGCGAATCCCGAGCGCCTCAAGTCCTTTCTGCCGCTGCTGCCGAGGCACCGGCGCTACAGTTTCGAATTCCGTCACCCGAGCTGGTACACGCCGGCCATCATGCGCCTGCTGAGGGACGCGAACATCTCGCTCTGCCTGTCGGACCATCACGACGCCCCGGCGCCGTGGAAGCGCACGGCCGATTTCGTCTATGTGCGCGGACACGGCCCCGACGGCCGCTACAAGGACAACTATACCGACGCAACGCTCGCGACCTGGGCCAAACGCATTCGCGCCTGGGCGACGCACGGGATCGACGTCTACGTCTATTTCGACAACGACCAGAAGAGCGCGGCGCCCGCCGACGCTTTGCGGCTGCGCCGGTTGCTCGCGGCGTCCCCTCACCGGACACACGGCGCGGCGCGCGCGAGGTCGACAGAACATCGTGGACATCTCTCGGTTTAGGCCGCAACCAACGAGAGGAACCACCCATGCGACGCACACTCAGCACGCTTGGCTGCCTGGTACTCGCCGGCCCTGCCCTCGCCCAATCAATCTGCGAAAAGACCGGGGTGAATTCGGCGCTCGGCATTGCGCCGAGCACGGAGGACTTCGTCAAGCAGGTCGCCATCAGCCGGCATTGCTGCGCGACACCACGGTCTCCTTCTCGATCAGTCCCGCTGCATTGGTGAAATACGCCTCGACCGCCTCAGACATCGCCTGCGCGACTTTCGGAGGATTGCCGAGTTGATCAATGCTCGATTCGATCCCGTTCGCGATCGACCGCGATCCGGCCTTGCGCGCGATCGATGCTGGAGTACTCGACCGCAGCCAGCGGGCGCTTGGCGCCGATCGCCGGGGCCCCGAGAACACAGGCAAGCGCCGTGACCGAGAGCATCGACACCGCAAAGAGCTGACCGACTCGCATGATGCATTTCCAGTTGATTGTTTTGATCAACTTAGGAAGCGGAGCCTGAGGGGGTCTTAAATCCGCTGACCTGGCGTGGCGCCAGATCGTCGCCACCACGCGTCGATTCCCGTAAATCAACGGGCTTCGACGGTGGTCCTCATCAGTTTTCATGAGAGTTCCACGACAGAGGCGCGAAGGGTTGGTCGGGATCGCGCGATGTTGCTCGTGCTTCGAGCATCGCTTGGGAGCACGGGCAGCGCAAGAAGCCGCGGCAATCTCTCCGACTCCGGGCCCGCGCTGGTTCCTCATGCAGTCCTCATGCAAGTGTAGAAAGATCCAGCGGTCAACGCGGTACAATGCTAACATAAGTTATTGAAGTCGCACCACATGGAACCCCAATAAACTAACTCGGGGGAACCGCTCTTTGAGTCATCTGGTACGCAAGCTCGAGAATTTCGTCCGCCTCTCTGCGGCCGACCGCCTGATGCTCAACCGCGCTGCGGCTCAGCGGGTAAGGACCTTCGCGCCACGCACCGACATCGCGCGCGAAGGCGAGAAGCCCAAGGACGTGCATCTGATCCTGAATGGCTGGGCCTGCCGCTACAAGCAGCTCGAGGACGGCCGCCGCCAGATCGTCTCGTTCTTCCTTCCTGGCGATATCTGCGATCTCAACATCTTCATTCTGCGCGAGATGGACCATTCGATCGGCACCATCACGCCGGTGTCGATCGCCGATCTGCCGCGCGAGTTCTTCGACGAGATCAGCGCCGGTTATCCGCGCATTGCGACGGCGTTCTGGTGGGAGACGCTGGTCAATGCCGCGATCCAGCGCGAATGGACCATGAATCTCGGGCAGCGCACCGCGTCCGAACGCATGGCGCACCTGTTGTGCGAACTGTTCTTCCGGCTGCGCCTGGCGGGTCTCGCCGACGACAGCAGCTGCAGCTTCCCGCTCACCCAGGCCGATCTCGCCGAGGCGACCGGCCTGTCGAAGGTCCACGTCAACCGCACGCTGCAGGAACTGCGCGCCAGCAACCTGATCGTGCTCAAGGGCAAGATGCTGGTACTTCCGGACCTCGAGCGCCTGATGAGCGCAGGCCTGTTCAACGCGAATTACTTGCATTTGGACCGCGAAGGCCGTCAGCTCGACGCGAATGAGTGAGAGGTTCGGAGCGGCGCTTGCGCTATGCTGACCGGCTCGGCACTCTGCCGGGGAAACGGCGATGGTCGAACAGCGCATGGTTGACGGACCCTTCGAGCAGGAGATCGTGCAGCGCCTCGGGCTGATGCCCAACCTGTTCAGGTCGGCGCCGTCAGCGCCTGAGGCGACCCGACAGCTCTGGCAGTTCGCCAAATCCGCCTATCTCGACACCCCGCTGCCGGCCCTGTTCAAGGAGCGGCTCGCCGTCCATCTGTCGCGCCTCAACCATTCGCCTTATTGTCTGACCCGGCATTTCGGTTTTCTGGTCGGATTGGGCAAGCCCGCGGGCGACTCGGCATCCCGCCCCGAGACGATCGATCGGGCGCGTCAACTGCTCGCGCGGCCGCTCGCGGATCCCGTGCGCACCGCGGCGGCGCTGGGCCGGCTTGAGATTCTCCAGCCCCCGCTCGACATCCCGGAGCCGGGCAGCGACGGCGAGGCGGACCTGTTCGAGGCCGCGTCGGTGCTGTTCATGCAAAGTGCTGATTCCGACCGCTCGCGGCGCGCGATCCGACACGCTTTCGGCAACACCAGGTTCGATCTGCTGGCGGCCTTCCTCGCCTATCTGCGCACAGCGCATTTCTGGGCCGATGCTCACCTGCTCACGATCGATTCCGATGTGCTTGCCCTCGCACAGGCCGATCCTGAGCTCGCCGTCTGCCTCGGCTGCAGCGAGCTGCCGGACGCTGGGCCGCCCGCACAGCAGCCGCATTCGAATGGCGGCGATGCCAGCGATCATCGACTGCGCCGCCTCCTCGAGATCGATTCGGTCGGCGTGCTGTTCTTCGATCATGCAGCCGGCACCCTGATCGACGCCAACGAGGCCTTCTTGGCGATGACAGGCTATTCGCGCCAGGAGATCAACAGCGGCGAGCTGACCTGGAAGAGCCTGACCCCCCCGGAATGGATGCGCACTTCGAGCGACCAGATCGAGCTGCTGCGGCAGACCGGCCGGCTCGGTCCCTATGAGAAGCAGTATTTTCGCAAGAACGGCGAACGCGCCTGGATGATGTTCGCCGGCCGTGACCTCGGCGACGGCACCCTCGTCGAGCTCGTGATGAACATCGACGACCGCAAGCGTACCGAGGCCGCGCTGCGCGACAGCGAGGCGCGCTTCCGCCAATTCGGCGAAGCGTCCTCCGACGTGGTGTGGATCCGCGATGCCGAGACCCTGCAATGGGAATATCTCAGCCCTGCATTCGAGACGATCTATGGCGTCCCGCGCACCGCCGTGCTCCGCGGCGACCATCTCGCATCGTGGACCGAACTCATGCTGCCGGAGGACCGGCCCCGCGCCCTCGAGAGCCTGGAGCGCGCCCGGCGCGGCCAGCGCGACAGCCTGGACGTCCGTATCGTCAGGCAGCCGGACGGCGTCACGCGCTGGCTGCGCATCCGTAGTTTTCCCATGGTCGACGAGGTGGGGCAGGTGCAGCGCATCGGCGGCATCACCCAGGACATCACGGCGCTGGTCTCGGCCTCCGAGCACCAGAAGCTGCTGCTCGCCGAGTTGCAGCACCGCGTCCGCAACATGCTCGCCGTGATCCGCTCGATCATCCGCCGCACGGGCGACTCGAGCGACAGTGTCGAGGATTTCGCCAGTCACCTCGAAGGCCGCATCACGGCGCTGTCGCGCATCCAGGCGGTCGTCACGCGCGATCCCCTCGCCGGTTTCGATCTGGCCGAGCTGATCGCCGATGAGCTGCGCGCCGGAGCCGCGCGCGAGGACAGGCAATTCTCGCTGTTGGGCCCCCAGGTGCGGCTGAAGCCGAAGGCGGCCGAGAGCATCGGGCTTGCCATGCACGAGCTCGCGACCAATGCGCTGAAATATGGCGCGCTGACGGTGCCGCGGGGCTTCATCAGGATCGAATGGCGGCTCGACAAGCACGACGCGGCCGACTGGCTGGTCATCGACTGGACCGAGACCGGCATGTCCGGACGCACGCTGAGTGCGCAGCGCCAGGGCTTTGGAACCGTGCTGCTGGAACAAATGCTGCCGTACGAGGTCGGTGCCCGCGTCGTGCGGCGCTTCGAGCCGAGCGGCCTCTGCTGCGAGATCAGGCTGCCCACCGACGACATTCTCAAGCGTTGACGGGCCGATCGAAGCTTCATTTCGCGGCACCGGTCGGCAACAATGGCCGGGATCTCGTCGGCGCGGAGAAACGCCGTCGGCATAGCCTTCGCGGTGCATTCGGGGTATGCTCCGCCTGCGGCCAGAGGTGGAGGTCGCATGGGTCGCGCAACCGCCATGTCTTCGCCTTGGTTTGGGCGGATATGACCAAGTGTCGATGAGATTGGGAATCGGCCGAACGTCGACGCGACGGAACGATGATGGGACGTTCCTGAGCATGCGGCTCTGGCCAAGATGAATCACCGTGAACATGCAGGTGCGTGGGCACGAGGGACAACCGGTATCCAGGTTCTGTGCTGATGCGGCCGAGAGGCCGAGCGTCCTGTGGCGCCGTCGTCATCCGACGTTGGTGTCACGAAGCGTAGGTACGATGCAGCGTGAGTACGCGGAGCATTGGTGCACGAGGGCGTTGGTTAGGACGACACATCGGTACAGAGCCGAGCGCCGCCTGCGAGGCGGACGACAACGGAGGACGGAGCGTCAATGCTTGCAACGACGACCAAAGACGGCGATCAGCAGCCTCATGCCATGATCGATCCCGAGATCGTGCTGGCGGCCCGCGCGGATCGCACCGCCGCCGAAGCGGACAGGCGCAGCTCGCAACGGCCGCCGGATGTCCCCTTGCCGAAGATCGACCCTGACTACAGGACGCAGGCGGCGAGCGACCTCGCGGTCACCGGAGAGCGCAGCACGTTCGCCACCTGGGCCGTGCGCACCATTCTGGCGGTGCTGTTCGCCGTCGGCAGCGCGGTCGCCGCGGCCGCCTGGCAGAGCTATGGAGATCAAGCCCAGGAGATGATCGCGCATTGGATGCCGCGGATCACGCTGGCATCGAACGCCGACAAGGACGCCGCGGCACAGCCATCCGCGACCGCGCCCCAGCAGACGGCCGCCGAAGCGCCGGCTGAGGCGCAGGAGCACGCAACGAGCGCGGTTGGCGCGACCGCGTCGCAGGAGCAGTTGCTGCAATCGATGGCCCACGACCTCGCTGCCTTGAGCCAGCAGATCGGCGAGCTGAAGACGAGCCTCGCACAGTTGAAGGCCGGGCAGGAGCAGATGGTCCGCGACATGGCGCGGGTCGCCGAGGCCAAGCCCAGCGACAGGCCCGCCGAGCGGTCGAGCGAGCGGACCGCGGAAGCACGGTCGTTCGATCCGCGCGCCATCGAGCAGACGATCCGGCCGCGCCCGGCCCCACGCCCTGCGACCGCGGCCGTGACCCCGGCACTGCCTGGTGCAGCAGCTGTGCACCGGCCGCGCACGCCGCCGCCGGCCGCAGCCGGCATGGCTCCTCCGCCGCCTGCTCCGATGCCGCTGCCGTCGGCGCCGGTCGATCCGGACCAGCCCGTGGTGCGTCCGCCAATGCCGGTGCGCTGAGGGATCCGCACAGGCGCCCGCGCTGGTCCGCGCCGATCGACGCGGCGGTGATCGATTTCGTCGATGCACTTGTCGCGACGCGGCTTTCCGAGCTAAGGAACTGCGCCTGACAATGCGCATCGCCGAGGGGTTCATGAGCCTGACCGATCCGACCGTCCTGTCCGCCTCCGACCTCGCAGACCGCATCGCGATCCTGCGCGACAACATCCGCCAGATCACCGAGCAGGCCGCTTCGCAGTCGGGTGCGGCCGACGAGGAGCGCAACGCCGACCGCCTCGCGCAGCAGAGCGAGGAGCTCGACGTTCTGCTCAAGGAGCAGGAGCGGCGGCTGAACAAATAGCCGGCCGGCCCCTTCGATCATTTCGCGCGTGCTGCACTGCGCTCGTTGTTGCCCGCGCGTCGCCCACAGGCTAGCCTCGCCGAAAACAAGCGGGAGGTAGCCAGAGGATGCGAAACGGTCTGCTTTACACGTCAACCCTTGCGGCATTGACCACTGCGGCATTGCTGGCGCCCCTGACACCGGGCAGCGCCGAGCCACGCCATATGTATACCACCATGGTGCTGGAGGCGTTCGCCACCAAGGTCGAATGTCCCGGCGTCGATGTCGTCTATCAGGATCTGGTCCAGAAGGCGCAGGACATGAAGATGCCTGACGGCACGACCGAGAAGGTGCGCAAGGCGATCGCCTACATGCACACCGGCGGCAAGATGGGCGAGAAGCAGGACGACGATCTGATGGCGGAGGTGGCCGTCGCCACGCAGGCCATCGACATGGATCAGCGCCGCCTCGGCATGACGAACTGGTGCGAGGAGCAGAAGAAGACGCTGGCCGGCTTCATCCGTCCCAAGGGCTGACCCGGGAGCGGCCTCGGGGCTGCCGACGGAGTGGAAAGACCGCACGGCACGTTTGCCGGCCATGGCCGAACGACGCACCGTTCGTCGGTCTGCGCACCGCCATAGCGGGCATGGCACAGCCCCGCGGCGAGCAGGAACCCGGATGACCGCTGCCGCTTGGCCTTGCAGCTGCTATGCAGCAGACATCCGGCCCGGAGCGAGCCATGCGAATCGAAACCGCTTTCCTGTTCGACCTCGACGGCACGCTGGTCGACAGCGTCTATCAGCATGTGCTCGCCTGGAAAACGGCGCTGGATGCCGAGAACATCGAGCTCTCGGTCTGGCGCATCCACCGCAAGATCGGCATGAGCGGCGGCCTGTTCACCAACCAGCTGCTGCGCGAGACGGGTTTTGCCATCGAGCCCGATCGGATCGAGCGGCTGCGGAAAGCGCATGCCGCGGCCTATCAGAAGCTCGGAGGCCAGGTTCGGCCCCTGCCCGGCGCACGCGAGCTGCTCGGCTTCTTGACCGATGCCGGTATCCCCTGGGCGATCGCGACCAGCGGGAGAATGGAAACGGCGGCCGTCAATCTCGCCGCGCTCGGCGTCGATCCCAAGACCAACACTGTCGTGACACGCGACGAGGTCCGCTACGCCAAGCCTGATCCCGATCTGTTTCTCGCGGCCGCCGCCCGCCTCGACGCGCCGATCGAGCGCGCGGTCGTGATCGGCGACAGCATCTGGGACATGCTCGCCGCAACCCGCTGCCGGGCGCTCGGCGTCGGCCTGTTGAGCGGCGGCTATGGTTCGGAGGAACTGCGCCAGTCCGGCGCCATCCGCGTCTACGAGGATCCGGCCGACCTGCTCGGCCACATCGACGAGGTCGGCGGCCGGCGCTAACTCAGCCGGTCAACTCTGCGGGCCCGACAGCGAGATGTCGCGTTCGGCGCGGAACACGTTGGCATAGAGGTTGGCGATCCACTGGCGCCCCGTCGATGTCATGTTGAGATAGCGGATCTCGGTCTGGATGTGCGGGGCGACGCTGTTCCAATAGAACTGCGGATAGCGGTTGACGATATCGGCCGGTGACTCATAGCCGAGCTGCCGGTTGATGCCGACCTCCTCGAACTCGTAATACAGCGCGTTGGCCTTGCGGATGTAGTTGGGGTCGCCGAGCTGTCCGATCAGATCGGCGGCGCGCACGATCGACTGCTCCTCGTCGAACTGCTGGCCGGCGAGCGGCGGAAAGCGCGTGCCCTCGATGGCGCGGGCGATGCGATCCTTGTCCAGCGGCGCCATGCCTTCGATGCGGTTGATCACGTACAGCTTCGAGCGGTCGACGTGATACGGCATCAGGCTGGCGTCGGAGGCGCCGCGCGGCAGGCAGATCTTGCGGCCGCCGCGATCGATGACGAAGCCGTCGACGTCGTCTTCCCTGAACAAGCCGCGGACATAGCCGATGTCGTGGAGCAGGCAGGCCAAGATGACGTGGACGTAGTCGTCCGCCGTCATGTGGCTGTGCAGCGCGCGGCCGCGCAGGATCTCGTGGCCGGCCAGCGTGACCAGCAAGGTGTGCTCGACGTTGTGATACAACGCATCGCTGTTGCCGATGCATTCCAGCGCGATGCGCGCAGCCGCCGGAAGCATCTCCGTCAACTGGGTATGAGACGATCCGAAACGGCGTCGCATATAGGAGCTGAGGAAACGCTCCAACGCCGCTGCCGCGAGCTCCGGTAAGGTCATCATCGCCGCTGCCCCGCCTCAGACAGCCCAAACACAACGTCAAAAGACATAACGCCCGAAAACACAATCACGATAGCGCGGCTCGCGGCACGACTGAGACGTCAGGACGACACGGCTCAGGACGGCCAGCTTCGCACGGACACGCGCGAGATCGGCCCCCCGGAGCGTTCGAGCACCTTGACCGACGAGCATAGCCCAGGTTGCGGATATCGGCCACACCCGGACGAGCACACACCGGAAAACTGCGGGCCAAGCGACTGAATCTGACGCGATCGAGGTCGATCGCTAACGTCCCCGCACCGGCAGCGGCGGCCGTGGCGGTCGTGTCTCACCGCGATAGGCCGGTCGCCGCGCAGGGGAACGGCGGGCCGGCGCGGCCGCCGGCGCATCGACCGACTGCAGATAGGTGCTCAAGGCCGACGCGGAGTCGTCGCTGCTGGTGTAGTGCTTCTGCAGGAACAAATAGAGCGTCAGGCGAAAGCGCCCCTTGGCGAGCCCACGTGCCGAGCGATGACAGGTGGCGCAGCTGTCCGCAAACAGCCGCGCGCCGGATTTGCCGGCATCGAGATCTTCCGCCTGTGCACTGCTGATGACAATCAGCAGCAGCGCGGCCGATCCAACAAACCCCAGCCGCGCCCCGGCGCGCCCGCGCGCGTGGACACGCTCAGGCGACATCAGCCCGCGGGCTTTCCTCCGCCTGCACACCCAGCGCATCGAGATCGACCAGCGCCGGATCGTCCGGCATCGGCTCGCTCTGCTGCTGTCCGCCGCCATGGACGTGCATCAGCGTCTGCACCCGGCGCGCGTTGAGATAGTCGACGTGCTGATGCGCGAGCGCCAGCGGCAGCAGGGCCTTCGGCAGCGCGGTCATGGTGAACGCGGCGACGCGCTTCACCTCCTCACCCTCACGCCAGGTCAGCGGACTCAGCGTGTAGATCATCTGACGGTCGGTCTCGGGCGCAGGCAGTTGCCTCACCTCGGGCGGCGCCAGCAGGGCCACATTGATGTTGCCGGCCCGCGTGCGGCTCGCGGCCGCGCGCAGCTCCCAGCAGATCAGCTCCGCGGCGGACAGCACCTCGCGTCGGATGTCATCGACATCGGACGCGAAGCGGCTGGCCTCGCTCAGCGCCGCACGGCCGCGCGTGACCGCATCGACGAGCGCCGCCGCACCGATCTCGAAGCGAGGAACCGCCTGCTCGATTGCGGTGGCGACGGCCTCGATGTCGTTGGCGGCGCGGTCGCGGTCGCGCTGTGCCACCACGTCGGCGAAGGCGCGCTCCGCCAGGATGATCTGCTCGTCGCATTCGGCGACCGATGCGCGCAGCGCCTTGGCCTTCTGCTCGACCGCCTGCATCTTCGATTCGGCACGATCGAGCTGCCCGTTGCTGGCGCCTGCCTTGGCGAGCCGCTCCGCGGCGACGCGCTTCTCGTCCAGCGCCGCCTCGGCCACCCGGAGACGATCCGTCAGCCGCCGCCGCGCGGCCTGCTTGTCCTTCAGCGCACGCTCGAAGATCTCGACGGGGCTCAGCTCACGCTTGAAAAAGACCATGGCAATAATCCCTGGACGGCGGGCGCGCCGGCAACGTTGGTCAGCGGCGAATCCACTGCCGAATCATGTTGCCCGATTCTTGCGTGGAAAATGGGTCGGAAACCAGGATGAGATGCGGCACACGTTCCCCTTGACGAAACGTATCCACCGCCGGCTGCGGCCGGGCAGAGTCGAGCGAGGCCGCCGGAACGCGCGGCATATTCTGAAAATTGGGATTCGATGTCAGCTCTGATGGGGACCGCGCATCATCCTCATGGCGTCCGAGATGTGGCGCCATTCGCGGGCCTCCTCGGCCTCGCCACTGGCCTCGCATTGCTGTGCCTTTTGCGCAGCTTGTGCGACAGCCGAGGCGCCGTGCATCTCGAGCATCTGCCGGGCGATCGCGTGGATCTGGACTTCAGACATCATGTCGAGCTCCTGTCGCCGGATCGAATGGTCCGCGACAACTTTCTCTACACCGATGCGTTCCGTGAGCTGGATCACTGCACGTCCGGTTCCACCGGTTCAGACTGCGCCCCGTAATTTACCTTACGTGATCAATCCGATTTCACGCACGCCGCCGCACTGTTACTTCTGACTGAGATTCGCCGGATGGCGATTTGAGGAGACGGACATGACGCAGGTCTTCTTCCACTGCTCCAATCCCGATGAGTTCCTCGTCGATCGGCGTGGAACCGCGGTCATCGATCTCGCCGAGGCCTGTGATCACGCCGAGCGCGTCATGCATTCGCTGATCTCCTCCGAAAGCGACGAGGATTGGCGCGACTGGGTGCTGCACATTTCCGACGATCTCGGCGAGGAAATCATCGCCATGCCGTTCGCGTCGGTGCTCGGCCCGATGCATTGAACGGAGCTGCGCGCCCTGCCGCGGCGCTGAGACATTGTGTCCGCATTAGGGTTACCGGCTCCCTCACAGGTTCCGCTCCTCGCATTCTTATCGCCACATTTGTCCGCCATTTCGGCGCTGATGCGACGGAGGGGACATCTCATGACCAGACTGCTGACGACCGCGGCCTTGGCGCTGACACTGACGGTATCGGCGGCGATGGCCGACGAGCACCGCGGCGGCGATGCCGCGCTGGGCGCCTTGTCGGGCGCCGTCGTATTCGGACCGGTGGGAGCCGTTGCCGGCGCCGTCGTCGGCTATACCGCAGGTCCTTCGATCGCGCGCTCCTGGGGCTTCCGCCGCTCGCGTGCAGCCCGGTCGCAGCAGGTCCGGCGTCCAGTCAGGGACAGCCAGGCTGCGATGACCGAGCCTCAGCAGCAGCCGCAGGCGGCGCCGCGCAGCGCACCACCGCCTGCACGGACCATTGCTGTCGCTCCGCCGGCGCCGCGCGGCCCGGTGGCGCCGCCGGTACAGACACTCGAGTAGACCGCTGGTAAATCAGTAGCCGCGGGCGCGATCGACGACGTTCAGCAACGTCTCTCCGCGCAGCAGACGCCGCGCATTCTCCGCCACCTGCTGCGCGATCACCTCCCAGGAGGCGATCGCCGCCATGTGCGGCGTCACCAGCACGCCCGGCTCGCGCCACAGCGCATGGTCCGCGGGCAATGGCTCATGCTCGAAGACGTCGAGCACGGCGCCGCGCAGATGGCCGCTGCGGAGCAGCGCGACCAGATCCTCCGTCACCAGATGCTCGCCGCGGCTGCACAGGATCACCGCGGCACCCTTGGGCAGCCGGCCCAGGCGCCCGGCATTGAGCAGGCCCACGGTCGAGGCCGTCAGCGGCAGCAGCGAGACCAGGATCTCCGTCTCACCCAGGAAGTCGTCGAGCGCATCGGCGCCGCTGTAGGTCCGCACGCCGGCGAGCGCCTTGGGCGAGCGCGACCACGCGCTCACCGCGAAGCCCAGCTCGACCAGACGGATCGCCGCCGCGGAGCCGAGTTCGCCGAGCCCGAGAATGCCGACCCGACGGTCCTTCGCGGCACGCTGCTCGTACCGACGCCACACGCCGTTGCGCGCATTGCTGACCACGCGATCGAAGTCGCGGTGGAAATACAGCGTCCCCCACAGCACGAACTCGGTCATGGCCGCGGAGATATCGGGATCGACGATCCGGCACAGCGGCACATCCGGCACGGTCGGATCGGACAGGATGTTGTCGACGCCCGCCGCGATCGAATGGATCAGCTTCAGCTTCGGCATCGTCGCGAGCGCGCCGGGCTCCGGCTTCCAGCACACCGCAAGCTCGGCATCGCGTGCCGCCGACTCCGGCCATGACGCGACGGTCACGCCCGGCAGCTCGCGCGCGAGCAGCGCCTGCATCGGATCCATCAGTCCGGGACGGCTGAGAAGCGCGACCGTGATCATGCCGGCCGCAGTCCGCACCATTGCGCGACGAACATCGCAATGGACAGCGTGGTCTTGCGCACGCTGTCGAGATCGACACGCTCGTCGAACGCGTGCGGACCGATGCCATAGGGCCCGTAGCACAGCGCCGGGATGCCATAGTCGACCTGATAGTAGCGGGTGTCGTTGACCGCCGTAGAGAGCCGCACGTCGAGCGGCTTCTCGAATACCCGTGCATGTACCTCGGCCAGCGCCGCCTCGGCGGCGCTGCCGGGCTCGCACGCCGCAGGATCGGCCTGGAAGCCGCTCCACACCAGCTCGACCGGATTCTCCGACAGGAAGCTGTCTGCGGCCTGCGCCTTCGCGAGACACTGCTCGATGCCGGCCATGGCCTGCGCCGGCGTCTCGCCCGGCAGCACGCCGAGCCGGCAATCGAGGTCGCACCAGGCCGGCGTCGAGCTCGCCCAGTCGCCGCCCTTGATGATGCCGACGTTGAACTTGATCGGATCCTTGACCGCAGCGAACCAGGCGTTCGACTTGGCACGCGCGTTGATCTCTTTCGTGTGCTCCTGGAAGGCGCGGATCAGATGCATCGCCGAGAGGATCGCATTGGTGCCGGTCTCGGCATAGGCGACGTGCACCGGCGTGCCGCGCACGCGCAGCCGGAACCAGATCGCGCCAACCTGCGCGCGGGTCAGCGTGTGGCCGGTCGGCTCCGGGATCAGGCAGGCGTCGGCCGTATAGCCGCGCATCAGAGTCGAGAGCGCGCCGTTGCCCGTGCTCTCCTCCTCGGTCACGGTCTCCAGATGGATGCGCCCGTCCGGCACGAAGCCGGCGGCCTTGATGGCATCGAGCGCGAAGATCATCGCGGAGACACCAGCCTTCATGTCCTGCGCGCCGCGGCCGATCATCCAGCCGTCGCGCACGATCGCCTCATAGGGCGGATCGTTCCAGAGATCGGTCGGGCCCTCGGGCACGACGTCGATGTGGCCCTGCAGGATCAGGCTGCGTCCCTTGCCCGCGCCGTCCAGCGTCGCCACCACCTGCTTGGAGCCGTCGAGTGCGATGCTGTCCATCGGCGCCGCCTTGGGATGGCGCATCAGGTCGACGTCTTCAAGGCTGAAGCGGTCGACCTGATAGCCGCGGGTCTCGAACTCGCCGGCCAGCCAGTCCTGCACCGGCGCCTCTTCGCCGCGCAGGCTGCGGAACTGGACGAGTTGCTGCAGGAAGGCAACCTGCTTGGCGAAGTTGGCATCAACAGCGGCGGCGAGCCGCTCCATCACGTCATTCGGCACAGCCGCCGCAGCGTCAGTCACGTCTCAAACCTCCAGCCTTCCCATTCACCTCGGCCGCGCGTCAGGCGGCCAGGCACTTCTCCAGGATCGCGAGCCCTTCGTCCACGATCTCGTCGGACGCGGTCAGCGGCACCAGAATGCGGATGGTGCTCGCGGTGACGCCGCAGGACAACAGGATCAGTCCGTTCTCGTGTGCGACGCGGGTCACGCGCTTGGTCATCTCGGAATCCGGCTCGTCGCTGCCGCGCTGCTTCAGGATATCGAATGCAACCATCGCGCCAGGACCGCGCGGCCCGGAAACCGGAACCAGGTTGTTGGCGCGCGAGAAGCGCTCGATCGCCGCGCGCAATCGGTCGCCGATCGCATTGGCGCGGTCGAGCAGCTTCTCCTGCTCGAACACGTCGAGCACGGCGAGCGCCGCCGCGCAGGCCAGCGGATTGCCGCCGTAGGTGCCGCCGAGGCCGCCCGGCTCCGCGGCGTCCATGATCGCGGCACGTCCGATCACGCCGGACAGCGGCATGCCGCCGGCGAGACTCTTGGCGACGCAGATCAGGTCCGGCTGCACGTCGTAGTGCTCCATCGCGAACATCTTGCCGGTGCGGCCGAAGCCGGTCTGCACCTCGTCTGCGATCAGCACGATGCCATGGGCGTCGCAGATCCGGCGCAGGCCCCGCATCAGCTCCGGCGGCGCCTGGTGGAAACCGCCCTCGCCCTGCACCGGCTCGATGATGATGGCCGCGACCTGTGAGGCGTCGATGTCGGCCTTGAAGATGAAGTTGATGTAGGACAGCGTGTCCTCGACCGACACGCTGCTGCCGGCGATCGGGAACGGCGCGTGCCAGACCCCGGGCAGCGGCGGTCCGAAATGCTTCTTGTACGGCATCACCTTGCCGGTCATGGCGTTGGCGAGCGCGGTGCGGCCGTGGAAGGCGCCGGTGAAGGCGATGATGCCGCTGCGTCCCGTGGCCGCGCGCGCGATCTTGATCGCGTTCTCGGTCGCCTCAGCGCCGGTCGTCAGCAGGATCGACTTGGCCGGCCCCGAAATCGGCGCCAGCGCGTTGAGCCGTTCGCTCAGCCGCACATACGGCTCGTATTGCAGCACCTGGAAGCAGGTGTGGGTGAAGCGGTCGAGCTGCGCCCGGATCGCGGCAACGACATGCGGATGGCAGTGGCCGGTGTTGAGCACCGCGATGCCGCCGGCAAAGTCGACATAGCGCTTGCCCTCGACGTCCCACACCTCGCTGTTGAGGGCGCGGTCGGCAAACAGCGGCGTCGCATAGCTCACGCCCCTGACGACGGCCTCGTGTCGTCGCGCCAGCAGGTCTTCGTTCGCAGCCGAAATTGCAGCCGAAATTGCAGCCATGGCTCAACTCCTCGTGGGAAAAATCGAGCAGAAGGCTACGCCGAGAGCCGTCGCGATCAATCAGCTTGTTCCCGATGACAGGTGCCTGCAATGCACCAGACCCAGCGGGATGAGCGCGCGGCTACGCGGCGAGCACCTTCTTCAGCCACGCCCGCAGCGCCACGATCGCGGGCTCGTCCCAGCGCTCCCGGAGCGCGACGAGCTGATAGGCTCCCATGTGGAGTGCCGAGGGGATCACCTCGACCAGCGCACCGCTGCGCAGATCATCGGCGACCAGCACCTCGTTGGCGAGCGCGATGCCCTGGCCGAAGCGGGCGGCTTCGATGGCGAGATGCGCGTGCCACAGCCGCTGCCCGCGCAACGTGACCGGCTCCCGATACCCCGCCAGCTCGAACCATTGCTCCCATTGCGCGGTGGACTCCTCGTGGATCAGCGAGGCCCTGGCGAGGCCCGGGAGTGTCGCGATCGCCGGAAACCTTGCCAGATAGGCCGGGCTTGCGACCGGGAATACACGTGGGCGCACCAGCTCCTCGGCGACCACGCCGCCGCCCCGGTCGATCGCCTCGGCATAGACGATCTCCGCATCCGCTTCGCCGCGCTGCAGGTCGGGGTGCGCCAGCGTCGGCTGCAGATTGATGTCCCAGTTGCGCGGCGGGCCGCTCAGCTCGGGCAGCCGCGCCAGCAGGCGGCGATTGGCGAGGCCTGGAATGCACCAGATGTTCAGGGTCGGACGCGCTGCGGGCCGCACCGAAATTGTCGCGCGGGCGATGATGTCGAAGGCCTGGCTGACCTCGGCATGAAACTGGCGCCCGGCCTCGGTCAGCGCGAGGCCCCGCCCCTCGGCACGCACCAGCGCCACGCCCAGGCTGCGTTGCAGATTCTGCAGATGACGCGAGACCACGGTGTGGCTGACGGCGAGTTCGTCGCCTGCGGCGCGCACGCTGCCCTTGCGGCCGACGGCCTCGAAGGCACGCAGCGCGATCAGGGAGGGCAATCGAGGTCTCGTCATGCTCGCACAGTTCTCAGCCTGCGCGATCCCCCTCCCCGCCCTCAAGCGGGAACCGCCACGATCCGTCTGTCGCGCGGCTGATGTCGGAGCGCCGGCTGCCTTGGCGGCGTCCGTTGACCGCACGAGGCGTTCCGGGCGGAGCGCCGCATCGCGGTCACGAGGGCGCTTGCGCGCGTCATGCCGCTCTTACCGTCAGCATCGGCGCAATGCCAGCCCAGAGAAAGCCACACTCGCGGGAGCGACCTCCGCGGACGTCTTAACGTGGCAAGCCGCGTCGCAAACGATCCTTAAGCCTGCGGCCATGGCAGTCCGCCATTTGCCAAAAAGTTTCCACAATTCAACTTTGAATCGGCAGTGCTTCGAGCAGGAGAACCCCCAAGATGCGGATCAGCCAAATGATCTCCGTCGGTTCGCTGGCAGCCCTCGTCGCGACGGCCGCCCCCGCACTGGCGAAAAGCTCCCAGACGCCCAAACCGGATGATCAGGCCACATCGTCCCTGCCGTGCCGCGCCTACCAGCAGGCTCCCGACGGGACATGGATGGAGCGGCCCTGTCAGGGCCAGGGCGCAAGCGCGCCGGCGCGTCAGCGCGCGGTCACCAACGGGGCCGGCAGCGCGGAACAACGTTAGCGGACTTGGTTACGGACGTGTGGTTAGCGGACTTGGCACGAGAGCCGGAGCGCCTGCGCTCCGGCCTGCGCTGGTGCCGCGCTCAGTAGGGCGGCGCCCTGCGCGCCCGCTGCTCCCTGCCCGCCTCGACCCACCACAACAGATCGTCGGCAAAGCGCGGAAACGCGCGCTCCAGCGCCTGGCCGGAATCGCCGGTCGGCTTGCCGTCGGCAGATAGCGCCTGACCGATCGGGCCGACGGCAAGCGTGCTCGACACCACCACCATCCCCATCTCCGACAACGTGCCGTGCCACGCGGTGGCGGCGCGTGCCCCGGAGAGCCGGCCGGCGGAATAGCTCGCGATCGCCGCCGGACGCCAGAACCATTCCTCGAGAAAGTGGTCGGTGAGGTTCTTCAGTCCCGGCTGCATGCCCCAATTATATTCGCCGGTGACGAACACGAAGCCGTCGGCGGCACGGATCTTGGCCGCAAGCTCGGCCATGGCCGCTGGCGCCTGGCCGGGCGGATATTCCTTGTACATGCGGTCGAGCATCGGGAGGCCGACCGCCCTGGCGTCGATCAGCTCGACGTCCTGGTCCTTGGCGCGCAACCCGTCCACGACGAATTGCGCGAGCCGGATGCCCATCCGGTCGGAGCGATAGGAGCCGTAGAGGACGAGGATGCGGAAGCTCATGGCGCGTCAACTCCTGGCCGGACGATCCGCGCCAGACTACCACGCCGCACTGCCATCGAGGTCACTATGGTCACGCCGCGGATCGATCGACCGGCGGCGCGTGGTTGGCGGAAACGAGGCGTGGCACGCTCAGCGCGTCACCGTGGCCGAAGCGGAGCGCTCGGATGGCCGGCCGAACACGCTGCGGCAACCGTCGCTGAGGCTGGCGCGCTGCTTCATCATGCAGGCAATGATGCGGTCGCGATCGGGAATCTCGGACGAGCACAGCCGGAACACGTCGCCGGTGCACAGCCGCCGCTGGTCGTCCTCCGTGAAGGCATGGCCCGCGCGCGGGCTGGCGACCATCGCCAGCGCAAGCCCTGCCATTGCCACATTCCAATTCCGCATCCTGAACAGATGAGTTCGCATCGCCGTCCCCAATTCGCCCGCTGTTTGTCCGGTTCACCCGCTGCTTTCGCTGATGTCGCGAAGCAGTTGCCGCCGCAGAATCAAATGATGACACGTCGCGGCGCGCCTTCAACAAGCGCTCTCGTTCCTGCACCACAATTTTGCGGCCTGTTGCATCTTCGACTCCTTTTGCGCTGCCGGACCCCGTGAGACGCCGCCAAATTGTCATTAGGCGAACGCAATCCGGCCCAGCCGCGCTCACACTCTCACGGCGTAGTGGCGGCGTGCTGATGGTGCTTCGGACCATCACGTGTCCCGAGTTTAGGTGTGGGAGTCAGGTTCATGGCGTACACGATGGTGGCTGAGCGGGAGCAGCAGACAATCCGCAAGCAGCGCGAAAGCGCCCTCATCGTTCTCGCCAACGCACAGGTGATGGAGGCGGAAGGCTGGCAGGTCGTCATCACCGACGAGGACGGCAACAGCCTGCCGCTCGCCGAGTTCGAAGCTGGCATCTCGCAGAAATTCTCGTCCTGGTATAAGGCCAAGCAGCGGCCGGTGGTGCCCACCACCATCCCAGCCCCCAACCTGTTCTCGACGCCGGCCAATGACGACGCCGAGCCGGAGGCCATCGTGGCCGCCGAACTCGCCGCCGAGCAGGTCGAGACGGCCGAGGTCCAGGAAGCTGCGGTCCAGGAGATCGCCGAGGACGATTTCGAAACGGCCGAGACCGCCAACGCTCCGACGGCCGAGAAGGCCGAGCGCGAGGAGATCGCACTCGACGCCGCCGAGATGGCCGACTGATATCGCCGCCGCGCCGCAGCATCGCCGGCTTCAGTCGTCGCCGTCGTAGAACCGCTCCAGCGGCAGCCTGATCCGAGCCCTGCCGAGCAACGATGTGGGACGGCTGTGGTGCGGACCGAGTGTGCTTCGGCGCGCCGTCGCTTCCTCGCGCGACCGGCGAGTAACAAACATGTTCGCAGCGCGGCTTTCGATCGAACAACGATCATTGGAACGAAGAACCGCCTGCCCGCCGGGCAAATCAAAGCGCATTTCCATCCGGCGGCGTCGCCCCCACGGCCTGAATCGGCAACAACGGCGGTGCGCGCAGAAGCGATTTTCGGCAGGCCCATCAAGCTGATTTGGCCTGTCCAGTCCCATCGTCAGAGATATTCCGCTTTTCCTAAATCGGATTCAGTGCTTTTGTCGTGCCATCTCTCGCTCGCAAGAGGGGCGTATCGCGGTCGTCACGGACGTGGAGCGGGAGGAGCGGTGGACGCGATGGCAGCGCAGCGCATCTTTGCGCCGACGAACGCTGATGTCGCGTACGGTCAAGTCGCGTGGTCCTGGCATCCCGACGCTGATGCCCCCACGGTGGCGCGCCCAAAGCGCGTTGTCGTGCACGGTGACCAGAAAGCCCGGCGCACCGGGGAGCGCGCGAAGCAGCCGTTAAGATCATCGCGCGGGGAATGCCGGTTGCCCGGCGGAACCTGTGGTGACTGCCGCCTGCTTTTTTTCTGCAGGCGGGCCATGGGTTGCGGCCAGCATCCCGGCATTCCCCGCGCCCTCTGCCGTGCGGAGGGCAAGACGAATGGAATCACTCGGACGCAGGATGCGTCGCGAGATCGCGAGATCATGGGTGGATGATGGCGGATGGCGGGAGGCGCTTGTTCGCGAGGCGCCTCAACACACACGTCGTCACTCCGGGGCGCGCGGAGCGCGAGTCCGGATCCATATGCCGCAGCAGAACTTATGAAACGAGATGGAGTGACCAGCATGCCTCACATGCCCGCTCTGGATTATGGATGCCGGGCTCGCGCTCCGCGCGCCCCGGCATGACGGTGGAGCGAGGTCATGGCCCATCTCACGGCCGTCATGCCCCGCGCAGGCGGGGCATCCAGTACGCCGCGGCCTTTGGGTCGATCACTGCCGTCCCGGAATACTGGATCGCCCGGCCGAGCCGGGCGATGACGCCGAGCAGGAATTCTCGGCCCGGAAGGCCGCGCGAGGTCGTTGTCTCAAACGCGTCATCGTCTGCATCACAACAGCTTCGCGCTCACGAACAGCGTGCGCACGGCGTTGGTGGCCTGCACCGTCATGATCGCGTTGTCGGCCGCGGCCTGCAGCGCGGCCATGGCCTGGTCGTGCAGCGACTTGAACTCCATCCACTCGACGGCATTGAGGCTGGTGAGGAACTGATGGGCCTGCCCGACCGTCGAAATCACGACTGGCTTGCCGTTCACCTTGATGTTGAAGGTGGTACGCAGACGCGTTTCCGAGTTTGCGGGATCAATCATGGGGACCTTCCGGAAGATGCGACGGGCGTCACCGCCGAGGTCGCGCCGAGGCCCAGCAACAAAACGTCACTCGGTCTTTTGCGCGGTCCGCGTCGGGGTGCCAGCCTCGAGCCCGACGACGACAACGAGTCGGTTGAACTCGCCGTCATCATACGCCTTCAGGAAGCGATCGTAATTCTTGATCGAGACGCAGCCGTTCGAATCACCCTCCGGACCCAGCATATAGGGGTGGGTCAGCAATCCGCTCCGGCCCAGGGTCGATCCTTCCACCACGTTCATGCGCAGGGCGCGCACGCCGTGAAACGGTTTTTCGCGCGGCTTCAGGTCATAGGTGGCGGGTGGGGTCGCGCCAACCATGCGCTGATTGACGTGCTCTGGGTCGTCGCGCAGGCTGCCCATGCCGGAATGGGCCTCGAGCCCGATGCCGGACGGCAGATACACCATCCTGGCCTTGATGTCGTACACGGCGGTCTTGTCATAGCCGAGCGCGCCGAGATCGATCCCGGAGCGCACGATGCCGCTATCCGGACCGAGCGAGGCGAACTTGGTCGGGCTCGGCAACAGGTCGGACAGCTTCTGCAGGATGGAGCGATCGTCGACGCGTCCGACCGCTTCAGGCGCACTGGCCGAAACCAGGCTGGTCGGCAGGTTGGCGACGGACGGGCGCGGTCGCGGCAGCGGCACGCCCGGTGCAGGCATCGTGACGGTATTGCCCTCCGTCAGCATCGGCCGCCAATCGCTGTTGCTGGGGTCGCGCCCGCCCGAATCGCGCGCTTCCATGCCCTTGACCAGCGCGGCCCGGGCATCGAGCAGTTGGCGGTCGATCGCGCCGCGAAGGGCGAAACGGTCGAGCGCGCGAATCGCGTCTTTTTCCGAATAGGCCGTGGCCGAGGCGGAGGCCGGCGCGAAACGTGTCTCGAAGGTGATGGACGGCGCGCCGGCGGCCGGCAGCGCCGCGGTCGCAAGCGACGTCTCCTCGCTGTTGGCGCCGACCCATGCAGCCGCGCCCGCCGCGATCGCAAGTGCTGCAAGCACGAATGCGATCGCTTCGGAGCGCCCGAAGCGGCCTTGCGACAACAGAACGTCTACGCTTGCTTCACTGGAAGCCATCACGTCCCCGATATACCCCCTTTTTCGGACCACCCGGGAAAGGTGCCCGACCCCAAGGGGTACGATTCGACCCGTCATGACATAGGATGGCAAGAGTGCGGCATAATCTAGACAAACGCCAGCCCGGAGTGCCACGGCGCCCCAGGGGGGATCGGGCCGCCCTGGCGCCGCCATGTCTTCCCAGAACAAGAAATTACCTCGATCATTCAAATATTTGGAGCAGCCAATGAAGGCGGATTGTGATGCTCTCGGCCGATTTATCGACGCACAGAATTCGATTTATTCGCGTGTGACCGCCGAACTTGCGGCCGGCGCCAAGCAAAGCCACTGGATGTGGTTCGTGTTTCCGCAGGTCGAAGGGCTCGGCCACTCCGCCATGGCCCAGCGCTACGCGATCCGCTCCCGTGCCGAGGCCGAGGCCTATCTGACGCATCCCCTGCTCGGCCCGCGACTGCTCGAATGTACCCGTCTGGTGCTCGCGGTGCAGGGCAAGTCGCTGCGCGACATTTTGGGTGTTCCGGACGATGCCAAATTCCGCTCCTGCATGACGCTGTTCGATTCGATCAGCCCGAACGGGATCTTCGCTCGGGCGCTCGATCGCTATTGCGACGGTGCGCGGGACCCGGCGACGCTCGCGTTTCTGCAGCACCGCACCGCATGAGCACACGGTTACCGCAGACGCGCATCTCGGCCTCATACGGCCGACACGGCAATGAACCAGCTCTGCCGTGCGGCCGGATTTCGGGTGACAAGCCCGAACAGGAAACTTGATCGCGCCAAGATTTGCGGCTCCCATCCGCCGCGTTGTTTGTCCCAAGGAGACACACTCATGAAGAAGTTTTTCCTGATTGCCGCGCTCGCGACCTTCGCCGCCGGATCTGCCTTCGCCCAAGATAGCTGTGAGACCAAGGCCGTGGGCAAGGACGGCAAAGTGCTGGCCGGCGCCGCCAAGACCTCGTTCATGAAGAAGTGCATGGCCGAGACCTGCGAAACCAAGGCGGTCGGCTCCGACGGCAAGAAGCTCTCCGGCGCGGCCAAGACCAGCTTCATGAAGAAGTGCGAGGCCGGCGGCTGACGCGCTGGCGGCTGACGACACTGGCGCCCCGCCATGATGCTTGGCGGGGCAAAGCCATGCCGGCGGGGTCCAAGCCGTTCGACATCGAGGTGCTCGCCTCCCCGCGTCGTAGGACCGGCACACTGTTGAACCGAGGGGAACCCGCAGGACACCACTGCATGTCGCCCGCCCTGGCGGGCCCATGCGAGATCATCATGCTCACCGCATCCGCCCTGCTCTGGACCCGTGTCGCCGCCGGCATCTTCGGCTTTCTCGCCCTCAATTCCGGCTACGGACTCTGGCTTCAGCGCAAGAAGACCAGCGGCGGCCGCGACTGGCCGGTCGTCGAGGGGGAGATCGTGGCCTCGGCGGTGTCTGTCGCGGCGACGCATCGGTCCGCAGATGACACCGATGCCAAGCCTGACATCCGCTACCGTTACGAGGTGTTGGGCAAGAGCTACGAAGGTCGCCGCATCCGTTTCGGCAGCCCGAGCCGCGTCACGCGCCTGCAAGCCGACGAGCTCGCCGGCAAATATCCGCAAGGCGCGAAGGTTCGCGTTTTTTACGATCCGAAACGCCCCTCGCAATCGGTGCTCGAGCCCACCAATGCCAGCGGCACGGCGGCACTTGTGGTGCTGTTCGTCGTGCTGTCGGCCGTGACCGCCGTGTTGGTGGCGCATTCGCTCGCCGGCAAGGTGCTCACGACCGAGGCTGGCGTGCCGTTGTTCGCCTTCCTGATGCCGTTCGCCCTGTTCGGCTTCGGAGCCGTCGCACTCGCCTCCTACTGGAAGCTGCGGCAGGAGCGCCTGGCGAGCCGCTCCTGGCCGACTGCGCCGGGGCGCATCACGCGCTCCGGCGTAACGATGGAGATCACACGACGTGAGGACGATCGCGGACGAGAAACGGAAGAGGAGCGTTTCCGGGTCACGATCGAATACAGCTACACGGTGGATGGTCGCTCTTTCCACAGCACGCATTGGAACTGGGGCTGGACCGCGCAGCATTCCGACAGGTCGAGCGCTGAAGCCGTCGCCGCCCAATATCCGGTCAACACCGACGTCACCGTCTACTACGATCCGATACAACCCGAGACGGCCGTGCTCGATCCCACAAACAAGAGCGGCGTCGCGGCGCCGCTCTGGGTCGGCATCTTCCTGATCGCGATCGGCGCGCTGTTCCTGTTCGTCTTCACCCACGTCCAGATGAGCTAGCCGGGGATGATGCGAACAAAGCGCAAGCAGAGCACGAGCGACGAGTATGGCCGCGTCGTCAGCTGCGCAGGCCCGGCGCTTCGTGGCCGCTGCGGGCGACATACTCGGTATAGCCGCCGCCATACTGATGGAGACCGTCAGGGGTCAGCTCGAGCACGCGGTTGGAGAGCGCGGCGAGGAAATGGCGGTCGTGCGAGACGAACAGCATGGTGCCCTCGAAGCTCGACAGGGCCGCGATCAGCATCTCCTTGGTCGCCATGTCCAGATGGTTGGTCGGCTCGTCCAGCACCAGGAAGTTCGGCGGATCGTAGAGCATCTTCGCCATCACGAGCCGCGCCTTCTCGCCCCCCGACAGCACCCGACATCTCTTTTCGACATCGTCGCCAGAGAAGCCGAAGCAGCCGGCCAGCGCCCGCAGCGAGCCTTGACCAGCTTGCGGAAACGAATGCTCGAGCGACTCGAACACGGTCTCGTCGCCGTCCAGCAGGTCCATCGCATGCTGGGCGAAGTAGCCCATCTTGACGCTGCCCCCGATCGCCACCGAGCCGTCATCGGGCTCGGCGGTGCCGGCAACCAGCTTCAGCAAAGTCGACTTGCCGGCGCCGTTGACGCCCATCACGCACCAGCGCTCGCGGCGCCGGATCATGAAGTCCAGCCCGTCGTAGATGCGGCGGCTGCCATAGCTCTTGGACACGTTCTTCAGCGCCACCACGTCCTCGCCCGAGCGCGGCGCGGGCAGAAAGTCGAACGCCACGGTCTGGCGCCGCTTCGGCGGCTCGACCCGCTCGATCTTGTCGAGCTTCTTGACCCTGCTCTGCACCTGCGCCGCGTGCGAGGCCCGCGCCTTGAAGCGCTCGATGAACTTGATCTCCTTGGCGAGCATCGCCTGCTGGCGCTCATATTGCGCCTGCTGCTGCTTCTCGTTCAGCGCCCGCTGCTGCTCATAGAAGTCGTAGTCGCCGGAATAGGTCGTGAGCTGGCCGGCGTCGATCTCGATCACCTTGTTGATGATGCGGTTGATGAACTCGCGGTCGTGCGAGGTCATCAGCAGCGCGCCCTCGTAGCCCTTGAGGAAATGCTCCAGCCAGATCAGGCTCTCGAGATCGAGATGGTTGGACGGTTCGTCGAGCAGCATGACGTCGGGGCGCATCAACAGGATGCGTGCCAGCGCGACGCGCATCTTCCAGCCGCCGGACAACAGGCCGACATCCTTGTCCATCATCTCCTCGGAGAAGCCGAGGCCAGCCAGCGCCTCGCGGGCGCGGCTGTCGAGCGCGTAGCCGTCGAGCTCCTCGAACCGCGCCAAGACCTCGCCATAGCGCGCGATGATGTCGTCCATCTCGTCGGCACGGTCCGGATCGGCCATGCCGGCCTCGAGCTCCTTGAGCTCGGCCGCCACCGACGACACCGGCCCGACGCCGTCCATGACCTCCGCCACGGCGCTGCGACCGAACATCTCGCCGACATCCTGGTTGAAATAGCCGATCGAGACGCCGCGATCGATCGAGACCTGCCCCTCGTCGGGCTGCTCGCGCCCCGAAATCATCCTGAACAGCGTCGTCTTGCCGGCCCCATTCGGGCCGACCAGTCCGATCTTCTCCCCCTTCTGAAGGGCGGCGGAGGCTTCGATGAAGAGAATCTGGTGGCCGACTTGCTTGGAGACGTTATCGAGGCGGATCATGAGGGCTCAGGCGGTGGACAGGTTGCCGCCGCTCTTAGTCGATGCGCGCCGCCGGTGGAAGGCGCAATTTTGCAGCGCAACTCACGCCTCGAGCGGAGCCGGTCAGCGGCCTGGAGGCCGAAAATCCTGGTTGCCGAACGGCTTGTCGGTCGGAATGCGGATCGCGACGTAGCCCCGATCCATCGACGCGTGGCATGCGTTGCATCCCGACGTCAATTCGGTCACGGCGGAAGCGAAGCGCTTGCCATCCTTGGCGGCTATGGCGTCCGAGATCGACTGAATCGGCTGGCCGAGCGTGGTGACGTTGTCCACCGGCAGGCCTGAATAGAAGACCGCAGCGTCAGTCAGGCTCTGCCTCAACTGGGCAAGCTCATAGGACGCGAGATCCCAATTCTTGGACTGTCCCGCGAACCAGAGCTTCGCGTGTCTGACCTGAATCAGATTCATGATGTCGCCGAGCCGCGGCAGATATTGTTCTGCATTTGACTGCGACTGCGCTGCAGCCAGGGAGATGGCCGAACAGGCGACCAGAACGCCTGAAACCCACTTGCGATAGCTCATTCCATGCCCCGCTTCCAAACAAACCGCTACGGAAGACATACCGCTGCGATCGAAACCGGACTTGCGATTGATCAAGGCCAAGGCCGCCTCCGATCGTTCGAGCCCGCCAGACGAATGATCCGCCGAAGCGGCTGCCTCGGCGGATCATCATATCAGCCCCCGGCCCCGGGGTGTTGTGTTCGGCGTCTTAGGCTGCGGCTTTCGCGCCGGTCGGAACCATCGCGATCGTCTTCAGGACCTGAGACGCGATCTGGTAGGGGTCGCCCTGGGAGTTCGGACGGCGGTCTTCCAGATAGCCCTTGTAGGCGTTGTTCACGAAGGAATGCGGCACGCGAATCGAGGCGCCGCGGTCGGCCACACCCCAGCTGAAGGTGTCGATCGAGGCGGTCTCGTGCTTGCCGGTCAGGCGCATGTGGTTGTCCGGACCGTACACCGCGATGTGGTCGGCACGAGCTTCCTTGAAGGCGTCCATCAGCTTCTCGAAATACTCCTTGCCGCCGACTTCGCGCATGTACTTGGTCGAGAAGTTGCAGTGCATGCCCGAACCGTTCCAGTCGGTGTCGCCGAGCGGCTTGCAGTGGAACTCGATGTCGATGCCGTACTTTTCGGTCAGGCGCAGCATCAGGTAGCGGGCCATCCACATCTGGTCAGCAGCCGTGCGCGAGCCCTTGCCGAACACCTGGAATTCCCACTGGCCCTTCGCCACCTCGGCGTTGATGCCTTCGTGGTTGATGCCGGCCGCGAGGCAGAGGTCGAGATGCTCTTCGACGATCTTGCGGGCGACGTCGCCGACGTTCTTGAAGCCGACGCCGGTGTAGTACGGGCCCTGCGGGGCCGGATAGCCGTATTCCGGGAAGCCGAGCGGACGGCCGTCCTTATAGAAGAAGTACTCCTGCTCAAAGCCGAACCACGCGTCTGGATCGTCCAGGATGGTGGCGCGGGCGTTCGACGGATGCGGGGTCTTGCCGTCCGGCATCATCACTTCGCACATCACCAGCACACCGTTGGTGCGGGCGGCGTCGGGATACACGGCAACCGGCTTCAACACGCAGTCGGAGCTATGGCCTTCGGCCTGCATCGTCGACGAGCCGTCGAAGCCCCAAAGAGGCAGCTGTTCCAGGGTCGGAAAAGAGGAAAATTCCTTGATCTGTGTCTTGCCGCGCAAATTCGGCACCGGCTTGTAGCCGTCGAGCCAGATGTACTCGAGCTTGTATTTCGTCATTGAGCCTCTCTGTCTTATCGAAAGGTGGGAGCCCAGCAATCGAAGGCTCCCCGCTTACCCGGCCACGATCGGCCAGCGCACTCTTAAGCATGGAACGTGCCAAATCCCGCGACGTCCCGTCGCATGGACGGAGACCAATCGGGGCGGAGCCAGCGGCGGATTTTGCACGTCAGGGGTGCGGCAAAGCAGCGCGACCGGGATTGCACGGAGCGCATGGCGGAGAAAAGAGCCTGTCGAAAACCCGCTTGATTCCTTAGCATTTGCGGCGATGCGCAAGAGAGGCCGAACAAGCCGTCAGCACCTCCCGGACATTTTCGAAAAGACTTGAGCTCCACTTCGCAACCTTTGGTCCAGCCCAAGTGTTGGTCAGCGGCGCGTTGCTGCGGAGGGAGCACAAGAAAAAATGCCTGCAAAACGCGCAACATGTGATTTCGTTTTGATCATGTTGCATTCCCTCCGGGCAGCACTGATATCGAGACTGGTCACCACAAGAGAACGAGTCGGGCGCAACCTGATGTGTGGCCCGCTGGAAGGAGACTGAGGAATGGACACAAATGTGGACGAGGGATCCGCCAGGATCTACCAATTTCCGCGCGGAGGGCGAGCGGGTCTTGCGCCCCGCCAATCCGGATCATCGCCCGCGCCGCTGATCGCGCCGTCGATCCAGCCGACGATCTATAGCGGCAGCTGGTATCATGACGAGGCGATCCAGGAAGCCAAGCCGGCGTGGGATCGCTGATGTCAGACCGTACCGTGACGCCATCACGCCTTTGCTGAAGGGTCGGACCGACAAGGTTCCGGCCCTTTTTCTTGCGCTGCCGTCTGCATGTCTCTCGCCGCTGCTGACGGTCGCCGGCGGACTCGACCTGCCGGGTCAAACAAGCCGCCGTCGTGACCCGTTTCATGGTCTTCCCTGTCCTGTCGAAGGGCTGTGCCTGCGGCGTCGCGTCCGTCGATGAAACGGCGTTTCACATCGAAGCCCGCGTCCCCTAGAACAAGACGATGTCCGCCTATCCACTTCGCCATCTCGGCCTTCACGGCGCCAGCAACTTCAGAGATCTCGGCGGATATCCCAGCAGGGATGGCCGGCACGTGCGATGGCGGCGGCTGTTTCGGTCGAACCATCTCGGACAGCTGACCGAGCCCGACGTCGCGGTCCTGCGGGAGCTCGGCATTCGCGCAGCGTTCGATTTCCGCGGTCGCAACGAGCGCGCGGCCGGCCTCTGCACGATCGCCGAGATCACCGTGCACTCCGTGCCGATCGAGCCGAGCGTCGTGCCGGCGCTGCGGGCCCTGGCGACACGAGGACAGCTCACGACCGACCATGCCTTGGAGCTGATGCGCGAGTCCTACCGCAACTACATCCGCAACTACACGCCGCGCTTCCGCGCGCTGTTCCAGCATGTTCTCAATGAGGACGTCCCGTTGGTGATCCATTGCACGGCCGGCAAGGACCGCACCGGTGTGGCCTGCGCGCTGGTCCTACACGCGCTCGACGTTGCGGATGACGTCATCCTGGAAGACTACCTGCTCACGAACCAGCTCTATCGTCGCGAGACCGCGGCTCACCCAGATCTTCCCGCTGATGTCGTCCAGACGATCGGGATGGTCCAGGCGTCGTTCCTCGCAGCTGCGTTCGACGCCATGCGTGATGATTTCGGCGACGTCGACACCTACCTGCGCGACGGTCTCGGCATCGACGACGCAGCACGGAAGACGTTACAGGAGCGCTATCTCACGCCGTGAGCCGGTGTGGCGCGAATACGCTTGAGCCCGATCAGGCCGCTTCGATATCGGCTGTCTCGGCGGCTTCCATCGCGTCGAGATCGGCAATCACCTCCTCGAATGCGGAAATCGCCTGCTGAACCGCCGCGATCTGCATCAATTCCCAACCGGTCACCGGACCTGCCCGGTTCTGCAGGGCGACCACCAGATCCCGCCGCTGCTCCTTCAGTTGCACCAGCGGTAAACCATGGTCCGGCAGATGTCTCATCATGTCAAAGCTCCAACGCCCCTCAAGCGGCATAGCGACAGGCTAGCGGGCTGCGCTGGCAATCCACTTACGAAAGTCCGGCAAATTTTATCGATCAGGCCAGCGCAACCGGCGCCGTCAGGATGGCGCTGGCCAAAACGTCGCTGATCTTCGCGGTGGCGGCTTCGCTCACATGCAAGCGGTCACCGTGCCCGTCGTCGAGCGCCGACAACGGAATCTGGCCGGCCTCATACCAGCTCTTCATCAAATTCCAGCGCCCGAAGAGGTTGACGTTGGCCGCAGACGTGACCTTCTCGATCCGTCGCTGAATGTCCTCGGCACGCGCCAGCCTGTTCGGCACCGTCACGATCGCAGCCGTGTATTGCAGGTCGATCACGATGACGTCGATGGCCAGCGCCGCCAGCCATCGAACGCCGACGCGCAGCGCTGCCTCGACGTCATCGGGACTGTAGACCTCGGGTCTGTAGGCGGCGTTGGTGCCGACCTGCCAGATGACGAGCGAGGGCTGCTCCGCAATCACGTCGCATTCGAAGCGCGAGAGCTGGTCCGGGGATTCCTGTCCGCCCACACCTCGATTGAGGACGTCGATCATGCAGCCGAAATTGGCCTTGCGCAGCGACTGCTCGATCCGGGCCGGGAAAGCGATAATTCCGTTGGTGCCCACGGTGGAAGATGAGCCCAGCGCCACGATCCGGGTCTTGCGCTGCGCATCCAGACTCTGTCTGAAACGTCTGATCGGACGAGAAAAACTGGTGGGGACGTTAGGAAATTCGAGAGAGCCTGTCGCGGTCATGGTCACCTCTGACGAACCACGCCTTCTGATTGCAATTCCATGCCCCGGCCGCCCGGCCATTGCAACTCATCGGCAGGATCATAGTATAGCAAGCGGCGCTGTGGGGCGCGTCAACGGAGACCAGGGACGGAATGAACGGAGCAGTGATTGTCATAACGGGTGCGCAAGGGGCGCTCGGGCGCAGCGTGGCCGATCTCGCGCTCGCACGGGGCGCACATGTGGCCGGGATCGACCATGCCCAGGCCGAAATCCCGGCGAGTGACGACCGCATCGAGCTCGGAGGCGTCGATCTCTCCGACCCCGAGCAGGCAAAGGTCGCGATCGACTCCGTCGCCGCCCACTTCGGCACTCTGGATGCGCTGATCAACATCGCCGGCGCGTTCGCGTTCGAGACGACCGCCGATGGCGACGATTCCGTCTGGGAGACGATGCATGCGCGAAACCTGATGACCGCGCTGCACGCATCGCGCGCGGCTATACCGCATCTCGTCCGCTCCAGCACGGGCCGCATCGTCAACATCGGGGCCATGGGCGCGCTCCAGGCCAGTGCCGGCATGGGCCCCTATGCGGCCTCCAAGTCGGGAGTGCATCGCCTGACGGAAGCGCTCGCGGCCGAATGGAAGGGCAAGATCACCGTCAACGCCGTCCTGCCGTCGACGATCGATACGCCGGCCAACCGCGCCAGCATGCCCAAGGCCGATTTCGACAAATGGGTGACGCCGCAGGAACTCGCAGAGGTCATTCTGTTTCTAGCCAGCGACGCCGCGAGCGGTGTGACCGGCGCACTGATACCGGTTATCGGCCGGGTGTAGCGAAGCCAGCCGGTCACCCCGACTTGGCGCTGACATCACGGGACTCGGCGGGCTAGACTCGCGCGCGCTCTGAGTCGCACACATCGGACGGCCCCTTGGAAACCGCGCTCTACCTTCCCGTTAAACGCTTCCTCGAAAACCTCGGCTTCTCGGTCAAAGGGGAAGTCGGCGGCTGTGACGTGGTGGCGCTCAAGGGCGACGACCCGCCGGTGGTGGTCGTCTGCGAGCTGAAGCAGGTCTTCAACTTGGAACTGCTGCTGCAGGCGGTCGACCGGGCCGGTGCCTGCGACGAGGTCTGGATCGCGGCGAAGCTGTCGGCACGCGGCAAGGGCCGCGAGAGCGACGCGCGCTATCGCAATCTGTGCCGCCGGCTCGGCTTCGGCATGCTGACCGTGACCTCAGCCGGAGACATCGAAGTGCTGGTGCAGCCGCCCACCACCGCGCCGCGCAAGAATCCCAAGAAGCGTTCGCGTCTTGTGATCGAGCATCAGCGGCGCAAGGGCGACCCCGTCGCGGGCGGCTCGACCCGCGCACCCATCATGACGGCCTATCGGCAGCAGGCGCTGGCCTGCGCTTCGGCGCTGTCGGACGGGCCGAGACGCGTCCGCGACCTCCGCGCGGACATTCCGGATGCGCCGAAGATCTTGCAGCGTAACGTCTATGGCTGGTTCGACCGCGCCGAGCGCGGCGTCTATGTCCTCACGAAAGCCGGGCTCGCGGCCTTGCGCCGCTGGCCCCAGGATATCCACATGACGCAGGCAGCGTTGCCCGATCGCGACATGGTGAACGCATAGCTGGGCTGCCTCGCGGAATATATATTGCAATGCAACAATCCTGCTTCTAGGTATCCGGGACGATTCACGAGGCCCCCATGAGCGAAGATTGGAACACCAAGTACGGTCCGCGTCGCGTCAGGCGTGATCCCCCGACTCTGGAGGAGGCGATCTTCGCTGCGTCAGGGATCACCGACGACGTCCAGGCCCAGGCCGAGATCGCGTCGGCGCTGATGGGTCTGCCGCTCGAGCAGGTGCTCCCCGAGGTCAAGAAGGCAGTCCGCGTTGCCGCGCGCACCAACACGCGCGTCATCACGGCCGACCAGGGCACGCAGCAGCGCGCCGTCGTGGTCGAGCGCCGCACCGTGCGCCGCTTCAATTTCGACAAGCGCACCGGCACCTGAACGCCCTCCGGGGCGCATCGGCCAATGCAATCAAACGAAAAGGCGCGGCAGCGGTGATCGCTGTCGCGCCTTTGTCGTCGCAGCAACGGCTCGGCTCAGGCGGCGCGCTTGTCGCCGTACATCCGGGTCACGAGCTTCCAGCAGGCGCGATTGAGGGTGAAGAACGCCCGCGCTGCCGCGATCGGTGCTTCGATCACGAGCTTCGCCAGCTCATCCTGGGGCTGCTCGGTCAGATCGATCGTGCCGGTCGATTCGCCGTGACGGAACGCCAGATGCGCACCGAACTTGGCTGCCAGCGCCCGCATCGCATGGTTCTGCGATCCGGTCGTCACGCGAAGCTTGCGATAGCCCTTCCACCGCGCCTCCGAGATCACGCGCTGGAATAGCAGGCTGCCGACCCCACGGCGACGCACGCAAGCCTCCACGCTGAACGCAATCTCCGGAAGCCCGTCCTCGGACTGCTCCGGCGGATGCAACTCGGCGGCGCCGCGCACCAGGCCGTTTTCCATGTAGGCGACGACGATCGTGCCGTCGGCCGCACAGCGGGCCGCGTAGCGTTCGATGAAACTGTCATCGAGGAAGCCGTTGAATCGATCGTGCCGGCTTTCCGCATCGAGCCGCAACAGATGATCGCGCAGCAACGGCAGTTCCTCGTGCTGGCTGAGCGTCCGCACATAGCCGAAGCCCGGCCGGGGACGAAAAGTATCTACCTGTGACACTGCCTGAGACTCCTCTCGAGAGCCCTCGCACAGACGTCTTTCCCTAGACAGGAGCTATATTGTGCATCGCAACATTCATTTCAAGCCCCATGCTCTACGGAGAGAACATGCGGCCATGCAAGGATCGCGTGAGTTAACGATTCGTTTGTGTACGAATCATCACAGCACGAGCTGAGTCTGGGTCACGATCGCGACCAGACGCCCGTCCTCGGTTTCCACCCGGGTCTGCCATACCTGGGTGCGGCGGCCGCGATGCACGGGCGTGGCGGTTGCCGTCACCACGGTCCCCTCCTTGGCGCCGCCGATGAAGTTGGTCTTGCTCTCGATCGTGGTGGTGCCCTTGGCATCCTGCGGCAGGTTGATCACGGTCGCGGCCGCGCCGACCGAATCCGCCAGCGCCATGACGGCGCCGCCATGGATGGTGTGATGCAGGGTGCAGAGATCCGGCCGCACCTGCATCTGCGCCACGACGCGATCGGCGCTGGCCTCGGTGAAGGTGACGCCCTTCAAGTCCGCGAACGGCATCTTCAGCGAATTGATCTTGTCGAGTGGCGTCATGCCTTCCCTTCCCGTTTGATCGGACGCCCCGTCTCCGCGAGTCGAGCGCCGCATCTGGATGCGCCGGGCTTCGAACCCGAAGCAATGACCTGAAAGGTCATTGCTTCGGTCCGATCGTGCCGCCGCTCAGGCCTTCTCGATCCCGCACCACTCCGCGATGAACAGCGCCATGGTCTTGGTGGCCTGGCGCAACGAGTCGAGCTCGACATATTCGTTGAAGCCGTGCATCGCGGCGCCGGTCGCGCCGAAGCAGAGGCTGGGGATGTTGTAGTTGAGCCCGTAGAAGCGGGTATCCGTCAGCGCCGTGAAGACGAGATCCTGGACCTCGCCGCCGTAGACGGCGGTGAATGCCTTGCCGAACGCCGCCTCCGGCTCGGCGGAATTGGTCAATTCGTAGCCTTCGGACAGGAAGCCCGACCACTCGACGACCGGCGGATTGTTGGAGAGAAAGCGATGATCACGTGAGGCCGCGGCGACGCAGGCGAGGATCTCGTTCTGGCAGTCCTTGACCGACCAGCCCGGCAGGATGGCGATGCGGCAATCGACGTCGCACCAGGCCGGCACGCTCGAGGCCCAGTCGCCGCCTTTGATGATGCCCGGATTGAAGTTGATCGGATGATTGAGCGTCTTGAAATGACGGTCGCTCTTGGCGCGCTTGTTCCAGTCTGCCTCGAGCTTCTCCAACGCATGGATCAGATGATAGCTCGCCTGGATCGCATTGGCGCCGACGCCGGCCTCGAACACATGCGCCGGGAAGCCGCGCACCTTCAGGCGGAACCAGATCACGCCCACCTGAGAACGCACCATCTTGCCGCTGGTCGGCTCCGGGATGAAGCAGGCATCCGCGCGGTAGCCGCGCTGCAGGGTCGACAGCGCGCCGACGCCGGTGCTCTCCTCCTCGATGACGGATTGGATGTGAATGCGCGCCGTCGGCTTGAAGCCGGCAGCCTTGATGGCATCGAGCGCATAGAGCGCGCCGATGGTGCCGGACTTCATATCGCAGGCGCCGCGGCCATACATCCGGCCGTCGCGGATCACCGGCGAGAACGGCGGCGTCTCCCACATGTCGAGCGGACCGGCCGGCACCACGTCGCAATGCCCCTGCAGGATCAGCGACCGCCCGGCCGACGTCGCCGGCCGGTAGGTTCCGACCACGCTGCGTGCTCTCGAGAAATCGTGCTCGATCGGGCCGTAGCCGCGCATCTCCTTGAGATCGTCCAGATCGATGTGCCAGTCGTCGACCTCGTAGCCGCGCGAGCGCAGGAGATCGCTGAACATGTCCTGGCACGGCCCTTCGGCGCCGCGGGTCGAGGGGATGGCGACGAAGTCGCTCGTGGTCGCAAGCTGCCGGTCGAAGTCGGCATCAACGGCGTCGACGATGCGCTGCGTAATGTCCTGGGTGATCATGCCTGTCGAGGTTCCAATTGCCGATGACTGCAGCAAATCACAATCTCATGCAGAGTTGCACCGGATTCGCCGCTGCTTTCAGAATCGCAAGGCCGCCCGTACATTCGCGCATACGAAAATGACCGCAACATACTTTGGAATTTGGCATGTCGGATCACCGCAATATCCTTTATTTCCTCCTCGGCATTCTCAGCGCGGCGATCATCGTGCTCGGCTACAATTTCTATCAGGCCAAGAAGCAGCCGGAGGGTGTCCAGATCAATATTGGGCCCAACGGCCTGAAGATCGAAGGAAAGTGATGCGTTCTCAAATCTCCTCGTTCGCGAATGTCGCAGCCCGCCCTCTCGGCGTCCTCGGTCTCTTGCTTTTGGTTGCCGCACCCGCGCAGGCGCAATATGTCGGGCGCGAGCAGGACGTCACCGATCTCCGGCTTGGCCAGCGCGTCCTGGTCGATGACGGCACCTGCCCCGCTGGCCAGGTGAAGGAGGTCTCCGGCTCCAAGATGGCCGAAACCGGTATTGTCCGCACCACGAAATGCGTGCCGCGCTTCGGGCCGAAGAAGAAGTAGCTGATCTCGTTTGATGCGGCTCTCGCCGCCGACCTCCGGCGCGTGACCTTCCGCACAGTCCCGTAGCCGCGCATCGATGATGCTCCTGCCCGTGGACAAGCGGGGACGCAGCATGTCGATGTCAGCGGTGCAGGATCACGGCTTCTTCGAACCGGCCGACCGGCCGCAGCCGGTCAAGGCCGATTTCAGCCGCTACGCCCTGCTCGGCTATCTCTCGGTGGCGCTGGTGTTCGGCGGCTTCGGCGTATGGGCCGCCTACGCCCCCCTCGATCGCGCGGCGATCGCACCGGGCACCGTGTCCGTCTCCGGCGATCACAAGGTCGTCCAGCACCGTGAGGGCGGAATCATCCGGGACATCCTGGCCAAGGAGACTCACGCCGTGCATCGCGGCGACCTGCTGTTCCGGCTGCAGCCGACCGAGGCACAGGCCAACACGGATCTCCTGCGCAAGCAGATGGATGCCGCACTCGCCGAGGAAGCGCGCCTGCTCGCCGAGCGCGGCAATGCGCGGATGATCACGTTTCCCGACGCGCTGCTCAACCGCCAGAACGTGCCGGAGGCGGCGCTTGCCATCGCCGACCAGCAGCGGCTGTTCATCGAGCGCCGCAATGGCCTGATCAGCCAGATCAACATCCTCAATTCCCAGATCGCCCAGCAGCAGCAGGAGCTCGCCGGCCGCGACCGCCAGCGCGCCGCGCTCTCCGCGCAGCTCGCAAGCTTCGAGACGCAGATGAACAATGTGCGCCCGGCGGTCGCCGCAGGCTACTATCCGCGCAACAAGTTCCTCGAACTGGAACGCGAGCGCGCCCGCGTCGAAGGCGATCTCGGCCAGGCGCAGGCCGACGTGGCGCGGCTGACGCAGACGGCGGCGCAATCGCGCCTGCAGATCGATCAGACGCTGCAGAAATATCTGACCGAAGTCGGCCAGCAGCTCGACGGCACCCGTGCCAAGCTGTCGGACCTGCGCGAGAAGCTCGTCATCGCCGAGGACGTGCTGCGCCGGGTCGACATCCGCGCCGAGCGCGACGGCATCGTCATGAACATGAAAGTCCACACCGTGGGCGCCGTCGTGAAGCCCGGCGATACGCTCGCCGAGATCGTCCCGGTCGGCGAAGGCGTCGACGTGATGGCGCACGTCTCGCCGCGCGACATCGAGAGCGTCGCCATCGGCCAGAGGGCCGAGGTGCGCTTCTCCAATTTCTCCTCGCGCACGACGCCGACGATCTTCGGCAAGGTCTCGAGCGTCTCGGCGGATGCGATGTCGGACGAGGCGAACAAGCAGAGCTACTACTCGGCGCGGGTCGTGATCGACTATTCGACCATCCCGCCCGAGATCGCCGAGAAGATTCTGCCGGGCATGCAGGCCGACGTCATCATCTCCACGGGAGAGCGCACCGTGCTCGAATATCTGGTCGGGCCGCTGCTCAACACGCTCGCCAAGACGTTCCGTGAGAAATGAGCCGAGAGCACCTAGGCCGACGGCACCGGTGGCGCGCCCGCGACGACAGCAAGGTCGCGGGCACGCCGCACGCCGATGGCGTCCAGCTCGCTGCCCTGCTCCGGATCGGCAAGCCTCTCACGTATCGCTCCATCCAGATCAGCAAGGCCGGCTGCAGTCGCCACGCCCCCGGACATCGCGAGCTGCCAACCTCTGGTCTCCGCCAATTCAGCCAGACGCGCCGGCCACTCCGTCCCGAGCCCGAGCACAGCCACCTGCGACGTGCGTCCAAGGGTCAGTTGCCCGACGACGATGTCGCCAAGGTGAGCACCAATCGTCAACTCGACGGGCCGACCGATCTCCGCGGCGATCTTTTCGTTGACGCGGTCCATGACCACGTCCATGGCACCGATCGCCTGCAGCGCATCGCGGCAGCCTTGTTCTGCTCCCTGCTCCTCGCCGAAGACGGCGAGCACGCCATTGCCGAGAAAGCGATCGATGCGCCCGGAATGGGCTTCGATCGCCCTGCCAATGGCGCCGAAGATCTCGTTCATCATGAACCCGAGGTCGGAGGGCAGCCGGTCGCGCGCAATGGCCGTAAGCGGACGGACGCGGACGTGGACCAGGCATACCGCACGGCGCTCGGCGGGAAGGTGGTCGACGAGGGGCGCCCTCTCCGCTTGAGCGCCGCCGAGGAGACGCGTGATCGTCAGCGGCGCCACCGGGCGAATCTGGCAGGCCAGCCGCACATTCGCCGGAGCCGCCAAGTTGGCGAGCATGACGCGCTCCGCGTGGCCGGGCGGTGCCAGCGTCTCCGCACCTTCATCAACCCGGACGCGACAAAGACCGCAGCGGGCACGGCCACCGCACTCGGACCGCTGCGAAAGATCGTTGCTGCCGATGATCTCCAGCAGCGTCGGACCGACCGCGGCCCGCACCGTCGCGCCACCCGTGAAGGCAATGACGATCTTCGGCGCCGCGAGCGACGCGACGTGGCGGAACACGATGATCGTCACGCCTGCAACGAGCAGCGCGACGACTGCGATCTGCGCCGAAATTTGCAGCAAGGCGATCCACCTCCCGTCGAGTTCGCTCGGCCAATGGGTGACCTGGCGCATCTGCTCGGCCATGCCGGGATTGCTGAGCAACGCGGCGACGGCACGCCCGGACACCACGAAACCCATCAGCGCCGCCATCGGCACCGCGACGGCGAGGACAAACAGCAGCGGCTGGACGAGGCGGTACCAGCTCCGGAATTTCAGCCAGTGATGCAGGCCGACGCAGCCGTGGATCCAGACCAGCAGCAGCAGAGCGGTCTGAATCCAGGCCGCCTTGGGCCACATCAACGCCAGCGCATAGAGGTAGCCATCCTGAACGCCGAACAGCGCATGAGCCATGTGGGTCTCGATGACGTGCGGCAGCAACAATAGCGGGATCGCAAATCCCGTGGCGATCTGAACAAACTCCCACGAGGACAGCCGCCACGTGCCGCGCTGAACCGTCTTGACGAACGCAAGCGCGGCATGCGCGAGCAATGCCGCCGCCAGCACGATCATCCCCGGCCACGATCGGGTGACGACCAGCCGCCATTCCTGCACCTCGTCCATCGCCTCGAGGCTGAACAGACCCACCGCATGGTTGAGAAAATGCGTCGCGGCGAACGCAAACAGGACGAGGCCCGACACGAGCCGGATGTTCTGGGACGTTACGGCAGGCATGAGGTCACTGTGATTCAGGCAAGCTGCGAAATCTGAGCACGGCTGATCCATCCGGTAGCGGCTGCAACCGGCCAACTCAAGCGCTGGCAGATCAGCCTCGAGCTATGTGAGGTCAATCACGGTCGACGACGGGCGCCCCAGGCGAAGTTCTCCAGCACCATCGCAAGGGGATCCGACATGACGAGCACCACCCGAAGCCCGCTGGGAACCGCGCTCCGCGCCTGCTTTCCCGCGCTCACCGCGACCTTCGTGCTCAGCCTCTTCATCAATGCGAGCATGCTCGCCTCGCCCCTCTATTCCATGCAGGTCTACGACCGCGTCCTCACCAGCCGCAATCTCGGCACGCTGGTCATGCTGACGCTCATTGTCGGTGTTTTCCTCGTGCTGTACGGCGTCCTGGAATTCGCACGCTCCGGCGTGCTGGCCCGGGCCGGCGTGCAGTTCGAAGGCACGCTGCGCCACCCGCTGTTCGAGACGATGATGAAGGCGGAGCTGTCGCCGCGGCATCGCTTCGGCCAGCAGATCATCCGTGACGCCGAGACCATCCGCGACTGCATCTCCAGCGGCACCGCCGCCATCGCCTGCGATTTGCCGTGGACGCCGGTGTTCGTCGCGCTGTGCTTTCTGCAGCATGCCTATCTCGGCATCCTCTCTTTGCTCGGCGCGACAGTGCTGTTCTCGCTGGCGCTGCTCACCGAATTCTACACGCGCGCCAGCGTCGAGCGCACCAATGCGCTGGCCAACGAGGCCTCGCGCTTCGTCGCGGCGGCGCTGCGCAATGGCGAGGTCGTGCGCGGCCTCGGCATGGGCGACATCGTCCTGGACCGCTGGAGTTGCCGTCAGTCGGCGATGGTCGATGCCCACAGCACCCTCGTCGAGCGCGGCGCGGCGATGCATTCCGTGACCAAGTTCGCGCGTATGGCGGTGCAGACCTCGCTGCTGTGCATCGGCGCGTGGCTCGCGATTGAGCAGCAGATCTCGCCCGGCGCGATGATGGCGACCTCCATCATCATGGGCCGCGCGCTGGCCCCGGTCGAGCAGGTCGTCGGCCAGTGGAAGCGCATCATCGCATTCCGCTCCGCCTATCGCAGGCTGGAGGACCTGTTCCAGGCGCTGCCGGTCACGGCTGCGCCGACCGCACTACCGACGCCACGCGGCGACATCGACGTCGAGAACGCCGTGGTGTGGCCACCGGCGGCGGGCCGTCCCTCGGTCAAGGGCGTCAGCTTTTCGCTCAAGGCCGGCGAGAGTCTCGCGATCGTCGGCGCCTCCGCCAGCGGCAAGTCGAGTATGGCGCGCGCCATGGCCGGCGTCTGGCCGCTGCGCGAAGGTGTGATCCGCATCGACGGCGCCGCCTACAGCCAGTGGGACCCAAACCGGCTCGGCAAGCATATCGGCTACCTGCCACAGGACATCGAACTGTTCGCAGGCACCGTCGCCGACAACATCGCCCGGCTTGCGAAGGTGGATGAGGCCGCCGTCGTCGCTGCCGCCAAGGCCGCCGGCGCGCATGAGGTGATCCTGCGCCTGCCCAACGGCTACGACACTCCGATCGGCGAAGGCGGCGTGGCGTTGTCCGGAGGCATGCGCCAGCGCGTCGGCCTGGCCCGCGCGCTGTACGGCGATCCACGGCTCTTGATCCTCGACGAGCCGAACTCGAACCTCGACGAGGACGGCGAGCGGGCGTTGGCGCAGGCCATGGCCCAGGCGAAGGCCGCCGGCCGAACCGTGATCGTCGTCACGCACCGGCCGCAGCTTTTGGCGCATGTTGACCGCATCATGGTGATGGCCTTCGGCAAGACGCTGGCGTTCGGCCCGCGCGACGAGGTGATCGCCAAGATGCGCGGCCAGCGTGTCGTCGTCGCCCACGACCGGGCGACGGCCAGCGCCGCGGCCTGAACGGACCCCAATGCAGATCGCACACCGCAAGGAGCCAGCCATGATCAAGTTCACATCGCACGCACGGACACTCCAGCTGGCGCTCGCGACCGCCGTCCTGCTGCCGATGTCGGCTTCAGCGGAGACACCGATGACCGCGCGTCAGATGCTGGCCCACGCGCAAACCCAAGCTCTCAACGTCCCCGGCGACATCAAGCAGCCGGCGCCGGACAGCAGTGAAAGGATCGTCAGCGAGTCCGCCGCCTCGGGCGGTGCTTCCATCGCAGCCCCGCTTCCGGTAATCGAGCCGCCGACGCCGATCTCGGCGCCAGCATCGACGCTCACCGCATTGGCCGTGCCCGTCCCGGCACCTGAGGGGGCTTTGTTGCAATCGCGTACCAACTCGCTCACGGCCGCCGCGCCCGTTGCTGAAGCTGCCAAGGCGTCGAATGCCGTGCTCGCAACTCCGCCCGTGGCGGCCACCACTGAAACACGCCCTGTGGCACCGACCGCGACGCCGCCCGCCACGACCGCAGCTTCACCGGCCATCGTCCCCGCAGTCGCTCCTGCTGCCGCGCCGACCCAGCCCGGTCTGACGGCCGCGGCGCCCACGCAGACGACGCGGACGAAAGCGACGACCTTGCCATCCGCCGAAAAGACTGCACTTGCGCGGCATCAGCCGACGAGTGCCGATGCGTCAGCGGCCCGCCCTGCTCCCAAGCCGAGTGCGAGATCGTCGAGGCACAGCGACGACGACGCCATCAGCACGCGGATCTCGCGCATCATGCGCCGGCCGGAGGTGCAGTCATTGATGTCGCAGTATGGCCTGGACTGACAACCAGCACCGCCGGACGATGGACGCCGATCGACGTCAGGTCCGGCGGCTGATCAGCTGGCCGGATCGAACATGCACTGCAGGGCAGGCTTCGCGATCTTGGTGAACGTAGGACCGATCTCGGCCTGCTTCGGCGCGGGCACCCAATCGGTCTCGATGGTCGGCACGCCGGTCTCACTGATGCCGCGCAGCAGCGCCTCTCGCAAGTCGGCATCCTCCACCATCGCGGCCGCATGATCATGCAGGCAGGAGCAGACAGCTTCAGGATGCGCCCACCGGTCAAGCATATGAGGCGCACATTGCCGTACGAACTCGCTGCGCAGATCGGGCAATCGGGTCGTTATCCGCGCCTCGACGGAGGACCAGAAGAGGCACGACAGCACGGCAAGCGCCGCAGCACCCAGTCGAAAACGCATGGTGGACCGCTGGTATTCGTTTTTCGTCATGTCATCCACGCGGGCCCGGACGACACGATTCGCATGTCGCTGACGCCAGCATTGGTTTCATATCCGCTTCACGTTTCAAGCGGCCTGCGGCACAGGCCCAAAATGGTTTCATGGCCCCGCCGCTTCGTTTCATCGCGACCGACCCGACGACACAAAATACAATCAAAACGAGAGTGATCTAAAACCCCAAGCAGAAGAATGTTTCACTTGCCTTGGGCGAGCCAGCGCCCTCCGGGGCAGCCGCCATTTCTGCCGATGGCGAGCTTCTTAACGACCTTACGTTAACTGTGGCCGGCAGGGAGAACCTCCCAGCTCACCACGGCAACCCAGCAGCGCGCGGCGCGTTGGGAGACGACGTTGCTCCCTCAGGGTCACCATGGACAAGCGCTCGCACACACCCAAACCGAAGGTATCACGCCGCAGCTCCCTGGCTGCACCGATGGCGCAGCAGCGAACCGAGAGCTACGCCGGCTCGACGCCACAGAGCCTGGTGCGGCTGATCGGCTGCCACGATCCTGCCAAGCACAAATTGCCCGGCAAGGCTTTCGGCAGCCGATCGTCTCTTGGCAGGTCCCTTATTGAATGAAATCGCCGCACTTCTGGACCACGCCGTCGTCGGCTTTGCCCCAAGGCATGACCGGAACGGAGGAGGTCGAGTTCTTCGGCGATCCCTCGATCAGCCTGTCTGAGTAAACCATGTAGACGAGCACGTTGCGCTTGGCGTCGCAGCCGCGAACGATCTGCATCTTCTTGAAGAACAGCGACCGTCGCTGCCGGAACATGTCGTCGGCCTGTTCGAGCTTGCGTTTGAACCTGATCGGGCCGATCTGCCGGCATGCGAGCGAGATGTCGGAGACTTCCTCGGCCAGGCCCAGCCAACCGGCATAGCCGCCCTTCTGCGGCACCGTGAAGTGGCAGGCGACGCCCTCTACCTCTGGATCATCAACGCCATAGGTCGCGAGCTTGTCATTCGGGCTGAGCAGTTTGAACACGGTCGACCGACGGAAGATCAGATCCGGCTCGTCTGCGGCGTATGCTGAGATCACAGGCGAGGACAATCCGATAAGCAGTAGGCAAACGAGGGTTTTCAGCCACAGATCAAACCGTTTGGTGGCTCTGAACGACATGTCGGTCTCCGTTATACCGCCGATGCTCGGCATACCGCCCATGTAGGGACACAAATGCCTGCAAGGAAGGCGCTCCAGCCCCTGACCTTCCACTACCCCGTTTAACGGGATGTGAGGCTTTTCTGCTACGATTGGAACGAAATCACGCAGGGCAGAAGCCCAAGCTGGTGAACGCAGACTCCGTCTGCGACACTAAAGACCAGATGGTTCTTGAGGATTTGCCGGAATGCTCTGCGTTCGTGCAGCCGCCAGGGGGCGGTTCTATTGTGCAGCAATCGTTTCAGTCCCGCTTGCCATAGCAGTGACCTCACAGGCTGGCGCAGCGTCTTATTACTACTGGAACGACGCGCAGCCCATCACCATTGCTCCGACCGTACGCCCGGCCGCTCCGCGCAAGCCCAAGGCGCGCCACCTTGAGACGCTGACCAAGACCGAGAAGGAGGCTGCCAAGCCGCAAGCGCCGCTCACGATCGCGGTGTCGATCAACAAGCAGCAGCTGAAGGTCTACGACGCAAACGGCCTGTTCGCGGAGGCACCCGTCTCGACCGGCATGAAGGGGCATTCCACGCCGATGGGCGTGTTCAGCGTCATTCAGAAGCAGAGATACCATCGCTCCAACATCTACAGCGGCGCCCCGATGCCGTTCATGCAGCGCATCACCTGGTCCGGCGTCGCGCTCCACGCGGGCGTGCTGCCGGGCTACCCGGCGTCGCATGGCTGCATCCGCATGCCGGCAAGCTTTGCAACCCGCATCTATGGCTGGACGCGGATGGGATCCCGGGTCCTGGTCACGCCGAGCGAGGTGGCTCCTGCGAGTTTCTCGCATCCGATGCTCGCTGCACTGAAGGCGCCGCAGCCGAGCGCATCGGTGCAACCCAATGCGACTGCGCCCGCAGCGATCAAGTCGGACAAGGGCACCGCCATCACCACCGCGATCACAGTCGCGACGACGGATCTGCGCGCCACGATCGGTCATGCCGAGAGCCCCCGCTTCGAAGGATCGCCAACCGCGTCGGGCCAGGTGCGGACCGCCGATGCCACCAACGCCAATGGGCTGCCACCGAAGATCTCGGACGCTTCGCCAAGCGCCGAACCACCGCGTTCACCCGCGGCGGAGGTTCGGAGCGATGCTGCCGATCTGAAGCCCAGTGTCGCCGAGACCATGATTGAGCACGCGACCGCCGACGCAGAGGCCAAGCCAGGCGCCCCGGCCGGGGTCAGGATCGAGGAGCAGGACGAGGCCAAGTCTGCCCCCAGCGAAGTAGCTCCGGCGAGGCAGCCCACGACTGCTGCGCAGGTGGCCGCTCCGGCTATCGAGAGGCCGGCTGCGGCGTCGGCGAATGCCGAAGCCACCGGTTCAACCGAGCTCAAGCCTGCTGATTCCAAGTCGGCTGAGTCCAAGCCTGCCGACGCCGCGATCGCGGACCAGCCTGCGCCGCCGCCCACACCGGCGGCAGAGGCACCGGCGAAGCCAGTCGACCCCAACGATCTCGCCAAGGATCAGTCGCGTGTTGCCGCACCGGACAAGCCGATTGCGCCCAAGCCCGAGTTGAAGCGCAACAGCCAGATCGCGATCTTCATCAGCCGCAAGGATTCGAAGCTGTACGTGCGGCAGAACTTCGCTCCGGTGTTCAACACCCCCGTCACCATCGCACCGGGCGACAAGCCGCTCGGCACCCACGTGTTCACCGCGACGGCTGACAAGGCCGATCCGGCGACGATGCGCTGGTCGGTCGTCTCGCTGCCCTCCTCGGCGCGGAGCGCCGCGGCGACCGATGTCGCGGCCAAGGCGGCCCGGCGCGGTAAGAGGTCCGCGGGCGCCGATGCCGAGCTGAAACAGGTCGTTCCGCTGAGCAGCGCAGCCGAGGCGCTCGATCGCATCACCATTCCCGCCGACGTCATGGCGTGGCTCGGCGAAGCCCTGTCGACTGGAAGTTCGCTGATCGTCTCCGATCAAGGCATCAACCAGGGCGAAACCGGCGAGGGCACGGAGTTCATCCTTTCGCTGCGCTGACGACCGACGACGTCCCTCTTTCCGCCCCACGGCAGGGGTATCCCGTGCCGGAACGCAGTCTGATCCAGCGCCACGTCGCGGCCGTTCAAGCAGCGGCCGGTCGAGCGCGGGCACATTCATGCTGACGGGGCTGGCTCTGCTCAGGGAGATTCACAATGATCGATCGCAGGATGGTTGTTCTCGGCATCGGCGCCTCGTTGTCGGGCGCGACGCTCACGTCGCAGGCTGCTCATGCCGACAATGCGGTGAGCAAGATGACCGCCTATCGCTTCTCCTTCCCCGCGCTGGCCGGTGAGCCGATCCGGCTCGCCGATTTCGCGGGCAAGCCGGTGCTGGTGGTCAACACGGCCTCCCAGTGCGGCTATACCCCGCAATACACCGGCCTCCAGAAGCTGTGGAGCGAGTTCCATCAGCGCGGGCTAGCGATCATCGCAGTCCCCTCCAACGACTTCAACCAGGAGCCCGGCATCGCGGGCGACATCGCCGAGCTGGCCAACAAGGAGTACGGCGTCACCTTCCCGATGACCGCAAAAGCGGTGGTCACCGGTTCCAACGCCCACCCATTCTACCGCTGGGCCGCCGAGGCGCGGCCCAAGGAGACGCCGCGCTGGAACTTTCACAAATATCTGATCGGCCGTGACGGCTACATCACCGACGTGTTCGCCTCCTCGGTCGAGCCGACGGATACGCGGGTCAAGACCGCGGTCGCCCGGCTGCTGGCGGACGGCTGAGCAACACTCGGCAGGAATGCGGCGGAAGCCGGCAACTTCCCCCGTGTTTTTGCCTCGTTTCCTTTTGGCGCCCATCCGGCAGCTGGGCTAGTATCCCCAACCGGATGACGGAGCGACTCTCGACGCTGGCGCTCCCGTTGCAACAACCCCGAGGAAACACGATGCGGATTGCAGCAGGATTGGTGTTCGCGAGTTCTTTGGCGGCTTCGCTGTTGACGTCTGGCGCGGCCTGGTCGCAGGCGCAGCGCACGGCGGCGGCGCCGACCCCGGCTGCTGCTGGTCCCGCACCGGCCCCTGTTCCCGCCGTGGCCGCCCAGACGCAGCCGCCGCGCGCACCCTGCATGAACCCCGATGCGCTCGGCGTCGGCCGCACCGTCGAGATCGACACGACGGGCGGTCCGGGATTCGGCTTCGAGCACTTCAAGGACCTCGACTTCCTCAAGGATCATGAAGTGGTCCTGACGTTCGACGACGGCCCATGGCCGGAGAACACGCCCAGCGTGCTCAAGGCGCTTGCCGACCAGTGCACCACCGGCATCTTCTTCATCATCGGCAAGCATGCGACCTATTATCCGGAGATCCTGAAGCAGGTCTACAATGCCGGCCACACGGTCGGCACGCACACCTGGTCGCACGCGGCGCTGACCAACAAGAAGCTGACCGAGGATCAACGCAAGGAAGAGATCGAGCTCGGCATCAGCGCCGTGAAATGGGCGCTCGGCGGCAATTCGCCGGCGCCGTTCTTCCGCTTCCCGGCATTGCAGCATCCGCCGGAGATCGTGACCTATCTCGGCACCCGCAACATCGGCATCTTCTCCTGCGATCTCGACTCGTTCGACTTCAAGGCGCGCAATGCGCAGGCGGTGATCGACGTCACCTTCAAGAAGCTCGACAAGCTCGGCAAGGGCATCATCCTGATGCACGACTTCCACAAGCACACCGCCGAGGCCCTGCCCGAGCTGCTGCGCCGCCTGAAGGCCGGCGGCTACAAGGTGGTCGCGATGCGCGCCAAGGCGCCGGTGCAGTCGCTGCCGCAATATGACGAGCAGCTCAGCAAGGTCGCGAAGCTGCCGACGGTGAGCCAACGGCCGGTCTCGAGCGTTGTGACGACAGTGTCCGAATGAGACAGGATTCCTTTCGTCAGTGACCAAGCTTCGTCTCGAAGGTTACGTGATCGTGTCGGCCGACGGGATGTTGGCCGACGCGAGCAATGCGATGCCGCCCGCCCTGAAATTTCCCGGCGACGCCGCATTCTTTTCCCAGGCCCTCGATGGCGCCGATCTGATCGTCCACGGCCGCAACTCCTATGAGGACCAGCCGAATTCGCCGAAGCGCCGGCGCATCGTCGTGACCGGCAAGGTCGCGGGGCTGGCGCCGGATCCGGAAAAGCCGCTCTCCACCCTTTGGAATCCGGCGGGTGCCTCGTTCGAAGCCGCCTGTGAAGCCGCGGGCGTCGGCTCTGGCACGGTGGCGGTGATCGGCGGCCCCGTCGTGTTCGAGATGTTCATGGACCGCTACGAGACCTTCTTCCTGTCGCTCGCGCCCCACGTCTCCCTGCCCGGCGGCGCGCCGTGCTTTCCCGGCATCGGTCCCGACCGTTCGCCGCAGCAGGTGCTGACGGCCCACGGCTACACGCCCGCCAATCAGCTGATGCTCGATCCCGTCCACGACGTCAGCGTGACCGCCTGGAAACGCACCGCTTGAGGCTCCCCTCTAGATGTCTCCATACGCGCTCTGCTCCGGTGCCTTCGGACCCTTGCCGTAGCCGAAGATCATGAACAGCGCGCCGATGATCGACAGGTTCTTCAGCGCGTCGATCAGGGTCTTGGCGTTGTCGGGCGGGGCCTGGTTCCAGAAGTCATGGAAGTAGAAGATGGTCGCGCCGACGAACACGATCATCAGAGCCGCGAAGAAACGCCCGAGAAAATTGAGCGCGATCATCACGCCGGCGAGCACCTCGAACGCGCCGGCCGCGATCGCCAGGATCTGCGGCATCGGCATCCTGGCAGCGGCCTCGAGCTGCGCCGCATAGGGCGCGAGCATCGTGGGAATCGTGACCTTGGCGGCGATGAGATCGGCGGTGGCGGGAATGCCGAACAGCTTGGTCGCGCCCGTGTAGATGAAGATCACGGCGAACAGAACGCGCCCGAATGTAATGAAACCCGGCATTCTCGCCCTCACGGATCAACTTCAAACGATGTGTCGCCGGCCCACCGGGCCGGATATGTGACGTCGCGAACGCTTTTCAACAATAAAGGCGGGCGGAATACGACCGAAACCGGACGAATTCCGCCACACTTCGATCACGCCAACAACGTCACGCAAACAGCGTCGGCTGCGCCCTCCCCGCCCGTTCCTGGGCTTCGACCGCGGCCACCGCCGTCATGTTGAGAATGCCGCGCGCCGTCACCGACGGCGTCAGGATGTGCGCCGGGCGCGCCGGGCCGATCAGGATCGGCCCCACCGGGACCGCATCCGCCAGCACCTTGATCATCTGATAGGCGACGTTGGCGGCGTCGAGATTCGGCATGATCAGGACATTGGCCGAGCCTTCGAGATCCGAATGCGGCAGGATCGCCTTGCGCGCGGTCGCCGACAGCGCGGTGTCGCCCTGCATCTCGCCGTCGGCCTCGAGGTCGGGACGATGCTGCTTCAGCAATGCCGTCGCCTGCCGCATCTTGCGCGAGGACTCGGTGTCGTAGCCACCGAAATCGGAATGCGAGACGAAGGCAATCTTCGGCTTGATGTTGAATCGCGTGACGTGGTTGGCCGCGAGCGACGCCATCTCGGCGAGCTCTTCGGCCGTGGGATCCGGCCGCACCTGGGTATCGCCGATGAAATAGGCGCCCTTGCTGGTGATGGTGAGCGCCAGCGCCGCGTAGTCGCTGACCCCCGGCATGAAGCCGATGATCTCACGGACGTGGCGCAGATGGCTCATGTAGCGCCCCTCGACGCCGCAGATCATCGCATCCGCCTCGCCCCTGACGACCGCGAGCGCCGCGATGACCGTGGCGTTGGTACGCACCACCGTGCGCGCCGCATCCGGCGTCACGCCGCGCCGTCCCGCGATCTCGATGTAGCTCTGCACATAGGAGCGGTAGCGCGGATCGTCCTCGGGGTTGATCAGGTCGAAATCACGCCCGGCCTTGATCGACAGGCCGAAGCGCTTGATGCGGGCCTCGACCACGCTGGGACGGCCGACCAGGATCGGCCGCGCCAGCTTCTCCTCCAGCACGACCTGGGTGGCGCGCAGCACACGCTCGTCCTCGCCCTCGGCATAGATCACGCGGACCGGCTGCGTCTTCGCCTTGGCGAACACCGGCTTCATGACCAGGCCGGAGCGGAACGCAAAACGTTCCAGCAGCGCGGTGTACTCGTCGAAATTGGTGATCGGCCGCGTCGCGACTCCGGACTCCATCGCCGCCTTCGCCACCGCCGGCGCAATGCGCAGGATCAGGCGCGGATCGAATGGCGAGGGGATCAGCGAACCCGGACCAAAACCCTGCGTCTCGCCGGTGTCGAAGCCGCGGCTGACCGCGTCCGACGGCGGGTCCTGGGCAAGCTGCGCGATCGCGTCGACCGCCGCCTGCTTCATCGCCTCGTTGATGGCGGTGGCGCCGACGTCGAGCGCGCCGCGGAAGATGAACGGGAAGCAGAGAACGTTGTTGACTTGGTTCGGGAAGTCCGAGCGCCCGGTGCAGATCATCGCGTCCGGCCGCGCCGCGCGCGCCTCCTCCGGCATGATCTCCGGGTTGGGATTGGCCAGCGCCATGATCAGCGGTTTCTCGGCCATCTGCTTGAGCAGCTCCGGCTTCAGCACGCCGCCGGCGGACAGCCCGAGGAAGATGTCGGCGCCGCCGATCACCTCGGCCAAGGTCCGCTTGTCGGTCTTCTGCGCATAGACCGCTTTCCACGGGTCCATCAGCGTGTTGCGGCCCTCATGGACGACGCCGTCGATGTCGCAGACCCAGATGTTCTTGCGCTGCGCACCCATCGAGACCAGCAGATTGAGGCAGGCGATCGCGGCGGCGCCGGCGCCCGACGTCACGATCTTGACCTCGGAGAGCTGCTTGCCGGCCAGCGACAGCGCATTCTTGATCGCGGCGCCGACGATGATCGCGGTGCCGTGCTGGTCGTCATGGAAGACCGGGATCTTCATGCGCTCCTTGAGCCGCGCCTCGATCTCGAAGCACTCCGGTCCCTTGATGTCCTCGAGGTTGATGCCGCCGAAGGTCGGCTCCAGTGCCGCGACCGTCTCGACCACCCGATCAATCGTGTCGGCCGCGATCTCGATGTCGAACACGTCGATGCCGGCGAATTTCTTGAACAGGACCGCCTTGCCCTCCATCACCGGCTTGGACGCCAGCGGGCCAATATTGCCGAGGCCGAGCACGGCGGTACCGTTGGAGACGACGGCGACCAGGTTGGCGCGCGCAGTCAGCGTGGCGGCCTCGGCCGGGCTGTTGGCGATCTCGGTGCAGGCGGCGGCAACGCCCGGCGAATAGGCCAGCGCCAGGTCGCGCTGGTTGGCGAGCGGCTTGGTAGCCTGGATCTCCAGCTTGCCCGGCCGTGGCAGCCGGTGATAGGCCAGGGCTGCGGAACGAAGATCTTCAGAATAGGACGACGACATACGTGCTCCAGCGTTTCCGACCCGGATTTTTGGTCTCTTGAGTCTCGGTCAGACGTCGGTTTTTCCGGCCGGTGGAAGTGCATGTGATGCACGTTGGGCGGCTTTCATGCAACATCCGAAACCATGTTCGCCGGCATCCCGGGCCAGCGATTCCCCAGTTCGCAGAAGCACATCCCTACTCCATCGATTTCATTGAGACCATCATCACTTGCTGCCTAAGCCTTGGGCGGAGCACATCAAATGACCCGTATCCTGATCGGAATTCTCACGGCTGCCGCGCTGGCCGTCGCCGGCTTCGTCGGCTTGCCCTGGTACGCCCAGAGCCGCGCCGAGCGCGAGGTCGAGGCCAGCTTTGCCCAGATCCGGCAGAGCGGCGCCACGGCCACCCATGGCAAGGTCGCCTTCGACCTGTGGAGCCGCAAGTTGACCATCGCCGACGTCAAGCTCGAATCGGCCGCCCAGCCGCCGGCCAGCGTCACGCTCGGCACCATCACCGCGACCGGGCTGAGCCAGCCTGATTCCGAGCATGTCACGGCCGCCAGCATCGAGATAAGCGACATCGCCATGGCCGGCCAGATCCCCGGCCCGTCGCCGCTCCGGCTGAGCTACAAGCTGCCGCAACTGCTGGTGAAGGATTATGCCGGCCCGGCGCGGTTCGCCGCGCTCCCGGCCGGCGCCGGCATGCTCGAGACCTCCCACGCGCTCACCCAACAGCTCGCCACCATCAGCGCCACCTCGGCCACGGTGCCGCGGGTCACCGGCACGATGGAAGGCGGCCCCTCGGTCGGGCCGACCGAGTTCGGCTATTCCGGGCTGGTGGTGGACGACATCAAGGGCGGCCGCATCGGCAACTACAAGATCCAGGAGGTCACCTTCAGCACCGCGGCGCAACCGCCGAACGGCAAGGTCGAGACGGTGCGCGGCCGCATGCTCGACGTCGTGACCAAGGACATCGACGTCAACGCCATCGTCGCTCTGCTCGCGCCCGAGTCCGCCACCGACGATCGTGTCGTCCGCCTGAGCGGCGTCGCCGGGGCAGGCCTCTACGAGATCACGTCCGATCTCGGCATGCGCATGCACATCGACAGCCTCACGATGGACCAGTTCGGCGTGCGGCCGTCGCGCATCCAACTGCCGGCGCTGGTCGCCGCCCTGACGCCGACCTCGCCGCGAACGAGCGCCATGACGCCGGACCTCATCGACAAGGTGGCCAGCATCTATGACGGCGTCCTGTTCAAGAACGTCGAGGTCAAAGGCCTCGCGGTCGAGACTCCCGACGGCCCGGTCAAGGTCGCGTTGACGCGGTTCGACCTCGACGACGGCAAGGGCGACGTCGCGTTCGAGGGCTTCGACGGCCGGACCCCGAACGGACCGGTCAAGCTCGGCCGCTTCGCCGTGAAGCGCTTCGACATGGGCGGCCTGCTGCGCCACACCGCCAAATTCGCCGTACCGGGAGCCAAGCCAGGTCCGGCCGAAGCCCTGGCGCTGTTCAAGCTGATCGGCGGCATCGAGCTGAAGGCGCTGACGACGTCCTACAAGGCGAGCACCAAGCCGGTCCAGATCGACAATTTCAGCCTCGACTGGGGCCAGTTCGTCGGTCCCATCCCGACCCAGGCACACCTGGTCGCCAAGATGGCCGGACCGCTCGATACGTCCAATCCGGCCTTGCTGCCGCTGCTGGTCGCCGGCATCGACACCGCCGCCTTCGACGCCGATCTCGGCCTCGGCTGGACCGAGAGCTCGGGCGCCTTCGCGCTTCAACCGTTCAAGCTCGAGGTCAGCAACCTCATCGCAGCCTCGGCCAGCATGTCGCTGTCGCAGGTGCCGCGCGACGTGTTCACCATCGACCTGCAGCAGGCGACGACGGCCGCGGCGCAGATCGAGGCCAGCGGGCTGGAATTGACCCTGCGCGATCTCGGCGCGGTCGACGTGCTCGTCGCCAATTATGCGCGCGGTCATTCGATCACGCGGGACGCCGCGCGCAAGGCGCTGGTCGACAGCATCAAGGCAATCGGCGCGCAGGTCGCGGCCGACAACGTCGATGTCGCCGGTGCCGTCGATGCGATCAGCCGCTTCGTCGAGCGGCCGCACCAGACCTTCACGCTGAAGCTCTCGCCGCGCGCCAAGGTCCCGGCCCTGCAGCTCGCCCAGCTCATCGCCATCGACCCGCCGAGCGCGCTGGCGCAGTTCAAGATCGAGGCGCAGACCGCGCCGTAACTTGAGCCGTGACGTGGAAGGAGGAGCGAGTACCCGCCTCTCTCCTCCGTCATTCCGGGGCACGCGCAGCGCGAGCTCGGAGTCCATAGTCCCGACTCTGCGCGAGGATCGAGACGCCTGAACGCACGACATTCTTCACCAACTACTGTTCGGGAGTATGGATTCCGGGCTCGCGCTGCGCGCGCCCCGGAACGACGACGGAGGGATTCCGCATGGGCTGACATCGGCGCCGACGGTGAGGACCGCGCGGGACCCATAACGTCCGCTCTCACCATGTCGCCGATTCATGCGCATGAACTCAACCCGCGCCTCCACGATCTCGCGGCGTTCTCCGCCCGAGTTCGTCCGGTCGTTCGGCCCTCTGCCATTCGAAGAGGGCGCAGGGAATGCCGGGTGAAGGCCTATCGGGATAGGGGGGAGTCTCGCGACTCCACCCCTCCCACACCACC
>NZ_JAUHJF010000028.1:0-64601 GCF_032380995.1 Bradyrhizobium sp. SZCCHNR2028 | reverse complement strand
TTGACGAGCTGCTGTCACGAATGAAAACACTGGGTGTTGCGACCACCGCTTGAGCCCGCCTCCGGCCTTCCCTGCGCGATGGCTCTACGGTTGCTCCGTGGTCTCCCCGGTGCGCCGGGCTTTCTGGTCACCGTTGCCCGCGCAGCGCGTTGGCGCTGTCACGCGCGTGGCATCAGCATCGGGATGCCAGGACCCCACGGCTTGGCCGTGCGCCTCGGGACTGTCCGTCGACATGATTGCTCACGCCGCAGCCCAAAGCGCCCACCGCATCCCGCACCCGACGTCCGTGACGGTCGCGAACTGTCCCTCGTGTGGGACGGGATGCGCAAAGATAAGCATGAATTCGGAAAAAAGGAAAGAGGAATATTTTTGGGCCGAGGACTGGATAGGGCAAATCAGCTTGGCCGGACGAGGGAAACAGGCTTTTCCGTGCGAGAGGTACGCGTTGAAATCTGTAGCACCTGGTGCTATATAAAACCATGGCTGGCCAATTCAAGCGAGTTTTCAAAACCGCATGGTTCTCGAAGGCGGCACGCAAGGCTCGTATCAGGGACATCGAGCTCTGCGAGGCCGTCGAGGCAGTCATCAAGGGTCAGGCTGACGATCTGGGAGGTGGGGTCTTCAAGAAGCGTCTGAACAAGAACATGCACCGGAGCATCATCCTCGCCAAGAGCGGTCGATACTGGATCTACGAATATCTATTCGCCAAGAAGGATAGAGCGAACATCGACGATGATGAGCTGGAAGACTTCCGAACTCTCGCAAAGAGCTATGCCGCATTGAATAGCGCACAACTCGCGCAACTCCTGGCGGACGAAGACTTGGTGGAGATCTGTCATGACGAAAAAAAATAGGTTCAAGAGCGACCTCTCGGAAGCGCTTCATTCGTCCGCCACGATGCTTCACAAAGTCGGCGCGCTCGACAAGGCGACGATGCGGGACTTCGATTCCCGTCATCTAGCCGTCGCCAGTGAAATGAAGCCTGCTCAGATCAAGCGGCTCCGTGAGGCCAACAATGTCAGTCAGCCGGTGTTCGCCCGATATCTCAATACGAGCGAAAGCACCATCGAGAAATGGGAGACTGGAGCCAAGCGGCCGAGCGGCATGGCGCTCAAGCTGCTGACAATCGTCCAGAAGCACGGGTTGAAGATCCTCGCCTGATGCAGTCAGTACCTCGTGGCGGGCGGCTAAACCAGCGTGAACGGGGCGATATATAGGTCTGGCCTTCGGTATCGCTGTTGCTGATACGGAGCTACACGTGTTCCGCACTTTCCGAGCCTGCCTTGCGAGCCTCCGGCGGCGGAAGCGGCTGTTCAGGGAGTACGACGTCGTTCGTCTTCGGAGGTTGGTGCCAACCATACCTCTTCCGATCGGCGCGCAAGGTACCATCGTGATCGATCATCGTTCCAGGCCGCCGGCATATCTGGTCGAGTTCTTTTCTGACGGAGAGCATGCCGGGCTTTATGACGTCGTGCCTGAGGACATCGAGTTGATGATCCCATACGAAGGATGGTTCGTGAAGGGGAGCCCGCGTGAGCTCTCGTGACACGCGGTGCCTGCCCGAAGTGATTGGCGACTGAAATGATCGGCGCGCGTCGTCTCGCCGGCTCTACGGTCTGTGGAGTTTGCAGCGCAATCTTGCTTACTCAAGCGGGCCTCAAATAGAGTATTCTCGCAGCAGACTCGATAAATCGTAGAAATTGACAATGAGCGCCAGAATCTCGAGTGAAATAAAGAGACTTGCGGAGGCTAACGGCGGTCAGGCTCCAGGTGTTCGCGCGTTCGAGAGCGCAACCGGCATTACCGAGGGGACTTGGCGCGGCCTGTATTGGGCTCGTTGGAGTGATGCCCTAGCCGAGGCTGGCTACGCGGCGAACAAGTTTCAAGGTAAGTCTGAGGCCGATCATATTCTGGCGAGCTTCGTGGAAGCGGCCCGATACTATAAGCGGCTGCCGACCATTATGGAAATTCGGATGTTCAGGCGGCAGCGCGAGGACTTCCCGAACGAGAAGACAATCCACTCTTATTTTGGATCAAAAGAGGGATTGATCTCGAACCTCAGGGCATGGTTGGAGGGCAGGCCGGGATACGACGATATCGTCCAGATGCTCGGCCAGAAAGTGGAGGCCGAAACTCCGACCAACTCGAGGGAAGGTCTAGTTTATCTCATAAAATCCGGTACCCACTACAAAATTGGCCGCAGCGATGAATTGGAACGCCGAGTCAAAGAAATTCGTATCGCTCTTCCCGAAGCCGCAACGCTTGTTCACTCGATCCGCACCGATGATCCCGCAGGCATCGAGGCATATTGGCATCGTCGCTTCGTAGACAAGCGAGCGAACGGTGAGTGGTTTAAGCTGACTAACGCGGACGTAGCGGCGTTTAAGAAGCGAAGATACCAGTAGCGCATCATCGTCAGGCACTGGATGTCGCCCCGTTCATCCCGGCTACGCGCCGTTGTGAGGCCACCGCCTGAGCCGTGCCGCCTCGACCGGCATTCCGATCGTCAAGGGCTGCCGTAGGTGGCGCAAGCTGAGAAGCCGTAGGACAAACCCGGTCAACGTGAAGCCCTCCGGTCCAAAATGACGGTCGAACGCGAAGTCGGGCAGGTCGACTTCGAACTGCCGTTGAAATGCAAGCAGGAATTCGCGCGCATCCTCGCCGTCCACGCCGAGGTCGCGGGCGACGTCGGTCTCGTCGAAGAGCGGCCTGCGCGTCGTCGTCTGCGCCGCGACGAACTGCAGGACGGATTGACGGAGCAGGTCTGTTGTCTGTTGCATCATCTCGTGCCTGACTCTGCATGCTGCCACGCGCCGACTGCCAAAGTCGCTTTTGCCCTCCTACGCAACAATGGATCTATGCCCACGCCATCCCAATCACGATGGCCGGACCGTCGCTTTCCTTGTTGGATCCCTTGGTCACGGGCCTCCGGACGCTTGTGCCGCGCTCGCGCCGATGCCGGCCATCCAAGCGGCGCGCCGCTGTCGCCAGGCTGTTCGCCAGGCGTCCGATCGACGCGGTCGCCTGCTTGATGAGAAACAGGATCGTCGTGAGGCGGCTGAGGATGCCGACCAGGAGCAGGACGGAGAAGACATCGATATAGGCCAGGATATCGCCGACCAGCATCAATTCGGGCGGGATCGGAATGCTGTGATAATACGCCACAACGAGGATGATGACCGGCAGGAAGGCGATGATCCGCCGCAGCGTCAGCCGGTCCAGGAAGGCCGCGAGCTGGACGACAAAGACGTCCCACAACCAGTCACCCAGGAGGGCGGGTCTGTCGATCGTCCATGTCCGCCAAAGCGCCTTCCACATCGAGCGACTCCATATGCGAGATAGGGCAAGCACTCGCAAGATAGCATGTGTTGCGATGCGCGGATCTCTCCGGGATGTCGCATGTCCAACCGGCGGGCGGTGTGAATCGCCGTTGCTGTGGCTACAACGCGCCGAAGGTGACGAGCCGGAGCTTCAACCAATCCGAGGGCGGCACATCGCTGGCTTGTCCGATCGGCCCAGTTGCGATCGACGGCCGTATGCTTCCGTCCTGCTCCCCTCATGCCCTTGACGGCGCCAGGCGGAATTCGACCACGTCCTCGGCCGTGGACAGGTCGCGCGCCATCGTTGCGGTCTCGAACCGGCCGGCGGCCTGCAGCACGAGCTCGAAATGGAATTGCCGCTTCGCCTCGCTGTATTCGTAGCACCAGTCCAGCACGTCGAAGCCATAGGCCCGCATGCATTCGCGCAGTTCGGCCTCGCTCGGTTGCAGGCCATGGCGATAGACGACCGACAGCGACAGCGTGGTCTGATGCGGCAGCCATTGTTCGACCTTGCCGAGCAGGGTCATCGCGGCCAGGGACAGTGCCGTGGCGCAAAGCGCGGTGCCGTAGAAGCCGATGCCGATGATGATGCCGATCGCCGATGTCATCCAGATCGAGGCGGCCGTCGACACGCCGCGGATGGTGAAGCCGTCCTTGATGATGACGCCGGCGCCGAGGAAGCCGATGCCGGTCATCAGGCCCTGGATCACGCGCGTCGGATCGGAGACGGTCGGCGACACCGCCATGCCGCCATACCAGCTGCCGGGAAAGCCGTTGATCGCCGTCAGCAAGGTCGATGCGACGCAAACCAGCGCGTAGGTCCGCATGCCGGCCGCGCGTCCGTGATAGGTGCGCTCGTAGCCCAGCAGCAGGCCGACGGCTGCTGCCCCCATCAGGTGCAGCAGCAGAATCCCGTTCGTCTCCAGTTCTGCCCTCGACCAATAGGCCGCCAGATGCTCCATCCTGCGCCTCGACAGCGTTGCTGCGCGTGCCGTGAACTGTGCGGATCAAGTGCTAATTTCTGCTTGCAGATCGTACGGCGGCCCCATGGGCAGGCTTAGGGTCCAAGAGCGAACCGGCGCACTCCTCCGTAGTTCTTCGGGGAGAAGGTGACCACGCTTGGCTGCGGCTGTCGCTCTGCTCGCCGATGTCGCGCGTGACGTCACGAGGCCGAATTTGAGCCAGGCTGCGGGCGGCACCTCGGGTGAGGTGTGTGCGGTCGACGATGTCGATCAAGCCGGGGTCGATGTCCCTCTCGCGCAAGATAGCGCGACCTGCTCACCATGAGACGTGGTCAGGCCGGCACGATGCTGTCGCTCGATCCCGCCCGCGCCGATTCATTGCCCCCGCACAGTCCCACTTCGGACGTAAAAGCTATCGATAACTACTTGCATCTAGCGGGGTGGGGGAGGCGCATCATGTCGTTCACTGGGCTGCGGTCGGTCGTCCTGTGTCTCGGTCTGCTCGCTCTGCCCGCACTCGCAGCCGACAAGTCGACCGCACCGTACCTGCGCGCGACCGAGGGACGCGCGGTTGAGAGAAAGCCGACCTTGCTTCAGATGCTCGTAGCTGCGTTGAAGCCGAAATCCGTCCACGCGGCCGAGACGGCGCACAGGCCCAGGGTCAGGCACGTTGCCACGGCAGCAAGGAAGCGGAAGGCCCCGCCCGCCGCTGCAGCGATGGAGCCGGCCGTGGCGCCGCCCACCACGGTCGGCGCCGCCGCGACTCCACCTGCACCCCTCTCCGAGGCAGACCCCGCCGCGAAGGGGCTGGCGCTGTTCAACGACGTGAGCCTGTCGGACGGCGGCAAGGCGTCCTGCGCCACCTGCCACTTCTCGACCGGGCATACCAACAACAAGACCTATGTCGGGCTCGACGTCGTCGCCGACGGCGACCCCAACGGCAGGAATACGCCGACCCTGTGGGGCGTCGGCGAGCGCTCGGTGTTCGGCTGGGCCGGGCAGGCGGCGACGCTGGAGGACAGCATTCGCGGCATCATCGTCAACCGCATGAAGGGGCCGGAGCCGTCGAAGGAGAAGCTGGCGGCGCTGGTCGCCTATGTGCGGACGCTGAACTATCCGGCGAACTGGCAGGTCAAGGACGACGGCACGCCGAGGGACGATGCCAGCGCGGCCGTGAAGCGCGGCTATGAGCTCTATGTCGGCGATGGCGGCTGCGGCACCTGCCACGTGCTGCCGAGCTTCGACAAGAGGAGCCGCGACGACATCGGCACCGGCGGCAAGTTCAAGGTGCCGACCCTGCACGCGGTGGCGTCGACGGCGCCGTATTTCCACGACGGCCGCACCGCCTCGCTGCGCGACGCGGTCAAGCTGATGTGGGAGGTCTATGCCAAGAAGATGGATTCGCGGCTGCCGACCGACGCCGAGCTCGACGATCTCACCGCCTATGTCGGCGCGCTGTAGCGTGGCACTGACAAGAAGCTGGCGGTCGCGTCTTCACAGTCATTCCGGGCGATTGGCAATGCGAAGGCGCGAAGCGGCTTCGCATTGACGATCGAACCCGGAATCTCGAGCTTGTTAAGAATGGACGCAAGACAATGTCGAGATTCCGGGTTCAAGGCCTGCGGCCTTGCCCCGGAATGACAGTGCGTATCACGAGCCTGACAGGCAAACGTGAGAGGCTTGATTATCTGCCAACCCTGTCATGGACCGTGTGTGCGCGGTCCATGATCATGCAGTGACGACGCAATCAGATGTTGGCACCGAGATCGGCGATGTCGTCGAACAGCACTGATGTCCGCGACAGCAGCGCCTCGAGCTCGTCGGTGGCGTCCGCAATCCCGCGCGTCGCGGTGTCGATCACCAGCTCCGCATCGAGCGGCGGCTCGTAGTCGGTGCCGATGCCGGTGAAGTTCTGCAGATTGCCGGCGCGGGCCTTGGCGTAGTGGCCCTTGGGGTCGCGGCTCTCGCAGATCTCGGCGGCCGTCGCGACATAGACCTCACGGAACAGGTCGCCGGCGACGCGACGGGCGGCCGCGCGGTCCTCGCGCGCGGGCGACACGGCGGCCACGATCGCGATGTGGCCGTTGCGAGCGAGATGGGTCGCGACCTCGGCGAGGCGACGGATGTTCTCGGCGCGGTCCTCCGGCGTGAAGCCGAGATCCTTGTTGAGGCCGGCGCGGACGGTGTCGCCGTCGAGCAGCACGGGCGCGCCGCCGCGGCCGAACAGCCGCCGCTCCAGCGCACGCGCCAGCGTCGACTTGCCGGCGCCGGGCAGGCCGGTCATCCACACGACGGCGCCCTTGTGGCGATAGCGATCGGCGCGCTCCTGCGGCTGCAGCGCCGATTCCACCGGCATGATGTCGACCGGCGCGGCGCGCTTGCCGGCGTCGACCGTGAGCACCAGACCGCCGCCTGCGATGCGGCCCTGGACCTCGATGACGAGGCGGCCGGTGCGCGCGTTCTCGGCGTAGGGATCGATGGCGACCGGCTGGGTCAGCGCGATCTCGATCTCGCCGACATGGTTGCGCGCGATCGCGGCATTCTGCTCGTTGGACAGCGAGCCCGGATCGACCGCCTTCTCGATCGCGACCACGCTGCCGCGCGCCTCGCGGGTGCCGAGCCGCACCAGGATGCTGTCCCCCTTGGCGAGCGGCTGGTCGTGCAGCCAGAAGATGCGCGCGTGCAGGCGTCGAGCCGCCTGCGGCTCGCGGCCGACATGGGCGATGACGTCGCCGCGCTCGATGAACAGCTCGCGGTCGAGCGTGATGCCGACCGAGCGGCCGGCGCCCTGCGGCGCCGTCACCGGCGTCTGCGGCCAGCCCTCGACGGTCTTGATCTTGGCGATCTTGCCGGCCGGCATGATCACGATCTCGTCGCCGGTCTTGAGCTCGCCAGCCTCGACGCGGCCGGCGACGATGCGACGGTCGTCGAACTTGTAGATCGCCTGCACCGGCAGGCGCAGCGGCAGGCTCGACAGCGGCTTTGCCGGCTCCAGGCCATCGAGCGCCTCGACCACGGTCGGGCCGCCATACCAGCCGATCCGCGAGGTCAGCTGGGCGACGCCGTCGCCGTCGCGCGCCGAGATCGGAATGATCGCGACCGGCTCGACGCCGAGGCCCTCGAGATGCGCGGAGATCTCGGCCTTGATCGTGTCGAAGCGCTCCTCGCTGAAATCGACGCGGTCCATCTTGTTGACGACGACCGCCACCTGCTTCACGCCGAGCAGATGCAGCAGATAGCCGTGGCGCCGGGTCTGGTCGCGCACGCCTTCGAGCGCGTCGATGATCAGCACCGCGCCGTCGGCCTGCGAGGCGCCGGTGATCATGTTGCGCAGGAATTCGGCGTGTCCCGGCGCGTCGATCAGCACGACCTCGCGCGCATTGGTGCGGAAGCGGATCTGGGTGGTGTCGATGGTGATGCCCTGGTCGCGCTCGGTCTGCAGCGCATCGAGCAGGAACGACCATTCGAACGGCATGCCGCGGCGGGCCGAGACGGCCTGCAGCATTTCGAGCTTGCCCTCGGGCAGGCTGCCGGTCTCATGCAGCAGGCGGCCGACCAGGGTCGACTTGCCGTGGTCGACATGGCCGACGATCACGATGCGGACCTGCGGACGGGTGGTGCCGTTCGGCGTGGCGGGGGCGGCTGACGGGACTCGCATGTTCATCGCCTCGTCCCCGCTCACAGATAGCCGGCGACGCGAAGCCGCTCGAAGGCGTCCTCGGTCTCGTGGTCGAGCGCGCGGCCGGCGCGCTCCGGCACCTTGGTGCTTTCGAGCTCGGCGAGAATCTCGGGGATGTTGGAGGCGTTGGACGCCACCGGGAAGGTGATGTCCTGATCGCCGAGCGAGCGGTAGCGCTTGCCGTTCCTGGACAGATAGAGCGGAATGATCGGGATGTTCTCGCGCGCGGTGTAGGCCCAGATGTCGGCCTCGGTCCAATGCAGGATCGGATGGATGCGCAAGTGCGCGCCCTGCGGCGGCGACGCGTTGAAATGATCCCAGAACTCCGGCGGCTGGTCGCGCACGTCCCAATGGCCTTCGGCGCCGCGCGGCGAGAACACGCGCTCCTTGGCGCGCGTCGCTTCCTCGTCGCGGCGGATGCCGGCGATCAGGCCGTCGAAGCCGTGCTTGGCGAGCGCCATCTTCAGGCCTTCGGTTTTCCGCGCAGCCGAGCGCGCCGCGGGGGGCAGGGTCGGATCCACCGCGTCGATCGGCGGGCACGGCTCGACCTTGAGATCGAGGCCCCATTCCTTCGCGTAGGTGTCGCGGAAGGCGTACATCTCCGGAAACTTCTTGGCCGTGTCGACATGCATGGCCGGAAACGGCACGCGGCCGAAGAACGCCTTGCGCGCCAGCCAGATCATGACGTTGGAATCTTTTCCGAGCGACCAGAGCAGCGCGAGCTTCTTCAGCCGTGCAAAGGCCTCGCGGAGAATGTAAATGCTCTGCGCCTCAAGCTGATCGAGATGATCCATGGTCGGTGCGGCGCTGAGGACGCGCGGCATGGAAGATGCTTGCTCGATCTCGGAAGAGGGCAACCGATCTCTGGAAACGTCGTTGGTGAGAATGTGCATGCTATCAGCCATCGCCTGCTTGGGAGAAAATTCTATGGCGAAGCCAAGGAATAATTTTCTCTTTACGTGTGCGGCGTGACACTTATATAGAAAATAATTCCAGTCAACCCCGAAGAGTCGAAACCGAAGAGCGCGATGCAATATCTGCCGGTGTTTCTCGATCTGAAGACCGGCCCCGTGCTGCTGATTGGCGCGGGCGAGCTCGTGCGCGCCAAGCTTCGCGTGTTGCTGTCCGCGGGCGCGCGCATCCGCTGGTTCGCCACCGACGGCGACTTCGATCTCGCGGGTCTGCGCGATGAGCACGGCCAGATCGAGCGCGCCGAAGGCGACCCGCTGAGCGCCGATCTCACTGGCGTCATCGCCGTGCTGTGCGCGGGCGCCGGCGACATCGGCGTTGCGATGTCGGCGCGGGCGCGCAGCGTCGGCCTGCCCGTCAACGTGATGGACGACCTCGCGCATTCCAGCTTCATCTTTCCGGCGATCGTCGATCGCGGCGACGTCGTGGTGGCGATCGGCACCGGCGGCTCCTCGCCCGTGGTGGCACGCCGCGTGCGCGAGCGCATCGAGGCGCTGCTGCCGGCGCGGATCGGCGAGCTCGCGAGCTTCATCGGCGACTTCCGCAGGACCATCAATCCGCTGATCACCGAGATGCCGCTGCGCCGCCGCTTCTGGGAGCGCATCGTCGACGGCCCGATCGGCGCGCTGGTACTGGCGGGGCGCAAGCACGAGGCCGCGGCGGCGCTGCATGGCATCGCCGATCCGACCGCGTTCGCGGGCGCGGATCATGCGGGCCGCAGCGAAGGCCATGTGACCCTGGTCGGTGCGGGCCCCGGTGATCCGGACCTGCTGACGATCAAGGCGCTGCGCGCGCTGCAGGATGCCGACGTCGTGTTCTATGACGAGCTGGTCACCCCCGAGATTCTCGACCGCATCCGTCGCGATGCCGCGCGCGTGCCGGTCGGCCGCCGCGTCGGCAAGCCCGGCATCGGCCAGGATGCCGTCAACAGGCTGCTGATCGAGGCGGCGCGCGACGGTAAGCGCGCGGTGCGTCTGAAGGGCGGCGATGCCTACGTGTTCGGCCGCGGCGGCGAGGAGGTCGACGCGCTGCGCAACGCCGGCGTGTCCTACACGATCGTGCCCGGCATCACCGCCGGCCTCGGTGCCGCCGCGCAGTTCGAGGTGCCGCTGACCTTCCGCAGCAAGGCGCTGCGCATCACCTTCCTCACCGCGCACAAGGAGCGCGATGCCGAGGCGGTGGACTGGTCGGCGCTGACGGACACCAAGATGACGGTCGTGGTCTACATGGGCATGACGGCCGCGCCTGCCGTGCGCACCGGGCTCCTCGCCGCCGGCCGCTCGCCGCAGACGCCGGTCGGTGTGTTCGCCAAGGTCACGCGCCCCGACGCGCAGGCCGTGGTCGGCACCTTGGATCAACTGCCTGACCTCGTGGCCAAGATCGATGGCGGTCCGGCCATTCTCATCATCGGTGATGTCGTGGCGCATTCGGCGCCGTGGCGTCAGCAGAACCTCAGTGGCGTGATCGCAAAACTCCTGGAACCCGTCTGAATGACCTCTCCGCTGCAACAGAAGATCAAGATCACCGGTCCCTCGATCATCACCGCGAACCGGACCTGGGACGGCGCGGTGATCTACCGCACCGGCACCAAAAGCTGGTCGGATGAGCTGAGCGATGCTGCGATCGTGCGCACCGCCGACGAGGCACGTACGCTGTTGTCGGAGGCGGTGGCCGACGATCTCGGCGCGATCGGTCCCTATATCGCGCCGGTCGAGGTTGGCACCGACGGTGCGGTCAAGCCCGGCAATATGCGCGAACACATCCGGCTGACGGGCGCCACCATCGCGCTCCCGGCTCAAGCCTGAAGGCTCTCTCATGTACGCTTATGACGAAATCGATCGGACCCTGGTCAACGAGCGCGTCGCCGAATTCCGCGACCAGGTGAAGCGGCGCCTGTCGGGCGAGCTCTCCGAAGACGAGTTCAAGATGCTGCGGCTGCAGAACGGCGTCTATCTGCAGCTCCACGCCTACATGTACCGCATCGCCATTCCCTACGGCACGCTGTCGTCGAACCAGTTGCGCCGGCTGGCCCATGTCGCGCGCCGCTACGACCGCGGCTACGGCCACTTCACGACCCGGCAGAACATCCAGTTCAACTGGATCAAGCTCGCCGAGCTGCCCGATGCGATGGCCGACCTTGCGGAAGTGGGCATCCAGTCGATGCAGACCTCCGGCAACAACATGCGCAACGTCACCTCCGACCAGTGGGCCGGCGTGGCGCCGGGCGAGATCGAGGATCCGCGCATCTGGGCCGAGCTCTTGCGCCAGTTCACGACCCTGCATCCGGAATTCTCGTTCCTGCCGCGCAAGTTCAAGATCGCGATCACGGCGTCCGAGCATGACCGCGCCGCGATCAAGATCCACGACATCGGCCTGCGTCTGCTCAAGAACGCGCAGGGCGAGACCGGCTTCGAGGTGCTGGTCGGCGGCGGTCTCGGCCGCTCGCCGTTCATCGCCAAGACCATCAAGCCTTTCGTCCATGGCCACGACATCCTCAGCTATGTCGAGGCCATCCTGCGCGTCTACAACCAGTACGGCCGCCGCGACAACATCTACAAGGCGCGCATCAAGATCCTGGTGCACGAGCTCGGTATCGAGAAGTTCGCGTCCGAGGTCGAGGAGGAGTGGCAGCAGATCCGCGACGGCGTGCTCAAGCTCGATCAGGGGATCATCGATGACATCCGCTCGCGCTTCTTCTATCCGGCCTACGAGACGCTGCCGCACATGCCGGAGGAGCTGAAGCAGGCCGCGCACGATCAGAAGTTCGAGGCCTGGCGCAAGAACGCGGTCTTCCCGCACAAGGCGCAGGGCTACGCGATCGTGGTCGTGTCGCTGAAGCCGGTCGGCAAGCCGCCCGGCGACGCGACCGCCGACCAGATGGATGCGCTCGCTGACATCGCCGACAAATATTCGTCCAGCGAGATCCGTGTCGGGCATGAGCAGAATCTGGCGCTGCCGCATGTGCGCAAGCGTGATCTGCCCGCGGTGTGGAAGGCGCTCGAGGCGATCGGCCTCGCCATCCCCAACGTCAATCTCGTTTCCGACATCATTGCGTGCCCGGGGCTCGACTACTGCTCGCTGGCGAACGCGCGCTCGATCCCGATCGCGCAGGAGATCACGCGCCGCTTCGCCAATCACGACACGGCGAACCTGATCGGCCGGCTGCACATCAACATCTCCGGCTGCATCAATGCCTGCGGCCATCACCATGTCGGCCACATCGGCATCCTCGGCGTCGAGAAGAACAACGAGGAATTCTACCAGATCACCATCGGCGGCCGCGCCGACGAGGGCGCCGTGCTCGGCACCCTGATCGGACCCGCGGTGCCCTATGCCGAGGTCGCCGACGTCGTCGAGGACATCGTCGAGGCCTATCTTGCGCTGCGCACGAGCCCTGAGGAGCTGTTCGTCGATACGGTGAAGCGGCTCGGGGTCGAACCATTCAGGGAGCGGGTTTATGCCACTCGTTAAGGGCGGACACATCATCGCGGACGCGTTCGTCCGCCTCACCGACGATGCCGAGCTGCCGGCGCAGGGCGCGATCCTCGTCTCGGAGACGCGCTTTCTCGCCGGCCCCGACGCGCTGGTCAGCCGGACCGGTGGCAAGCTCGGCGTGATCTGGCCGAACAATCGCGATGTCGACGATCTCGTGCCGTATCTCGACCGGCTCGCGCTGGTCGCGCTGGTGTTTCCGAGCTTCCGCGACGGCCGCGCCTATACCCAGGCGCGTCTCTTGCGTGAGCGCTACGGCTATCGCGGCGAGTTGCGCGCGACCGGGCAGGTGCTGCGTGACCAGTTCGTGTTCATGCTGCGCGCCGGCTTCGATGCCTTCGAGGTCAAGAAGCAGGCGGATGCCGAGGCCTTCACCGAGACCGTGAAACGCTATTCGGTGTTCTACCAGCCGACCGGCGACGGTCGTATCTCGGCGCTGCATCAGCGCCTGCAACTGCGCCATTCGGAGAGTGCCGGGCTGTGAGCACGCTGGCTGCATCGCCTTCGGTTGCGGAGATCCCGGTCGCGGCGCTCGACGCCGCGCTGCGCACGGCCGCGCCGCGTGAGGTCATTGCCGCTGCTCTCGAGGCGATCGGTCGCGAGCGGCTGGCGGTGGTGTCGTCGTTCGGAACGGAGTCGGCGGCGCTCCTGAAGGTGACGGCCGACGTTGATCCGGCGATCCCGGTGATCTTCCTCGACACCGGGCACATGTTCGCGGAGACGCTGGCCTATCGCGACCAGCTCATCGAGATTCTCGGCCTGCGGGACGTACGCTCGATCAAGCCCGACGCCGCGGCGCTGGCGCGCGAGGATGCCGACAACGAGTTGTGGTTCTCCGATCCCGACGCCTGCTGCCGCATCCGCAAAGTCGAGCCGCTGGCACGCGCGCTGGCGCCGTTCGCGGCCTGGATCAATGGCCGCAAGCGTTTCCAGGGCGGACTACGTGCGGCCATCCCGGTCGTCGAGCAGGACGGCGCGCGCGTGAAGTTCAATCCGTTTGCGAACGTGACGCGAGAGGACATCGCCGAAATCTACCGCTCGGCCAACCTGCCGCAGCATCCGCTGGTCGCCTCCGGCTTCCGCTCGATCGGCTGCATGCCCTGCACCAGCCGCTCGGATTCAGCCGAGGACGAGCGCGCCGGCCGCTGGCGCGGCCGCGGCAAGACAGAGTGCGGCATCCACACGGTGGCGACGTCGTCGGTGTAGGCTGCATGCGGCCATGAACATCGTGTTCGTGGAGAGGGACTGCGCGGATATCGAACGACGTCCTTGGCCTCGCGGACTGCTTCACCCCTCATCCTGAGGAGCCCGCCCCGAGGCGGGTGTCTCGAAGGATGAGGCCCGGACCACCTCCGCCGACGGCACTCCAGCCGTGCGTCTTCAACACCGCCACACGCTCCCACTCAGGGGGTGCATTCCGTGGTGAGAACAAGCGATGAACAAAGTCAAGCGCGATCGGGTGTCATGCGAGTTGGATCACGCCCATTCGCTGTGCTTCGCGCCCTCACGACGACAATGTGTCGCGGCGAAGAACAGCCATCCCATTGCGCCCCGCTTCGTAGCACAATGCCCATGTCCGGCCGGAAACAAGAGAATCCGGTTTCGTTGACTCTGAACCGCACATCCGGCGATCTGCAGTGCGCGCCTGCAGCATTGCGGGCTTTGGTCAAGGGAATGGAGAGCTTGGATGATGCGGCGTGTTCTGGCTGTTGTCGCGGGCCTGGCATGGGCGGGGTCGGCCGTTGCTGCCGACGTAAACCTGCTCAACGTGTCCTACGACCCGACCCGCGAACTCTATGTCGAGTTCAACAAGGCGTTTTCAGCCGCCTACCAGAAGGAGACCGGCAAGAGCGTCGAGGTCAAGCAGTCCCATGGCGGCTCCGGTGCGCAGGCCCGCAGCGTGATCGACGGCCTGCAGGCCGATGTCGTGACGCTGGCGCTCGCCTATGACATCGACGCGATCGCGGGCAAGGGTCTGCTCGACAAGGAGTGGCAGAAGCGGCTGCCGCAGAATGCCTCGCCCTATACGTCGACCATTGTCTTCCTGGTCCGGAAGGGCAATCCCAAGGGCATCAAGGATTGGGACGATCTGCTCAAGAAGGGCGTCGAGGTGATCACGCCCAATCCGAAGACGTCCGGCGGCGCGCGCTGGAACTATCTCGCCGCCTGGGGCTATGCGCTGAAGAAGTTCGGCTCGGTCGACAAGGCCAAGCAGTTCGTCGGCGACCTCTACCAGCACGTCCCTGTGCTCGACACCGGCGCCCGCGGCGCCACCGTGACCTTCGTGGAGCGCGGTGTCGGCGACGTCCTGCTCGCCTGGGAGAACGAGGCCTATCTGGCGCTGCGCGAGTTTGGCAAGGACAAGTTCGAGATCGTCGCCCCGCAGCTGTCGATCCTGGCCGAACCACCAGTTGCGGTGGTCGATTCGGTGGCCGATAGGAAGGGCACGCGGAGTGTGGCTGAATCCTACCTGAAATACTGGTATACAAAGGAAGGTCAGGAAATTGCCGCACGCAACTCCTACCGTCCGCGGGATCCTGAGGTCGCCAAGAAGTACGAGGCGGCCTTCGCCAAGGTCGAGCTGTTCACCATCGACGAGGTGTTCGGCGGCTGGACCAAGGCCCAGAAGGAGCATTTTGCGGAAGGCGGTATCTTCGATCAAATCTACAAGAATTGATCGAATCGGAAGGAACGAGTTGGTGGCAGCCGGTCTGATACGGCTTCGAGACAGTAAGGCAACAAGCTGGCGTTGCGGCGATCTGCGACATTGCGCATGAGACGCTGTCCCCGGTCTCGATTTGCCGAGACGAGGCTGGGGGCGGCGGGCGGACACCACAATCGATTCAAGCCCATCGACACCGATCATCAACGGACCAGGCCTTTTTTTGAACGTACTTGCACCACGTCGCAGCACCTTGCCGGGCTTTGGTCTCACCATGGGACTGACGCTGACCTGGCTGTCTCTGATCGTCCTGATTCCGCTTGCGGGGCTGTTCGTCCGCTCGACCGATCTCAGCCTCGACCAGTTCTGGGACATCGTCACCAGCCGGCGCACGTTGAGCGCACTCAAGATCTCGTTCGGCCTCGCCTTCGCCGCAGCCTGCGTGAATCTCGTGATGGGCACCATCGTCGTGTGGGCGCTGGTGCGCTACCGCTTTCCGGGACGCCGACTGTTCGACGCGATCGTCGACGTTCCGTTCGCGCTGCCGACGGCAGTGGCCGGCGTGGCACTGACTGCGCTGTTCACCCAGAAGGGCTGGCTCGGCGCGCCGCTCGCCGCGATGGGGATCAAGGTGGCGTTCACGCCGCTCGGCATCTTCGTCGCGATGATCTTCATCGGCATCCCCTTCGTCGTCCGCACGGTGCAGCCGGTGCTGATCGATCTCGATCCGGAGATCGAGGAGGCGGCGGCGAGCCTCGGCGCCGGGCGCTGGCAGATCGTGACCCGCGTGATCCTGCCGAGCCTGACGCCGGCGCTGCTCACAGGCTTCGCACTCGCCTTTGCGCGCGCGGTCGGCGAGTACGGATCGGTGATCTTCATTGCCGGCAATCTGCCGAACGTCTCCGAGATCGCGCCGCTGCTGATCGTGATCCGGCTGTCCGAATTCCGCTACGCGGATGCCACCGCGATCGCGGTGGTCATGCTGGTCGTGGCGTTCCTGATCATCTTTGCCGTGAACCGGTTGCAGCGCTGGGCGCAGAGCCGGGCGCCCTTGAACTAGGACCCGACATGAGCGTGGAGATGACCCTGCAGGCGCCGTCCGTGGCATCGTCCGCGACCAGCCCGCGCCTGGCGCAGGCCGGCCGCCCCGATCCGCGCACCGAGCCGCGTCTGGTCCGCATCGTCATCACGACGCTGGCATTGGCGTTCCTGTCGGTGTTCGTGGTGCTGCCGCTGATCGTCGTGTTCGTGGAAGCGTTCGGCAAGGGCATCGCTGCCTATTTTACCGCGCTTGCCGACGCCGAGGCGTGGGACGCGATCCGCCTGACGCTGCTGGTGGCGCTGGTCTCGGTCGGCACCAATCTCGTGTTCGGCCTGTGCGCCGCCTGGTCGATCGCCAAGTTCGACTTTCCGGGCAAGACGTTCCTGATCACCCTGATCGATCTGCCGTTTTCGGTGAGCCCGGTGATATCGGGCCTCGTGTTCGTGCTGCTGTTCGGCGCGCAGGGGTTCTTCGGTCCGTGGATGCAGAGCCATGGCCTGCAGATCCTGTTCGCCTTTCCCGGCATCGCGCTGGCCACCGTGTTCGTGACCTTCCCGTTCGTTGCGCGGGCGCTGATCCCGCTGATGCAGGAGCAGGGCACGCAAGAGGAGGAGGCGGCGATTTCGCTCGGCGCGTCCGGCCTGCAGACGTTCTTCCGCGTCACCTTGCCGAACATCAAATGGGGCGTGCTGTATGGCGTGCTGCTCTGCAACGCGCGCGCGATGGGCGAGTTCGGCGCCGTCTCGGTGGTGTCCGGCCATATCCGCGGCGAGACCAATACGATGCCGCTGCTGGTCGAGATCCTCTACAACGAATACCAGATGGTCGCCTCGTTCGCGATCGCCTCGCTATTGGCGATGCTCGCGCTGATCACGCTGGTCGTCAAAACCGTCCTCGAACGGCAACTCGATGAGGGAGGTCAGCATGACCATTGAAGTCAGGGGTGTCGTCAAGACATTCGGCACGTTCAAGGCGCTCGACGGCGTCGATCTCAAGGTCGCCGACGGCGAATTGCTGGCGCTGCTGGGCCCGTCCGGGTCGGGCAAGACGACCTTGCTGCGGATCATCGCCGGGCTGGATTGGCCTGATGCCGGCGAGATCCTGTTCGACGGCGAGAGCGCGCTCGATCGCGGCGCGCGCGAGCGCCATGTCGGCTTCGTGTTTCAGCACTACGCGCTGTTCCGGCACATGAACGTGTTCGAGAACGTCGCCTTCGGCCTGCGCGTGCAGCCGCGCCGCGTCCGCAAGAGCGAGGCGGAGATCCGCGCGCGCGTGAAGGAGCTGCTGGATCTCGTCCAGCTCGACTGGCTCGCCGATCGCTATCCGAGCCAGCTCTCCGGCGGCCAGCGCCAGCGCATCGCGCTGGCGCGTGCGCTCGCCATCGAGCCGCGCATCCTCTTGCTCGACGAGCCGTTCGGCGCGCTCGACGCCAAGGTGCGCAAGGAGCTGCGGCAATGGCTGCGCACCTTGCATCACTCCATCAACGTCACCTCGATCTTCGTCACCCACGACCAGGAGGAGGCGCTCGAGGTGGCGCATCGCGTGGTGGTGATGGACAAGGGCCGGATCGAGCAGGTCGGCTCGCCGAGCGACGTCTACGACGCGCCGGCGACGGCGTTCGTCCACGGCTTCATCGGCGAGTCGATCATGCTGCCGGTCGAGATCACCGGCGGCGCGGTGCATCTCAAGGGACGCCCGCTCGATCTCGCGGCCGAGGGCGCGGCGGCCGGGGCCTCCACCTTGTTCGTGCGCCGCCACGACATGGTGATCGGTCCGGCCGGCAGCGGAACGCTGGACGGCGACATCACTCATGTCCGCAGCTTCGGCCCGGTGCAGCGCGCCGAAATCGCGCTGGCGGAGGGCGTCGCGACGATCGAGATCGACGCCCCGCGTGACCGCGAGCTCAGGATCGGCGAGCGGGTCGGACTGAAGCCGCGGCATTATCGGATCTTTGCGGGGTGAGGGCGCGTGGCCGCGTGGGCCGCGGCCAGCTCGATCCGGCGATGTATGCCGCGAGCTCCGAGCACTTGCAGCTCTGAGCCGTAGACCGCAACCAAAAAACCAGTGTCGTCCCGGACAAGCCCGACAACGCGTAGCGTTGGCGGGCGCCGATCCGGGACCCATACGCCGTGACGTCCGTTGTTGAGCCCGCTCGACCGGCATCGCGTCTCGCCACGACCGCCGCGGCGTCTAGGTCCCGGTGCGACACTAAAGTTGTGGCGCCGTCCTTGGCTTGATCACTCGGACGGTCCGCGCCCCACGGCGCTTGACCGGGCGGACGTTATGGTTGACGAACCGTTGCCGGCAGGAATGGCCGCAATTGTCGCGATGGAACTTACCTCCGATTCACCTTTCAGCCACGGTTGATGTGCAACAACCCGCCTCTCTCGTCGGCATAGGGACTGGTTCATTGAAGCATCTGGCACTCGCTCTCTCCGTTGCATTCCTGCTCGCCGGCTGCGCGGCCGAGACGCCGGTGGTGCAGGCGCCGACCATGTATGCCGACATGGCGGTCGCGGGCGCGAAGCTCGATGCTGTCGCTGCCGCGACGATGATCTCGCAATACCGCCAGAACAACGGGCTCGGCATGGTCGAGGTCGATCCCGAGCTGATGCGGCTCGCGGAATCGCAGTCGCAGGCCATGGCCGACAAGAACAAGCTGGATCATGACGTGCGCGCCCCGCTGGCGAAGCGCCTGACCGGTGCCGGCTATGACGCTGTCGTCGCGGTCGAGAACGTGTCGGCCGGCTATCACACGCTGGCGGAAGCGTTTTCCGGCTGGCGCGACTCGCCGCCGCATCGCGCCAACATGCTGAAGAATGGTGTCACAAAAATAGGCATCGCAGCGAGCTATGCTCCGAACACCAAGTACAAAGTGTTCTGGACCATGATCCTGGCCGCGCCGGACGGCAAGAAGCCCTCCTGACAGGCAGGGCTGCCGCCGCCCTGCGCAGGCCGCGTGCGCGGCGCTCGCGCGCGAGTCAGGGCCGACCTAGCCCTTGGCGTGGATTGACGTCACCGCGAAGTGACGCCACGGTGGCGCCTTGCTTTGCTAATGACCGCAGTAATGACGCAACATCCATTTCCCCCGCTGCCTGCAACCCCCAGCGAATCGCAACGTGTCCTCGTCCTGCAGGGCGGCGGCGCGCTCGGCTCCTATCAGGCCGGCGCCTATCAGGCGCTGTGTCATTTCGATTTCGAGCCGGAATGGGTCGCCGGTATCTCGATCGGCGCCATCAACGCCGCGATCATCGCCGGCAACGACCGGGACAAACGCATCGGCCGTCTCAAGGAATTCTGGGAGATGGTGTCGTCGCCGGTGCCGTGGAAGCCGCTGCTCAATGGCGATCATCACCGCTCGGCCTTCAATGAGGTCAGCGCCGGGCTGATCGCAGCGTTCGGCGTGCCCGGCTTCTTCACGCCGCGCTTTCCGCCGGCGCCGCTGTGGCCGTCCGGCACGCCGCAATCGGTCAGCTATTACGACACCGCGCCGCTCAAGCGGACCCTGGAGCGACTCGTCGATTTCGACCGCATCAACGATCTGAAGACACGCCTCTCCGTCGGCGCCGTCGGCGTCACCACCGGCAATTTCACCTATTTCGACAATGTCGAATTCAAGAAGCAGGGCAAGCGGATCGGACCCGAGCACATCATGGCGTCTGGCGCGCTGCCGCCCGGCTTCCCGCCGGTCGAGATCGACGGCGAGCATTATTGGGACGGCGGCATCGCCTCCAATACGCCGCTGGACTACGTGCTCGACACCGAGACCGATCGTGATCTCCTGATCTTCCAGGTCGATCTGTTCTCCGCACGCGGCGATCTGCCGAGGACGCTGCTGGAGGCCGCCGAGCGCGAGAAGGACATCCGCTATTCCAGCCGGACGCGGATGAACACGGACAAGAACCGCATGATCCACAACACGCGCAAAGCGCTGCGCGAGCTCTATGCCAGGCTGCCGGACGAGCTGCGCAACGATCCGTCGCTCGAGATCCTGTGCAAGGCAGCACAGGAGAACACCGTCACGGTGGTGCACCTGATCTACCGCAGCAAGAGCTACGAGAGCTCGTCGAAGGACTACGACTTCTCCCATGTTGCGATGGTCGAGCATTGGGAGGCGGGCGTTCGCGACGTCCACCAGTCGATGCATCATAAGGACTGGCTGGAGCGGCCGCAGTCCGGCGAGACCATGGTCACCTACGATCTCACGCAGGACGGCAGTCTCGCTGCCGCCAAGAAGGAGTGAAGCAATGACGACGAACCTCAAGGGCAAGACCGCGGTCGTGACCGGCTCCACCAGCGGCATCGGGCTCGCTTATGCCCGCGCCTTCGCGTCGGCCGGCGCCAACATCGTCCTCAACGGCTTCGGCGCCCCCGCCGACATCGAGAAGGAGCGCGCGGCGATCGAGAGCGACTACAAGGTCAAGGCCGTGCACTCGCCGGCCGACATGAGCAAGCCGGCCGAGATCGCCGGCATGATCGCGCTCGGTGAGACCACGTTCGGCTCGGTCGACATCCTCGTCAACAATGCCGGCATCCAGTTCGTCTCGCCGGTCGAGGACTTTCCGCCGGAGAAGTGGGAGCAGATCATCGCGATCAATCTGTCGTCCGCGTTCTACGGCATCCGTGCCGCCGTGCCCGGCATGAAGAAGCGCGGCTGGGGCCGCATCATCAACACCGCCTCGGCACACTCGCTGGTCGCATCTCCGTTCAAGTCGGCCTATGTCTCGGCCAAGCACGGCATCGCCGGCCTCACCAAGACCGTGGCGCTCGAGCTCGCGACCTTCAAGATCACCTGCAACTGCATCTCGCCGGGCTATGTCTGGACGCCGCTGGTGGAGAAGCAGATTCCGGACACCATGAAGGCGCGCAACCTCACCAAGGAGCAGGTCATCAACGATGTGCTGCTGGCGGCGCAGCCGACCAAGGAGTTCGTGACCTCCGAGCAGGTCGCGGCGCTGGCGCTGTTCCTGTGCGGCGACGATGCGGCGCAGATCACCGGCACCAACCTCTCGATCGACGGCGGTTGGACTGCGGCGTAACGATCGCAGAGAGCGCTGAACGAGGCACCAGTTTCGCGCCGAGGCGGGTTTCGCTTCGGCGCGGTCCATTCTACAAGCGTGCGTTTCCACGACCAGCGCACGGACCCCTGACCTTGCTGACCACGATCATCGGCCTCGGCGCCGCCATCTGCACCACGAGCTCGTTCCTGCCCCAGGTCATCAAGGCCTGGCGGTCGCGCTCGACCCATGACATCTCGATGGGCATGTTCGTGCTGCAGACCACCGGCAACTCGATGTGGCTGCTCTACGGCGCGCTGATCAGCGACCTGCCGCTGGTCGTCGCCAACGCGATCACGCTGGGCTTGGTGGCCGCGATCCTCGGCCTGAAGCTGCGCTACGGCTAGGATGCAGACGATGGCCTTCGATCCGGTCCGCTTGAGCAAGTTCCTCAGTCTCGTGCTGCGCCACCAGCCAGATGCAATCGGCTTGGTGCTGGATGCGCAGGGCTGGGCGATCATCGATGATCTGATCGCGCGCGCGGCGGCGGCGGGGACCGTCCTCAGCCGGGCCGATCTGGAGCAGGTGGTTGCGACCAGCGACAAGAAGCGCTTCACGGTCTCGCAGGACGGGCAGCGCATTCGGGCGGCGCAGGGACATTCGGTGGCGGTGGAGCTTGGCTTGACCCCGCGCGAGCCGCCCGCCGTGCTGTATCACGGAACGGCGACGCGCTTCGTCGAAGCGATCATGGCAGAAGGCTTGAGGCCGCAGTCACGCCAGCAGGTGCATCTGTCTTTGGATGAGGCGACGGCCGTCAATGTCGGGCGCCGGCACGGCGAGCCCATCGTGCTGCGCGTCGATGCCGCAGCGATGCATCGGGATCGCTTGAAGTTCTTCGTTGCGGACAACGGCGTCTGGCTGACCGACCACGTGCCTCCGGAGTACCTGAGCGTCGACCCCGCGCCGTAACCCGCGCGCGTCGCAGAACGTCGCGATATCAGCTGCGGCGCGCGAACACGCTCGCGGTGGTGGATGCGACGCTCTGTCCCGGCGGCAGCACGACCACGGTCGATCCGAGCTGGACGTGATTGTAGAGGTCGGCGACGTCGGTGTTGGTCATGCGGATGCAGCCGGACGAGATCGCCTGGCCGATATATTCGGGCTGGTTGGTGCCGTGGATGCGGTACAGGGTGTCCTTGTTGCCCTCGTAGAGATAGATCGCGCGGGCGCCGAGCGGATTGGCCGGGCCGCCGGCGACGCGCTTCGGATACGGCCCGAGGCGCGCCTGGATGTCGGCGGTCGGAACCCAGTCCGGCCATTCCGCGAGCTTGCCGACCGTGGCGACGCCGGAGAAGGCCATCGCCTCCTCGCCGACGGCGACGCCGTAGCGGACCGCCTTGCGGTCGGGCAGCACGTAGTACAGGAACCGCGCGTCGGTATCGACGACGATCGTGCCCGGCTGTTCCTGCCGGGTGTATTCGACGATGTGGCGCTGGAACTGTTGCGGGATCTGCGCCTCGGCATAGGGGGCGTGCGCAAGCAACTGGCGGTCGCGCGGCGTCAACGCCGCATCGGTCGATGGCGACAGCGTCGCTTCCATGCAGCCGGCCAGCATCAGGGTTCCGGCCAGCGAGAGTGCGACCCCCAGTCTCGACATCTCATTCTCCCCCAGCGCGCGATCAAGTCACCTGCCCGGAGGATCGCGCCAATATCAAGGCGTTGCACCCAACACTTGCGTGATCGCCGCGCGGGACGAGATGGGGCGGCATTGCGCTCGCAGTTCCGCCAAGGCGAGGCCAAGATGACGCAACAGATGCGTCAACATGGTTCCCTCAAGATGCCTTGCCGAAGGCGAGGACGTGCAGCCCGAGCCGCTGCTTGACGATGCGGAACAGCAGCACGGTCTCGAAGGCCAGCGACAGCGAGGTCGCGGCCGCGGCGCCGTAGCCGCCGAACTGCGGAACCAGCAGGATGCACAGCACGAGGTTCATGACGAAGGCCGCCGCATAGGCCATGGCGCAGGCGCGCTGCTGGCCCAGCATGTTCAACAGTCGCTCCACCGGACCGATCGCCGACCGCACGACGAGGCCGATCGCGGCGATGAACATGATGTCGTAGCCGGCGGTGAACTGCGCGCCGAACAGAAACAGCAGCGGCTTGCCGAGCGCGAGCAGCACCAGGGTCGCCGCGAGCGACGGCCAGAATGTCCACTTGATCGCATGCGCGACATAGGCCGACAGCCGCGCCTTGTCGCCGAGTGCGTGGTACTCGGCGAAGCGATGCGCCGTCGTCGCCGACATCGCGTAGTGGATGAACGACACCAGCGCGAGCGTCTTCACCACAGCGAAATAGATCCCGACCTCCTCCGAGGAGCGGAATTGCTGCAGCACCAGCACGTCGGTGTAGGACAGCAGCAGGTAGAAGCTCTCGACCAAGAGGATCGGCAGCGAGATCGCGAGCCAGCCGCGGAGATCATATTGTCTGGAGCCCGGCTCGATGTGGCGGCCGAGCCTATGGTTCAGCACCAGCATCTGGCCGAGCATCGCGAGCCACACTGCCGCCGCGCTCGCGGCCATCGCCGCGGTGGCGCCGAGATCGAGGCCGAGCACGAAGGCGCCCGCCGTGAAGCCGATGATCAGCGTCTGGCGGATGATGAATTGCGGCATCAGGCCGAGCGTCATCCAGTCGTGCGAGCGGGCGATGCCGTCCTGGGTGTTGGCGACGACGAAGGCGGGCAGGGTCAGGCAGCCGAGATAGAGCGGCATGCGCTCGCTGGCGTCGATCCACGGCGACAGCAGCGCGATCAGGCCGGCGAGCAGCAGCGCCGCAGCGGTGGACGTCGCCAGCGTCAGCCAGCGTCCGCCGGAGAGGAAGCCGCGCAGCAGCGCCCGCTGGCCCGCGGTGCGGTAGTCCGGAATGATCTTCTGCGCCGAGGAGGCGATGCCGACATCCAGCATGCTGCCGAGCAGCAGCACCCAGGTCCAGACATAGACGTAGGTGCCGTAGTCCGAGCCGCCCATCCAGCGCGCGAGCAGGATCTGGCTGAGATAGGCGAGGCCCGCGCTGAGCACGCGGATCAGGAAGATGGTGCCGGCCAGGCGCCGTGTCAGCGACGCCTCGCCGCTGCCGCCGAGCGCGGCCAAGCGCGCCTTCAGCCGGCCTGCGAGGCCGGTCGATGCGGGGGCGTTGCGGGCATCCATCACGGCCACGGCGGGGTCCGGCTCCACGGCCGCGCGGATGGCGGCGATGGTCCTCCCTATCAACGCAACGTTAAGATTGAGTTGGACCGGCCCCGCGTCGCTCGCCCGGCGCAGCCGCCGTCAGGGCAGATTGAAGTTGAACTCGTAGGCCCTGTCGGGGCCGACCAGCGTGAATTTCAGGGCCGCGCCGTCCGGCTTCACGCCGGGCGGAACGCCGTCGAGCTCGAAGGCGAAGCGCTTGATGCCCGGTATGCCGCTGTCGCGCACGGTCGGGATCGGCAGCGCCCAGTCCGGCGTCGGCCCCTCGACATAGAGCTGGACACTGCGCGGATCGGCGACGGCCACGTCGACGATGACGTCCTTCTGGCCGTCGCGCTTGACGTCGCGGATCGTCAAGGGATTGGCATCGCCGACGGTGGCCGGCTTCGGCACCGTGTCGAGGGCCGCCGAGAGCGCCGTATCCTCGGTGCTGGCGACGCTGGTGAAGGCGAGCTCGGCCTTCGCTTCGACGGGAATGCAGATCTTCTCGCAGACCGCGTAGCTGATGTCGGCGCGCAGGGTCATCGGCTTGTCGGCGTTCCTGGCGACGATGCGCAGCGGCAGCACGACCTGGTCATGATAGCCGAGCGAGTGTCCGCCGGCGCCGTCGTCGAACTTTGTTGGCGCGGGCCACAGAACCGTCACCGCTTCGACGTTCTCCGACTTGGAAAAGTCGAACCGCGGCGGCACGCCTGAATCGCCGGGCGTTCGCCAATAGGTCTTCCATCCCGGCTGCAGCGCAAGGGCGATGCCGCCCAGCATGACCGGACCGCTGCGCGAGCCCGCGAGCAGGCGCACTGCGGAGTGGCTGTCGCGCTGCCAGGGCGAGGAATCCTGCGCCTGCGCACCGAACGCAAGGCAGGATGATACGACGGTCGCGACGAGCAGTGTGGCAGAGTGGTGAGGAACCAAGGCGGACATGAGACGTCTTTAGAGTGCGGTTCGGGCGCAAACCATTGAAATGCTTGTGAGCAGATTTCCTCGCGAGGACCTGAACCTTGATTGACAGATGCGCATCCCAATATCAGGATATCAATGATCATGAGAGTCCTTGCGGATGAATCCTGAGGCAAAAAGGCTGGGCGACATTCGCCGCAAAGTGACAGGGATCGGGGATCACACCTCTCACGGTGGTTACCTCGACGGCCAGCTGCTGGTTGCCATGCCCGTGATGGGCGATTCCCGTTTCGAGCGCTCGGTGATCTATCTCTGCGCGCACTCGGCCGAGGGCGCCATGGGTATCATGGTGAACCGGCCGGCGGGCAGCATCGACTTCCCTCAGCTGTTGATGCAACTGAATATCATCGAGAAGAGCGATCAGATCAGCCTGCCCGACAGCGCCGAGACCATGAAGGTGCTGAGCGGCGGCCCGGTCGATACCGGACGCGGCTTCGTGCTGCATTCGAGCGACTACTTCATCGCCAACGCGACCTTGAAGATCAACGACGGCGTCTGCCTGACGACGACGATCGACATTCTCAAGGCGATCGCCAAGGGCGACGGTCCGAAGCACGCCATCCTCGCCCTCGGCTATGCCGGCTGGCGCGCGGGCCAGCTGGAGGAAGAGATCCAGGACAATGGCTGGCTGCATTGCGACGCCGATCCGGAGCTGATCTTCGGCGACAATGTCGACGCCAAATACGATCTCGCGCTGCGCAAGATCGGCATCGATCCGGGCATGCTGTCCAACGCCGCCGGGCACGCATAGGCCTTATCGTCCGGTTGGAGCCCCCGCGCTCGCTGGGATCAGAGAAGGCTTAATGGGGCGCTCTGCCTCTCCGTCGTCATTGCGAGCGCAGCGAAGCAATCCAGAATGTCCACCGCGGATGCAGTCTGGATTGCCTCTGCGCTTCGCTCCTCGCAATGACGACATGGAGAGGGAAGAAGCCGCGCATCTCTGCTGAAGGCAGAACTACTCCGCCGCCTGCTGCGCCACCGTCGGCTCGGTGCCGGCCACGGTGGCGCGGCGCATGTCGCGCGGTTGCGACTGATCGTAGCGGCGCACGCGGTGCATGGTCTGCCTGTTGTCCCACATGATCAGATCGTGCAGCGTCCATTTGTGGACGTAGACGAACTCGGGCTGCGTCGCATGCTCTGTGAGGTCGCGCAACAGCAGCCGCCCTTCCGGCATGCTCATGCCGAGCACGGCGCCGGCATGCGACGACAGATACAGCGACTTGCGGCCATGCGCCGGATGGGTGCGGACCAGCCGCTGCCTGACCGGCTTGAACATCTCCTTCTCCTCATCGGTGTAGTCGAGGAAGCCGAGCGAGCCGCGCGAATACATCAGCGAATGTTCGCAGACGAGATCCTCGATCTCGTCCTTGGTGTCCTGGTCGAGCGCGTCATAGGCGGCGCGCATGTCGGCGAATTCGGTGTTGCCGCCCTTCGGGTTCACGATTCGCGCCGACAGGATCGAGTACTTCGCCGGGATCGGCCGGAACGAGCTGTCGGAGTGCCACAGGCAGTTGCCGAGATTGAACAGATGCGTGCGATGGTCTGATGGCAGCGGCTTGCCATCCTTGCCGAGATTGGAGACGTCGTTGAGGCCGGTGGTGAGGCGGTAATCCTCCTTCTTGGTGACCGTGCCGCCGCGCGCCTGCTCGCGGTCGCCGAAGCTGAGCGCGAGGGCGAGCTGCTGCTCGTCGGTGACGTCCTGATCGTGAAATACGAGAACGGCGTAGTGATCGATCGCGGCCTGCAACTGCGCGACCTCGTCCCGAGCGAGACTCTTGCGCAGATCGACACCGGACACTTCGCCGACGAAATGCGGATGCAACTGCCGGATGGCGATCGCCATGGTGTCCTCCTCACGTCCTCATGACGGCGGACTCCTGTCCGCTTCTTCTGAAGCAAGAGGCTACGCCGGCGATGTGCGAAGTCAACGCAAGGCGCGGAGCGCCGCGCGCACGGCTGTCATGCCGGCGCGTCAGACGTCATGCGTTGCGGGCCATCAGCCCGCCGTCCACCGGGATCACCGCTCCGGTGACGAACGAGGCGGCCGGCAGGCACAGGCTCAAGGTCATGTGCGCGACTTCTTCGGGATCGCCATAGCGGCCAAGCGCGGTGCGGCGCCGCGCGTAGACCGCCTTCTGCTCGTCAGGAATGCGCGCGGTCATCGCGGTCGTGATCGGGCCCGGGCAGATGCAGTTGACGGTGATGCCGTCGCGGCCGAGCTCGACGGCGAGCGAGCGCGTCAATCCAGTCACGCCTGCTTTCGCCGCGGAATAGGCGCTGTGCAGCGCCGTTGCGCCGAGCGCCTCGGTCGAGGCGATGTTGACGATGCGCGGGCTGGATGAGCGGCGCAGATGCGGAAGCGCGGCGCGGATGACGCGCTGCTGCGCCGTCAGCATGATCGCAAGCCCTCTCGCCCAGGCCTCGTCGTAAGCCTCGTCGTCGATCGCGACACGGACCGAGATGCCGGCATTGTTGACGAGGATGTCGAGCCCGCCGAAATGCGCCGCGGCCTCGCCGACGACGGCGCTGATGGCGTCGCGGTCGGCGAGGTCGAGCCGCCACGCGCGCGCTGTTCCGCCGCAGACCAGGATATCCGCCGCCACGGCGCCGGCCCCGTCCTCATCGATATCGGTGACTGCGACGCTGGCGCCTTCATCGGCGAACACGCGCGCGGCCGCGCGCCCCATCCCCGACGCCGCGCCGGTGATCAGGACGGTCAATCCCTTGACCGAGCGGCTGAGTTGCCTGTGCTGGTGCATATTTGCGGCTCACGGAAAAATGCGCATCGCATGCGCGCCGTCGGGATTAACACTGATCGGACGCATTCGGTAGGCACTCATCCGGCGTGGCCGAATTTGCGTTGCCTACGACAGGGATCAACAAACCGGAGTGATCATGGCGCTCTCCAAGATCTTCATGCGCTTGGCGTTGGTGGTGGGACTGATCGCAACCACGGCAGCGCATGCCGACGGCATCAATGCCGGCGGCCGCAAGGCCAGCGCGTTGCGGCCGTTCGACGCGCGGAGCGTTGCCGAGTTCGATACGCCCTGGGCCATCGCCTTCCTGCCCGATGGGCGGATGCTGGTCACGGAGAAGCCGGGCCGGATCTTTCTGGTCACGCAAGGTGGGAAGAAGATCCAGATCGGCAACGTGCCCGCGGTCGCTGCGCGCGGACAGAACGGTCTCCTGGACATCGCGGTGTCGCCGAGCTTCGCGACGACGGCGCAGATCTATCTCACCTACACCGAGCCGAGCGGCGAGGGCAGCCGGCTCGTACTGACCCGTGCCGTGTTGTCGGTTTCGAATGACAACGCCACGCTGACCGACCCCACTGTGATCTGGCGCCAGACGCCGGCCGGCGGCGGTGGGCAGCCCGGCGGCATCGTCGCGTTCGATCCCTCGGGAGCGCATCTGTTCCTGACCGTCGGCGACCGCATGCAGCCGAACAGCGCCCAGGATCCGCGGCAGGCGCGCGGCAAGGTGCTCAGGCTCAATCTCGACGGCGCGACGCCGTCGGACAATCCCATGGCCGAGGACAAGGGCGTGCCGGCGCAGACATGGACCACCGGCCACCGCAATCCCTACGGGCTCGCCTTCGCGCCCGATGGCAGGCTCTGGCTGCACGAGATGGGACCGCGCGGCGGCGACGAGCTGAACCTGATCGAGCCCGGCAAGAACTACGGCTGGCCGCTGGTGTCGAACGGCGACAATTACGACGGCACGCCGATCCCGCGTCATGCGACGCGGCCGGACCTCACGTCGCCGCCGCTCTATTGGGATCCCGTGATCGCGCCGGCCGGCCTGGTCTTCTATGACGGTCCGTTGTTTCCGCAATGGAGGGGATCGGCGCTGATCGGGGGCTTGCGGGTTCACTCGCTGGTCCGCGTCGCCTTCCGGCCCGATGGTCAACCGGACGAGGCCGAGCGCTGGGACATGGGCGAGCGCATCCGCGATGTCGCCGTGGCGCCGGACGGCGCCGTCTGGGTGATCGAGGACGACTCGCCCGGCCGCCTGCTGCGGCTGACACCGATGAAGTAGCTGCGCAGCAGCATTGATGCGAAGGCGCCGATGCCGGTGTCGCCACAGCCGCGATGCCGTTGACAGGGCCTGCGCCGATCCCCACACCATCCGACAAATAACAATAGAAGGAGTGGGGAGATGAATGCGCTCGATTTCACGGGACGCTCGGTGCTGGTGATCGGCGGCTCGAGCGGCATCGGCAACGGCATTGCGCAGGCGTTTCGCGCGCAGGGCGCGCGCGTCGATATCAGCGGCACGCGGCCGAGTGCTGCCGATTATGCCGCAGACGAGGGCTCCGATCTCGTGGGGTTGAACTACCATCAGCTCGATGTGAGCGATCCCGGCGCGATCGAGAGCTTCGCACCGCAACTCGATCGTCTCGACGTGCTCGTGCTGGCGCAAGGCGCGGTGCTCTACCGGCGCGGCGAGTTCGCCATGGACGGCTTCCGCAAGGTGGTCGAGGTCAACCTCATCAGCCTGATGGCCTGTGCGACGAAATTTCACGGCCGGCTGCGCGATGCCAAGGGCGCGCTCATCATCGTCTCGTCGACCGCGGCCTATCATTCCACCATGGGCAACCCGGCCTACAACGCCTCGAAGACCGGTGCGATGGGATTGACGCGAACCCTGGCGGAGGCGTGGGCGGAGGACGGCATCCGCGTCAACGGGATCGCGCCCGGTCTCGTCGACACCAAGATGACCAAGGTGACGACCGCCAATCCGAAGCGTCTCGAGAGCGCGCTGCAGCGCATCCCGCTGCGGCGGTTGGGCACGCCGCAGGACATGGCCGGTGCGGCGCTGTTCCTGGCCTCGCCGCTGTCGTCCTACATCATCGGCCAGACCCTCGTCGTCGACGGCGGCCTGATTTTGTAGTGGTCCGGAACCTGCGCCGTGCTGGCCGGTTAGCAGGCCAGCAATCCCGCGCAATGCAGAGAAGGAGAGCGGCAATGGATCAGGATCGGCTGACCGGTACGGCCAAGGATGTCGCAGGCAAGATCGAAGGCGGCGTCGGCGAGATGTTGGGCGACAAGAGCACGCAGGCGTCGGGCCGTGCACGCGAGGCTTCGGGCGTCGTGCAGAACATGTATGGCCAGGCCAAGGACGCGGCGCGCGAGGCCGGCGATGCGGCGATGGATTTCGCCAAGGATACGTTCGGCAACGGCTCCGAAACGCTCCGTGACGGCACGCAGGCCCTGACCAAGCGGGTTCAGAACAATCCGATAGGTGCACTCCTGGTCGCCGGCGGCATCGGCTTCCTGCTGGCGATGCTGATGCGCTCGCCGAGCCGGCCGCAGCCGCCGCAGCGCTGGCGCTACTGAGGCTGCAACAGCCCCGCTAACGGACGATCAGATGAAAATCGGCCCGCATTCGTTCTCGAATGCGGGCCGATTTGTCATGGGGCATCTTGTTCCTGAATGATCCGCGTCGACCGCCCTCAGCGCCGAAATGCGGTCACGATCAGCGGCCCTGGGTCTCCAGCGCTGCTGCCGAGCGGCCGACCAATCCTGGCGGCCGCGGCGGCGCGTTCGGATTGCGCGCGGCGGGCGGCCGCGCCGGCTGCTGAGGCGCGCCGAAGCCAAAGAAGTCGCGGACGCCCTGATTCGGCTGCTGCGTTTGGGCTGGCGGCTGCTGGGCGGGCGCCGCCGGCGTCGTCAGCCGCTTCTGCCTCGGCTGCGGCGGCACCGGTCCCTGCGCGGCCGGAGTTGCTTCCGCCGGCGAGGTCGCGGCCATCGGCGCCTCGGGCCGGGTGAACTCCTTCGGCGGCTCCTTGGCCTGCTCGCGCCCAACCTCGCGGCGGGGCCAGGCGAAATCGTCGGCGCGGCCGGCGGGCGGGCTCAACGCCTCGCCCTTGACCAGGGTCCGGGCCGCCAGCGCATCGACCGCCGCAGGTCGGGAGCCGGGGCCGCCCAGCAGCTGGTCGGTGCCGACGGATGACGCCACCAGCGGCAGGATCGGGCCGGCGACCGGCCGCGGCGCCGGCTGGCCGGGCACGGCATTGGCGTCCGGCGTCGCCGGCTCGTTCGGCAATTCGAGCGGCGCTGAACGGGCCGCGAGCAGCCGGTTGATCTCACGCTCGGCATAGTGGGCGAGCTTGCGTGCGCCCGGCTTGGTGAAATACACGCCGTCATAGGAGCGCAGCTGCCGGATCTGGCCTTCGAAGTCCGGCCCCTTCTGCAGGAAGCGGCCGGACTCGTCGACAAAGCCATCCCAGACGTCGACATAGGTGATGCCGGCCTTGCCGGCCGCATCGCGATACAGCGAGTCGAGGAACAGCGTGTCCGCCGTGCCCTTGGGACCGCGAACCGCGGGCAGGCCGACCCAGAGCACGGGCACGCCCTTGCTCTTGGCGATCGCGATCATCTCCTCGATCTTCTTCGTATACAGCTCGACCCAGCGCTCGTCCCGGAACTCGTAGAGGCCGCCCGGCGAGCGGGCGGCCTTCTCCGGTGCCGCAACCGCGGGCGTGTCGTTGTCGGCCTCGTCCTGCGGCAGATCGGTATCGGCAGCCTTGTCGTCGGGCTTGGCCGCCGTGTCGGCCTTGCCATCCGGCTTGGCTTCGCCCGGCTTGGCCTCACCGGGCTTTGTCTCACCAGGCTTGGCCTTGGCATCCTTCTTGGCCTTGTCGCCCTTCTTGTCGTCGGGCTTCTCGGTCTTCTCCATCGCGGGCTCGCGCAGCGAGATGCGGTCGTTGAGGCCGAGCATGATGACGATGGCGTCGGCGCGCTCGGTCGCCAGGATGCCCTTGGCGGCGGCGGCCCAGTCGGCCGGCTCGCCCTTGGGCTGGTACTTGATGAGGCCCGAAGTGGTCCTGATCTTGCGGGTCACGCCCATGTCGGGCTGCTCGGAATAGGCCTCTTCCAGGCCATAGGCGAGCCAGTCGGCCATGGCGTCGCCGAGCACCAGCACATAGCGGTCCGGCGTACCATCACGCTTCTCCGGCGGCGGCGCCTTGGAATAGTCCTGGATCACCCTCTTCGGCTGTTGCTGCGGGAACGGAGTAAAGAAGTCGCCGCCGAACCAACCTCCGCCACCTCCACCGCCGCGCGGCGCCGGGCGGGGCGAGGCGAACGGGTTGAAGTTGAAGAACTGGGCCGAGGCGGGGCCGGCGATGCCGACGAGCATGGCGATGACGACCGCCAGCACGACCAGCGGGCCGGGCTCGTTCAACAGCTTGAGGATGGACTTCAGCTTTGACATGCGCACCCGTCGCGCGGCGAGATCGTGACGATCCATATAATAGGACGCGAATCAGGCCGCAAACGGGCATTCACCGGATGGTGTTGATGGCATCGGTAATCGCCCCACACGGTTACCGGCAGGGCAGATTGGGCTGTGATCAGCGCGCCCGCAGCCGTTCGAGCACATCCGAGGTGGCAAATCCGTCCGCCGGCGCCCCGATCGAGGCCTGGAAGTTCCGCAGCGCCTCGCGCGTCTGGCCACCGAACTGGCCGTCCGGCGTTCCGCGGTAAAATCCGCGCTCGGCGAGCAATTGCTGCAGCTCCAGCCGCTCGCCGCGCGACAGCGTTCGTTCCTCGCGCGGCCAGGACTGAACGAACGGCGGTCCGCCCCGCAGACGGTCGGCGAAGTGGCCAATCGCCAGCGCATAGGCTTCCGCCGGGTTGTATTTCATGATGACGCGGAAGTTCTGCAGCATCAGGAAGCCGGGGCCCTGGGCGCCGGCCGGTGCCAGCAGATAGGCCTTTTCGGCGCTGGCCGGGAACGGCTGACCGTTGGCTCGCCGCAGGCCGAGCTGTTCCCACTGGCCGAAGCTCATGCTCTTGGCGCGGTCAGCGAGCATGTAGTTGAAGCCCTGGGGCACCACGACCTCGTAGCCCCAGCTCTGGCCGCTCTGCCAGCCGTCCTTCTTCAGATTGTTGGCGGTCGAGGCGATCAGGTCGGCCGGATTGTCGACGACGTCGCGGCGGCCATCGCCGTCGGCATCGACGGCGAAGCGCTTGAACGCGGTCGGCATGAACTGGGTCGGGCCGAAGGCGCCTGCCCACGAGCCGCGCATCTGCTCGGGGCGCAAATCGCCGCGATTGAGGATCTCCAGGGCGGAGAGGAACTCGTCCTTGAAATAGGCCTGGCGGCGGCCGATGCAGGCGAGCGTCGCGGTCGACTGAAGCACGCTGCGGTCGCCGATCTGGGTCGAGTAGTTGGACTCGATGCCCCAGATCGAAGCGATAATGTAACGGTCGACGCCATAGGCGCGCTCGGCCGCATCGAACTGCGGCTTGTACGTCGCCAGCACCTCGCGGCCCTTCGCCAGCCGGTTGTCGTTCACCAGGATGTCGAGATAGTCCCAGATCGACTTGGTGAATTCGGGCTGCGCGTCGAGCAGGTCCATGATGCGCAGGTCCGGCGACAGGCCGGCGGTGAAGCGCTGGAAATTGTCCTGCGTGATGTTGCGCCGTGCGGCATCTGGCCACATGCCGGCGACGCAATTGTCGAAATTGCCGGCGGCTTCGCGGATTGCGGCCGCCGTCATCAGCGGATGGCCGGAGGCGCCGTCCTCGCCGCTCCACGGCTGCGGCCCGCCGGCGGCGGGGGGCTGGTTGGGGGCGGGGTTGCCCTTGGTCGGGGTGCCCGTGAACAGGCCGTCGAGAAAGTTCAGCGGCCCGCCGCCGGATTGCGCGACAGCGGAACCAGACACCACCGTCAACGCCGTGACCAGAACCGCCGCGCCAGCACCGGCCTTCAGAGCTGTCAGCATCACGTTCCGTCGCATCATGTCTCGATCCAGATCGCATGGAAGATCGGGCTCCACGAGGCCCGGTCCTGCTTAACGGGAGATTAACAAGGTTAACGATTTCCGCAGCGAAATTTAGCCGTTCGGTCCGTGTCGAGCGGAACACTGGACCCAACATCCGCCTTTGTTCTCGGCTGCAAACGAGCTACCTAAAATGCGATCGATTTCGCATTCATATCGCCACAAGGTCTAGTCATCCCCATGAAGATCCGCAAAGCCGTTTTTCCGGTCGCCGGTCTCGGCACCCGCGTCCTTCCCGCCACCAAGGCGATGCCGAAGGAAATGCTGACGATCGTCGACAGGCCGCTCATTCAATACGTCTTCGACGAAGCCAAGGAGGCGGGCATCGAGCATTTCGTATTCGTGACCGGGCGCAACAAGACCGCGATCGAGGATCATTTCGACCGCATGTACGAGCTCGACGCGACGCTCGCGGCGCGCGGCAAGAAGACCGAGATCGAGATCCTGGCGCGCGACCAGCCGGAGGCCGGCGCTGTCAGCTTCACCCGTCAGCAGGCGCCGCTCGGCCTCGGCCATGCCGTGTGGTGCGCGCGCGACATCGTCGGTGACGAGCCGTTCGCGGTGGTGCTGCCGGACGAACTGGTGCTGAACTCGCCGGGGTGCCTGGCGCAGATGATCGCGGCGGCGAGGAAGCTTCCGGAGAAGAGCAACGTGCTGGCGGTGCAGGAAGTGCCCGCCGACCAGACCCATCAATACGGCATCTGCGGCGTCGGCAAGCGCGACGGCAAGATCTTCGAGGTCGACGGCATGGTCGAGAAGCCGGCCAAGGGCACCGCGCCGTCGAACTTCTCGATCACCGGGCGCTACATCCTGCAGCCTGAGATCTTCCAGATCCTGGCGACGCAGGAGCGCGGCGCCGGCGGCGAGATCCAGCTCACCGACGCGATGATCGGACTGTCGAAGACACAGAAATTCTATGGCGTGGATTTCGACGGCGAGCGGCATGATTGCGGCTCGAAGTCCGGCTTCCTGCGCGCCAACATCGCCTTCGGCATGGCGCGGGCCGACCTGCGCGATGGCCTGCGCGAGGACATGAAGCGCTATCTCGAAGGCAAGGGCTGAGGCCAAGCCGGCGAGAAATGCCGCGCCTTCGAGGCGGTTGGCGGCATCACGCCGCCAGCGAGGCCGCGGGTGACGGGTGACGCACCACCGCGCTGGCGCAGCGGTTACGGCCCGCGGCCTTGGCCATGTAGAGGGCGCGGTCGGCGGCGTTCAGCAGGCCGGTCCAATCGGTGTCGCGCGACGGCGTGACGCTGGCGGCGCCGATGCTGATCGAGGTGGTGCACGCTTCTCCCGCCCACAGCTTGACCTTGCTGCGGATCGTCTCCGCGACGCGCAGCGCATCCGCTTCCGAGGTCCCCGGCAGCAGCACCGCGAACTCCTCGCCGCCATAGCGCGCGGCGCAGTCGCCGGCGCGCCGCACCGAATCGGAGATGCACACGGCAATGCCGACCAGCACCTGATCGCCGGCTTGGTGCCCATGGGTGTCGTTGTAGCTCTTGAAGTGATCGGCATCGATCATCAGCAGCCCCAGCGGCGCGCCGGTGCGCTGCGCCCGCCACCATTCGAGCTCGATCGTCTCGTCGAACTTGCGCCGATTCTTCAGGCCCGTCAGCGGATCCGTGGTCGCGAGCTGCTCCAGCCTGGATTCGATCTTCGCCCGGAGCTGGATCTCGCGCGCGGCGACCTGCGTCGCGGCCAGGACGAACACGATCAGCGCCAGCATCATCGCCCCGATCTCTGCAGCCTCATTGCGCCAGTATGCGTAGACGCTGTCCCACGACTTGCTGGCGATCACGACCAGCGGCTCATTGCCGTTGCGCCAGACCAGGAGCCGCGGCAGATCGTCCAGTGCGCCATAGCTGCTCGACCAGCCGGACGGCTCGGTGAGCGCGCGGGTCACGGCCGGCGCCCGCGCCAGATTGCGGCCGATCGCGGCGGAATCGAACGGCGCGCCGACGACGACGGTGCCGTCGCGCCGGAGCACCGTGATGTTGCCGCCCGACCCGAGCGTGAGCCGTGCGAACAGGTCGCGGAAATAGCCGAGGCGGATCGAGCCGGCGACGACGCCGGCGAAGCGTCCGTCCGGCGTCGAGATGCGGCGGCTGAGAACGATGGAGTATTGGCCATGATGCTGGGCGGGCCGCCCGACATAGAGTCCGGTGTCGGGCCGGTCGCGATGCACCTGGAAGAAATCGGCGTCGCTGCGGTCCTCCGGCAGCGGGTCGAGCGTCGACGACTCGAGCGACAGCCGTCCGCGGGCATCGAACACCTGGATGGTGCCGAAATTCTTCGCGGTGGACGAACGGTCGAACAGGATCAGTTGGCGGACCGGCTTGCTGACCTCGTTGATTTCGGGCAGCAACATGTTGCTGGCCACCGCCCGCAGCGAGAGATCGTAGAGCTCGACGTTGCGGCTGATGTCGGCGCCGATGCTGGCGGCCATGTTCTCCAGCGCCTGGCGGGCGCGGACCTCCTCGCTCCGGCGCAGGTCGATCATGACGCTGGCGCAGATGGCGGAGAAACCGATGATGGTCGAGATGGAGCAGGTGATCAGCGTGCGCGCCGAGACCCGCCAAGGCTGCGTCGCCCGGCCCGTTCGGCGTTTCCAGCGCATCGGATCGTCCCGTCCCCGTGGAGTCCCGTCCGTAGACTGACGGATAAAGCCGAAGTAACGCATGTTAGATTAACGAGTCGTTGCGTTCGCCGCGCCTGTCGTCAAGGCGGCCGCACACGCGCTGGTACGATGGAGTCGAGACTTGCCGGACTATGATGCGCTTCGAGACTATCTCAAGCGGCAGACCCGCCCCGAGCTGGTGCTCAGCCTCGACGAGATCGAGGAGTTGATCGGCGACAGCCTGCCGCGCGCGGCGCAGCGCGCCTCGTGGTGGGACAGCCTGCGGAGCCCGCAGGAGAAAATGCCGCAGCGCGAGGCCTGCCTAGCGGCAGGCTATGTCGCGACCCGACTGCCGGATGGCAAGGGTGTCCGCTTCCGCAAGCTGAAGCCGGAGCGCTGAGCTGCATCCGTGCCCGTGGCAATTGGCCTGCATCCTGCTCTCCAGGCGGTGACGCGCTTCGAGTTCAACGTCGACGAGGCGATCGAGATTTTGGAGAACGCCGGCTGGAAGGAGGGCGCGAGCGGCATTCGCGAGAAGGGCGGCAAGCCGCTCGAGCTCGTAGTCCAGACCTCCACCAACGTCCCGCGGCCGAAGAACCAGGCGGTCGTCAGGCAGGCCCGTCAGAAGGCGGGCATCGAGCTCGAGCCGAAGTCGGCGACGGGCTCGGTGTTCTTCTCCAGCGACGTCGCCAATTCCGACACCTACACGTACGTCTACTGCGACATGGAGATGCTGATGATCACGATGGCGTCGCCGGGTACGCGCGTCAGCGGCATCCGCAAAGGTTTGTAGAGCCGTTCCTCGGAATGGGACAACGACCTCTGGCAGTTGCCGAACTGGTGTCGCGAGAGCTGAGCGCACATCGAGAGCGTTCATGCCGAAGCAGAACATTCCGGTGTGTGGCGACCGTCGCCAGCGACGTAGTTCCATTTTCCGGGATGTGACTCGCAGTCAATCTTTCCGCATCTGCGAAGTGCGACAATCGATCCGTTCTTTATTGCAGAATTGGCCCGGATTCTGCTTTGACAGTCGCTTCGAAGGCTGATCCAATTTTATGCAGTTCCCGATCGATGCAAGACGGGGACGCGTTTTTTGGCATTCAGCACCACCTTTGGAGTCGATTGATGAACGAGCGTGACCTCCGTAGCCAGATCGCTGATGTCAAAGCAGGACGCCTGTCACGGCGCGAATTTGTGCAGCGGATGATTGCCGTGGGGCTGACCGCGCCGATGGCCGGCGCGATGCTCGCCCATTCCGGCGTCGCCGTGGCCGCCCAAGCCATCGCCTACAAGCCGACCAAGGCCGGTGGCGGCGGTCCGCTCAAGCTGCTGCTCTGGCAGGCGCCGACGCTGCTCAATCCGCATTTCGCCATCGGCACCAAGGACCAGGAGGCCAGCCGCCTGTTCTACGAACCGCTGGCCGGATGGGACAAGGGCGGCAATCTGGTGCCGATTCTCGCCGCGGAGATTCCGAGCAAGGAGAATGGCGGTCTTGCGGCCGACGGTTTGTCGGTGACCTGGAAGCTGAAGAAGGGCGTCAAATGGCACGACGGCAAGCCGTTCACCGCCGACGACGTCATCTTCAATTGGGAATACGCCAACAACCCCGAGACCTCGGCGGTCTCGATCGGCAGCTACAAGAACGTCAAGTCGATCGAGAAGATCGACGATCTGACCGTGAAGCTGATCTTTCCGCAGCCGACGCCGTTCTGGGCCGATGCCTTCGTCGCCTCGTTCGGCTGCATCATCCCCAAGCATCACTTTGCGGATTATATCGGCGCGAAGTCGCGCGAGGCGCCGGCGAACCTGAAGCCGGTCGGTACCGGTCCCTACATGTTCGTGGACTTCAAGCCGGGCGACACCGTCGCCGGCAAGCGCTTCCCGGACTATCACGTGCCGACGCAGCCCTATTTCGACACGGTCGAGATCAAGGGCGGCGGCGATGCCGTCTCCGCTGCGCGCGCGGTGCTGCAGACCGGTGAATACGATTACGCCTACAATCTGCAGGTCGAGGACGAGATCCTGACCAAGCTCGAGGCGGGCGGCCAGGGCAAGACCGAGCTGACGCTGACCGGCCACATCGAATATATCGGCCTCAACGTCACCGATCCCAATGTCGAGGTCGACGGCGAGCGCGCCAGCCTGAAGACCAAGCACCCGCTGTTCTCCGATCCCGAGGTGCGCAAGGCGATCAATCTGCTGATCGACCGTGCGTCGGTGCAGAAGTTCATCTATGGACGCGCCGGCGTCGCGACGCCGAACTTCCTCAACAATCCCGAACGCTTCCGTTCGAAGAACAACAGCTTCGAGTTCTCGATCGAAAAGGCCAGCCAGATCCTCGATGCGGCCGGCTGGAAGAAGGGCGCCTCCGGCATCCGCGAGAAGGACGGCAAGCCGCTCAAATTCGTATTCCAGACCTCGATCAACGGCCCGCGCCAGAAGAACCAGGCGATCATCAAGCAGGCGTTCCAGAAGGCCGGCATCGAGGTCGAGCTGAAGTCGGTGGTCGCGTCGGTGTTCTTCTCCTCGGACGTCGCGAACCCCGACACCTACTCGCATTTCTACTGCGACATGCAGATGTATCAGACCACGATGCCGCAGGCGGATCCGCAGTTCTTCATGAACCAGTTCGTGTCCACCGAGGCCGCGACCAAGGAGAACAAGTGGCAGGGCCGCAACATCTGCCGCTGGCAGAACAAGGAGTATGACGAGACCTACAAGCTGGCCCAGAGCGAGCTCGATCCGGTCAAGCGCGCCGCGCTATTCATCAAGCTCAACGATCTCGTCGTGCGCGACAACTACGTCCTGCCGGAGATCAACCGGCTCAACGCGATCGGCGTGAAGAACGGCATGGTGCTTTACAAGAGCGGCTGGGACAACGATCTGGCGTTCATCGCCACCTGGTATCGGGCGAGCTGACGCGCGGCCAGCATGACCAGCCAGACATCGTAGGGGTGGAGCGATGGGAAACTATCTTCTCAGGCGCCTCATCGTCGCTGTGCCGAGCCTGCTCGGCATCAGTCTCATTCTGTTCGTGCTGCTCGCGCTGGCACCGGGCGATCCATTCGGCGAGCTCGCGAGCAACCCGAACGTGCCGCCCGAGGTGCGCGAGGCGCTGCGCATCAAGTTCGGGATGAACGATCCCGTGCTGTTGCGCTATGTCCACTGGCTGGTCGCCATGTTCCAGGGCGACTGGGGCTTCTCCTTCGCCAGCCGCGTCAACGTCGACACGCTGATCCTGCAGCGGATACCGACCACGCTCTACGTGGTCGGCACCGCGCAGATCCTGGCGCTGGCGGTGGCGCTGCCGGTGGGCGTGCTCGCGGCGCGGCGGCCCTATTCGATCTTCGACCAGATCGCCAACACCTTCGCCTTCATCGGCTTCTCGCTGCCCACCTTCTTCACCGGCCTGTTGCTGATCCTGATCTTCAGCGTCAATCTCGGCTGGCTGCCGTTCGTCTATCGCGCCGACCTGCAGGCCACCGGCTGGCAATGGTGGTGGGAGAGCATCAAGCAGGCGATCATGCCGGTCATGGTGCTCGGCCTCTATCAGGCGGCGTCCTACACCCGCTATGTTCGTTCGGCCGTGCTCGACGTCATCAAGCTCGACTACGTCACGACCGCGCGTTCCAAGGGCCTCGACGAGCGCAAGGTGATCGTCAAGCACGTCGTGCGCAACGCGCTGATCCCGGTGGTTACGCTGGTGGCGCTGCAGATGCCGACCGTGTTCGGCGGCGCCATCGTCACCGAGCAGATCTTCCGCATTCCCGGCATCGGCTCGCTCCTGATCAGCGCGATCCTCGCCAACGATACGCCGGTCATCATGGCGGTGACTTTCGTGTTCGCCTGCCTCGTCGTCCTCTTCAACCTCATCGCAGACATTCTGTATGGCTGGCTTGACCCACGCATCTCCTTCCGTTGAGACGGCGCCGGTCGCCGCATCGCCCAAACGGCGTTTCTCGCCGGGCCGCGACGCGCTCCGCCGCTTCCTCCGTCACCGCCTCGCGGCCGCCAGCATCGTCGTGCTGCTGCTGCTCGCGCTCTCGATCCTGCTCGGCCCGTGGCTGTGGCGGATTCCGATCAACGAGATCGACTTCACGGCACGCCTCGCGCCGCCGTCCTGGGAGCATCCGTTCGGCACGGACGATCTCGGCCAGGATCTGCTGGCGCGCATGATCTATGGCGGCCGCATCTCGCTTGCGGTCGGCTTTGCCGCGATGGGCGTGGCGCTGTTCGTCGGCATTCTCGTCGGTGCGATCGCCGGCTCGGCCAAGGGACCGGTGGATGCCGCGCTGATGTGGCTGACCGATCTGTTCCTGTCGCTGCCGCAGCTGCCGCTGCTGCTCCTGATCATCTATTTGTTCCGCGATTTCCTGAAGGGCTGGCTCGGCCCGGAAGGCGGCGTGTTCGTGCTCATCGTGCTCGTGATCGGCGGCTTTCGCTGGATGCATGTGGCGCGTCTGGTCCGCGCGCAGTTCCTGTCGCTGCGCGAGAAGGAATTCGTCGAGGCCGCGCGCGCGCTCGGCGCCTCCAACTCCCGTCTCGTCGTCCGCCACATCCTGCCGAACGCGCTGGGGCCGGTGATCGTCGCCGGCACCATCGACGTCGCGGCCGCGATCATCGCGGAATCGACGCTGTCGTTCCTCGGTCTCGGCTTCCCGCCGGACATTCCGACCTGGGGCCGGCTGCTGTTCGACGCCAAGGACTATCTCGACATCGCGCCGCATTGGGCGCTGTTCGCCGGCGGCGCGATCTTCCTTACCGTGATCGCGATCAACTTCATCGGCGATGGCCTGCGTGACGCGCTCGATCCGCGGAAGGTGATGTGATGGATGCCCGCGTAGCTCCGCTCCTCGAAATCAAGGGGCTGAAGACCTATTTCAACAGCGACGAGGGCGAGGTCCAGGCCGTCGACGGCGTCGACATCTCGATCGGCAGCGGCGAGACCCTGTGCGTGGTCGGCGAGTCCGGCTCCGGCAAGACCGTGACGGCCATGTCGGTGCTGAAGCTGATCGCGATGCCGCCCGGTCGCATCGCCGGCGGCCAGATCCTGTGGCGGGGCCGTGACCTGGTACCGCTCGGCTCGTCCGAGATGAACAAGATCCGCGCCAGCGAGATCGCGATCGTGTTCCAGGAGCCGATGACCTCGCTCAACCCGGTCTACACCGTCGGCGACCAGATCGCCGAGGTGATCCGGCTGCATCAGGGCCTGTCGAAAAAGGCGGCGATGGATCGGGCGGCCGAGATGCTGGCGCTGGTGCAGATCCCCAATCCGAAAGCCCGCGTGAACGACTATCCGCATCATTTCTCCGGCGGCATGCGCCAGCGGGTGATGATCGCGATGGCGCTGTCGTGCAATCCCAAGCTCCTGATCGCCGACGAGCCGACCACCGCGCTCGACGTCACGATCCAGGCGCAGATCCTCGATCTGCTGCTCGATATGAAGGAGCGGCTCGGCATGTCGATCATGCTGATCACCCACGCGATGGGCGTGGTGGCCGAGGTCGCGCAGCGGGTCGTGGTGATGTATGCCGGCCGGGTAGCGGAGGAGGCGCCGGTCGAGCGGTTGTTTGCCAATCCGCGCCATCCCTATACGCAGGGCCTGATCCGCTCGATCCCGCGTATCGATCTCGCGGCGGTCAGGAAGAGCCGGCTGGAGAGCATCCCCGGCAGCGTGCCGAAGCTGGTCAATCCGCCGGAGGGCTGCCGCTTCGCTTCCCGCTGCCGCTTCGCCATTCCCGATTGCAAGCTCGCGCAGCCGGAGCTGCGCGAGATCGAGCCCGGCCACAAGGTGGCGTGCATCCGCGCCGAAGAGACATTGCTGTGATGACCGAAGCTGCGATTGCCACGCCCGCCGCACCCGCGCCGCTGCTCAGCGTGCGCAACCTGACCAAGGCGTTTCCGATCCGCGGTGGACTATTGAAGCGCCAGATCGGCAGTGTGCGCGCGGTCGACGGCGTCAACTTCCACATCGAGCCGAGCGAGACCTTCGGCCTCGTCGGCGAGTCCGGCTGCGGCAAGTCGACCACCGGGCGCTGCGTGCTCAGGCTGATCGAGCCGAGCTCGGGCGAGCTGAGCTTCGAGGGCAAGGACGTCATCGCGCTGTCCGGCGACAGGCTGCGCGCGTTGCGCCGCGACATCCAGATCATCTTCCAGGATCCCTATGCTTCGCTCAACCCGCGCATGACCATCGGCGCCATCATCGGCGAGGCGCTGACGATCCATGGGCTGGCGACCTCACGCCAGCAATATGAGGCGCGCATCGTTCATCTCTTGGAGACCGTCGGCCTGCAGGCCGACCACATGACCCGCTATCCGCATGAATTCTCCGGCGGCCAGCGCCAGCGCATCGGCATTGCGCGTGCCATCGCGGTCGAGCCCAAGCTGATCATCTGCGACGAGCCGGTATCGGCGCTCGACGTGTCGATCCAGGCCCAGGTCATCAACCTGCTCGAGGATCTGCAGCAGAAGTTCGGCATCGCCTATCTGTTCGTCGCCCACGACCTCTCGGTCGTCGAGCACATCAGCCGCCGCGTCGCGGTGATGTATCTTGGCCGCATCGTCGAGACCGCGCCGTCACGCCAGCTCTATTCGACGCCGAAGCATCCCTACACCGAGGCGCTGCTGTCGGCTGTGCCGATCCCGGATGCGAGCGTCAAGCGCAAGCGCGTGCGGCTCAAGGGCGAGGTGCCGAGCCCGATCAATCCACCATCGGGTTGCCACTTCCACACCCGCTGCCCGATCGCCAAGGACGTCTGCAGCAAGGAAGTGCCGCCGTTGAAGGCAAGCGCCGAGGGGCATCTCGTCGCCTGCCATTTCCGTTGAGGGCGGAGGTCGGCGCGTCACGCCGCCTGACGGTCCGAGACCAGCGCCGTCAGTCGCACCGATTGCTCCGGGTTCAGTGCGAACTGGACCAACGCGGTGCGATCGCCGACGTGGGTCACGGTCCCCGGCAGATCGGACACCATGCCGGGAGGAATCTAGATGCGAGCCATTTTAAGGATTCGCAGTTGATGCCCGGTCAAGTGCGGATGGAAACTAGTTGCCGCACGCGCGGGGGGCGCTTCCGTAGTTGTACGGACGCCATTTTGTGAGTGTTGAGTAGTTGCGTAGTTCTGGGTCAGGACATGTCAGGCCTGATCAGCTCGGTCGCGGTTTCATCCTTCAGTCGTGCGACCAGATCGGCGCGGCGGGTGAGCACCGCGCGTTGGTTGACATAGCCCTTGTCAGTGATCTCGCCGGCATCGAGCAAGGGCGGCTCGGCCATCAATAGCGCACGGGTCGCATAGCGCGACGAGCCGACCGCCTCAGTGCGAAGCTTGGCCAATCCTCGCGCGATGGCAGTGCGCACCGATGGATGCGCCAGAACGTCGCTGGCCGCGGCCGTCTCGGTCAGCCCAGCGGCGCCGCGGCACGCTGCGATGTTGGGCACGATGAGAAAGTGCACCTCGTCGGTGCCGTGGCCTGCGATCACGATATCCTGCGCCAACGGCGCCAGCGCCGCGATGCCGGCAATGCGCAGCGCGCCGACGTTCACCCATGTCCCGGAGCTGAGCTTGAAATCCTCGGTGATGCGGCCGTCGAAGAACAGGCCGCGCTCCGGATGCTCGGGATCTGCGAGCTTCACGGCGTCGCCGATCTTGTAGAAGCCCTCCTCGTCGAAAGCCGCGGCCGTGAGCTCGGGCGCCTTCCAATAGCCCGGCATCACGTTCGGCCCGCGCACGCGGACCTCGAGCTTCTCGCCGGTCGGCACCAGCTTGAGCTCGGTGCCGGGGATCGGCACGCCGATGTTGCCGGCGCGCTCGGCGAAGAAGTGGCAGTCGGTCGCGAGCGGCGATGTCTCGGTGGCGCCCCACGCCGACACCAGCGGTGCAGGACGGCCGATCGTGGCCCGGCTCATCTCGTTGAGCGCATCCCACAGATTTTGCGGCAGGGCCGCGGCCGCATAGAGGATGCACCTGACGCCGGAGAAAAATCTGCGGCGCAGATCGTCATCGGCCCTGAGTGCCGCGACCAGCATGTCGAAGCCGCGCGGCACGTTGAAATAGATCGTCGGCACCAGGCTGCGCAAATTGGCGAGCGAGGTCTCGAACAGGCCGGGCGCCGGCTTGCCGCCGTCGATGTAGATCGACCCGCCGTGGCTCAGCACCAGGTTGAAATTGTGGTTGGCGCCGAAGGTGTGACTCCATGGCAGCCAGTCGACGATGACGGGGCCGCCCTCGACCTCGCGCAGGAAGGTCCAGAGCTGCGCCTTGGCCTGCTGGCTCATGGTCAGCATCCGGTGCGTGTTGATCACCGCTTTCGGCTGCCCGGTCGAGCCGGAGGTGAACAGCAGCTTGGCCACCGTGTCCGGCGTGACCGCGGCGAAGGCGCGGTCGACCTCGGCGCCGGGCTTCGTCGCGAGCAGGGTCTGCAGCGGCACCGCGCTCGTTCCATCGCCGTCGCCGGCAATGATCGTTGCCCGATGCAGGCCGTCGACGGCCGCGAGCGCGCGCGCGAACGGCTCGCGCTGCGCGACGAAGATGGCGCCTGGATCGAGCAGACGGATCATCGCGCGCAGCTTCTCGTGATCCGTCGACATCAGCGAATAGGCCGGCGAGATCGCGCAGACGGGGATGCCGACATGCTGCGCTGCGAGCGCCAGCACGGCATGGGCGATGCTGTTGTCGGACAGGATCGCGAGCGGACGCTCCGGACCAAGGCCCTGCGCGAGCATCCAGGCCGCGGCGGCGCGGACCTGCATCAATGTTTCGCCGTAGGTCAGCCAGGTCCAGTTGTCGCCACGGCGTTCGGCCAGGAACGTGCGATCCGGGAAATGGTGGCCCCAATGCTCCAGCCATTCGCCGGTGCATCGCGCGGCCGGCTGCAACGGCATGCGCGAGCGCAGGATGATCGCGCCGTCGTCACGCCTGACGGCCTCGATCGACGGCTCGGCGAACATCGCAGGCCCGGATGGGCGGCGTTCTGCATCAACCATGGCGCGTCTCCGCGCTGCGGGAGGTGATCGCGGACGATGCAATGCGGGAGGGAGTGGGGAAGGAGAATGCTGCGCAACAGGCGCTGCGATCGGGTGCAATGTGCCGCCGCATTGCGGTCGCAATGCAGGCAGCCGTCGCCATGAATGACGGCATGCGTCTCCCTCCCATGTTGTAGTCGTTGATCGCGAGACTAACAGAATGGTTGTATTTTGCAATTATTGTGGATGTGACCAATTGCGGCGGCTTGCCCTTGCGACGGCATCGGTCTAGGCAGGGATGCTTCATGTCAGCGAGCCAGCATGCCCAAGAGTGCGAGCGCCGGAGCGCAGCGAGACGCAGCCAGCCGGGTTTCCGGGATCGGTCTCGGTGAGCTCGAGAGCCATCTCGGCTATTTCGTCCGCCGCCTGCAGCACTGGATCTTCCGCGACGTCAACGCCGCGCTCGCGGCCGTCGACCTCGACGTCATCCTCTATTCGATCCTGGAGACGATCGCGGCCAATCCCGGCGCCGCGCAGATCGCGATCGCGGGCGCGCTGGGCATCGAGCGCGCGCGCATGGTCGCTCTGCTCGACGACCTGCAGCAGGCCGGGCTGATCGTGCGCGAACGCTCCGAGCACGACCGCAGGGCCCATGCGCTCGGCCTGACGCCGCGTGGTCGCCTGATTCTCAAGAAGGCCAATGCACTGGTCGCCGCGCACGAGAAGCGGGTGGCACGCCGGCTCGGGGGCGACAATTATCGCCGCGCGCTCACGGCGCTGTCGCAGTTCGAGACGGACTAGGCTCGTCGCGAACGGGCCATGTCGCGAGCCTTCTGCCCCGCAAGCACGCATTGGTCATCACTCACACGGCACCCTCTACGCGGTACCGCGGTAACTCTACCTCAAACGAAGCAAAATGAAAGATGCATCCTGAGGCTGTTGCCATCCTGGATGCATTGCAGTCCTCAGCTCGCCGCTTCCAGCCGCTCTTCCGTGAGAAGCCGCATCGCGGCGTCGGCGTCCATCGGCTCGCCGAAGGCGTAGCCCTGGGCGTATTCGCAGCCGAGCTGATAGAGCTCGACGGCATCGGAGTCGGTCTCCGCGCCTTCCGCCACCACGTCCATGCCGAGGTCGTGCGCCAGCGCGATGATCGATTTGAGGATCACCGGCCGCGTGCCGCGCGCGGTGGTGCGCACGAACGACTGGTCGATCTTCAAGGTGTCGAACGGGAAGCGCTGAAGATAGGCGAGCGAGGAATGGCCGGTGCCGAAATCGTCGATCGACAGGCCGACGCCGAGCTCGCGGATGCGCGTCAGCATCTGCGCGGCGTGCTCCGGGTTCTCCATCACCAGCGATTCCGTCAGCTCGATCTTGAGCGAGCCGCGCGCGACCGAGGAGCGGGCCAGCACCGAGCGGATGTCGTGGATCAGGTCGTGGCGCAGGAGCTGGCGCGAGGAGACGTTGACGCTGGCGAAGATCGGCTCGCGCAGCCGCGTCGCGCGCTGCCACACCGAGAGCTGGCGCGCGGTCTGGTCGAGTACGAAGGTGCCGAGATCGACGATCAGGCCGATCTCCTCGGCGATGGTGATGAACTCGATCGGTGACATCCGCCCGAGCTTCGGATGATCCCAGCGCGCCAAGGCCTCGAAGCCGGCGATCGAGCGATCCTCCAGCCGCACGATCGGCTGGTACAGGATCGTGATCTCCTGGCGCTCGATCGAGCGGCGCAGCTCGCTCTCCAAGGTCAGGCGGTCGTTCTTGCGCGCCCGCATCGCCGGCTTGTAGACGTCGATGCGGTCGCCGCCGATGCGCTTGGAGTGATACATCGCAAGCTCCGCATCCTTGATGATGTCCTCCGACAGCTGCGTCTGCGGGTCGGACAGAGCAAGGCCGATCGAGGCGGTCAGGAAGATCTCGCGCTCGTTGAAGGCGATCGGCGCGCGGATGGTCTTGCGGATGGTCTCGGCAAACGCGGTGATGCGGGCGGGGTCCTGCTCGGACAGCAGGATCAGGCCGAACTGATCGCCTGCGAGCCGGGCCAACGTATCCTGGGGCTTGAGGATGCGCGACAGCCGCCGCGCCAAGGTCAGCAGGATGGAATCGCCGACCGCGATGCCGACAGAGTCGTTGACCTGCTTGAAGCGGTCGAGATCGATCACCATCAGGGTCGGCCGCATCGCCGGCATCGACTTGGCGAAATTGGCGACGGCGGCGAGACGGTCGATGAACAGCTTGCGGTTGGGCAGGCCGGTCAGATTGTCGTGCACGGAATCGTGGAGCAGGCGCTCCTCGGCATTCTTGAACTCGGTCACGTCGGTGAGCGTGCCGACCACGCGCGAGACCTCGCCGTCCGAGCCGACCACGGGGCGCGCCTTGAGCGCGAACCACATGAAATGGCCGTCGGGCGTGCGCAGCCGGAAGTCCTGCACCAGCCGGCCGCGGCGTTGGTCGAGGACACTGTCGAGCGCGGCGCGGAAGCGGTCCTGATCGAGCGGATGCAGCACCTCGAGCCATTTCGCGGCCGGCCCTTCCAGCGTGCCGCGCTTGAGGCCGAGCAGGCTCTCGGTCTCCGGGCTCGTGAACACCTTGTCGGCGGAGACGTCCCAGTCCCAGATCAGGTCGCCGGAGCCGGCGAGCGCCAGCGCGCGGCGCTCGACGTCGGAGACGATGCCGGTGGTGGCGCCGCCGCCGGCGAAGGCGTGCTGCATCACCGTGAAGCCGATCAGCATCACAATCAGCACGAGGCCGCCGAGCAGCGCCGGGCCGACGATGTCGTTGGTGACCTGGCCCGCGACCGTCATGCCGGCGGCGGCGACCCACACCGTGAGCAGGAACCAGGTCGGGATCAGCAGCACCGCGCGGTCGAAGCCGTGGCTCGAGAGATAGACGATCAGCGCGAAGCCGAGCACGGCGATCAAGAGCAGCGACATCCGCGCGATGCCCGAGGCCACCGCCGGGTCGAACAGCGCCACGGCGACCAGCGAGCCCAGGAAAAACAGCCAGCCCAGCGTGATGTGCGAATAGCGAACGTGCCAGCGCGACAGATTGAGATAGGCGAACAGGAACACCAGCAGGGTCGCCGCCAGGATCGCCTCGCCCGCGGCGCGCCAGACGCGCTCGGCATTGTTCGACATGTCCAGGACCTTGCCCCAGAAGCCGAAGTCGACGCCGATATAGACCAGCACCGCCCAGGCCAGCGCCGCGGCCGCCGGGAACATGATGCTGCCCTTGACCACGAACAGGATCGTGAGCACGAGCGCGAGAAGCCCGGAGATACCGATCACGATGCCCTGGTACAGCGTGAACGAGTTGACCTTGTCCTTGTAGGCCTCGGGCTCCCACAGATAGAGCTGCGGCAGCTTGTCGGTGCGCAGCTCGGCCACGAAGGTGACGACCGAGCCGGGATCGAGGGTGACGCGGAAGACGTCGGCGGTCGGACTCTCCTGCCGCTCCGGCAGGTCGCCGACCGAGGGCGTGATGGTGGCGATGCGCGACAGGCCGAGATCGGGCCACAACACGCCGGAGCCGACCACGCGGTAGTGCGGTGCCACGATCAGGCGGTCGAGCTGGTCGTCGGTGTTGTTGGCCAGTGCGAACACGATCCAGTTCTGGCCGCCCTCGCGCGCCCGCACCTCAATGCGGCGGACGATGCCGTCGGTGCCGGGCGCGGTCGAGACCTGGATGCGGTCGTTCTCGCTGCGCTGATGATCGAGGATGCCCGTGAGGTCGATCGCAGGCGCGTCGCTGCGAACGCTGACGGCGTCAACGGCCTGAGCGGGGGCAGCGGCACCACACATCACGAGGCCCAGCGCCGCCAACGACGCGAGGCACCTGATCAGACGCAATGTCAAATCTCCGCGTTCGACACCAATCCAAAGCGAAACAAGCCAAATCGAAAGAGGTCGTCGCCGGGCTAATTGGAGCCGTTCCAGGCACGGTTCAGATGTGCGCGATCATTGGCACGAAAGCGAGGAAAATCAAAGAGTTTCCAAACACGCTCTGTTTAGACTGCACCTAGATTTCCAACACAATTTTGCCAATATGTTGGCTCGTCTCCATGCGTGCATGCGCTTTCGCTGCGTCGACGAGGGGAAAGGTCGAGTCCATCAGCGGCTTGATGCGGCCCTCGCGCAGGAACGGCATCACCTTGGCCTCGATCGCCGCCACCATCGCCGCCTTGTCGGCGTTGCTGCGCGGGCGCAGCGTGGATCCGGTATGGGTCAGGCGCTTGACCATCAGCTTGACGAAATTGACGGTCGCCTTCGGGCTACCCAGGAAGGCGATCTGGACGATGCGGCCATCGGTCGCCGCGGCGTCGTAGTTGCGCTCGATGTAGTCGCCGCCGACCATGTCGAGGATGACGTTGGCGCCCTTGCCGCCGGTCGCCTCCTTGACCACGGCGACGAAATCCTCGGTCTTGTAGTTGATGGCGCGGTCGGCGCCGAGCTTGACGCAGGCGTCGACCTTGTCCTGCGAGCCGACGGTGACCAGCACCTTGGCGCCGAACGCCTTGCCGAGCTGAATCGCCATGGTGCCGATGCCGGAAGAGCCGCCATGGACCAGCAGGGTCTCGCCCTGCTTGAGGCCGCCGCGCTCGAACACGTTGTGCCAGACCGTCATCAGGGTCTCGGGCAGAGCGCCGGCTTCCAGAATTGAGAGCGCGGAGGGGACCGCCATCGCCTGCGCATCTTGTGCGATGCAATATTGCGCATAGCCGCCGCCGGCGACCAGGGACATCACGGTGTCGCCGAGCTTGTGCCGGACGGCGCCCTCGCCGAGCGCCACGACCTCCCCGGCCACTTCCAGCCCCGGCAGGTCGCTGGCGCCGGGCGGCGGCGGATAGCTGCCGGAGCGCTGGGCGACGTCGGGACGGTTAACGCCGGCGGCCTTCACCTTGATCAGGATCTCGCCGGGGCCGGGCTTGGGGACGGGCCGGGTTTCCGGCTTGAGCACCTCGGGTCCGCCCGGCTGGCTGATGGCGACCACGGTCATTTGCGCGGGCAGCTGTTCCATGAGAAATCCTTCGGCGAGGGCTGAAAGCGGGTGCTGCCGCGTGCTTAAGCCAGCCGGGGCATGGCTGGCAACCGGGAGGAGGGTGAGATGGCGAACGAGGACGACGACCGGCCGCGCAAGGCCGTTTCGCACGAGATCGGGCAGGATCTGTCGATGCTGTCGGTCGAGGAGCTGACCAGCCGGGTGGCGCTGCTCCGCGCCGAGATCGAGCGCATCGAGCAGGCGGTGGCGAAAAAGCGCGCCTCGCGTGATGCCGCCGCCAGCATCTTCAAGTCGTGAACCTCGCGGCCGTAGAAACACGGTCGGCCAGTGGCCGACATGGCTAACGAAGATTGAAAAATTTTCGCCATTTACGGTTGATTAAGCTTTCGCGTTTACAACCGGAACCGTCCTCGTTTGGACACCGAGTGGCTCCTGTCCACTCTGTTTGACGCCTCCCTGTTATCAACTTCAAAGCCGCCGGAAACGGCGGCTCTTTTTTTGCGCCCGCGCCGAGCCGGGCGAACCGGGCGGTCGTCCTTGGCGCGCTCCCCCGTGCGCAGGCGGCGATCGTGGAACGAACGTCGTGCCTGCTCATTGCGCCCGTGCCGGTCTTCGGTTGCCAGCAGGTCGCGCGCGAAAATCCTGTGCGCCGCGGCAGGCGTGACGATCCTCGTCCGACGACTGCAAACTATTGCCGTGATCATGGTTGCTAGTTGAGCTGATCGTGCGACTCGGCCGCGATCGGCCGTGTTGCAGTCGCAAATGGTACGAGGGCACGGCATGGCCCACGCCGTGGAAACCATAAAAGGCGTTGCTGCTGGACTCTCGAAACCGGCCGCGCAATGATTTGTTCATCATACCGGCGTCGTTGCCGGGTTGCGTAAACAGTCGCGTTTAAGAGGCGTTAACCATGTCGGACCGTTTGCTGGGCGATGGCGCTCTGGTTCAGTTCAACGAGCGGCTCACCAATTCTGCTGCATTCGGCGCGCTGTTCCGGGAAGGCATGGATCTGGTCGAGGAGACCGCCGCCTATCTCGATGGCGACGGCCGCAACGAGGCCAAGGCGCTCGACCGCGCCGTCAGCCTGACCTACGCGACCGAGAGCATGCGTCTCACCACCCGCCTGATGCAACTGGCGTCCTGGCTGCTCCTGCACCGCGCGGTGAAGGAGGGCGAGATGACCCTGAGCCAGGCCAACCGCGAGAAGACCAAGGTCAAGCTGACCGCTGCAGATCCCGGGCCGGATGATCTGCTGGAGAAGCTGCCGCAGCAGCTGCAGAGCCTGATCTCCCGCTCGATGAGCCTGCAGGTGCGGGTCCGCCGGCTCGACTCGACCATTCATTCCCCGCCGCCGGACCAGAGCGCGATCGGCAATCCGCTGGTGCCGCATCTCAACCGGCTGAAGGCCGCGTTCGAGCAGTAGGCCCCGGCATCGGGCGGCCCCGCCGGGCCGCTCCCCCCAGCCGAAGGTCTCGTTGCGACCAGCCCAGAAACAAAAACGCCCCCGTCTCCGGGGGCGTTTTGCTGTGAGCTGTCCATCAGGCGCAGGCCAGGAAGGCCGGTACCGGGGCAAGAAGGCATCAATCCTTCTTGAGGAAGCCCTGGAACTTCTTCTGGAAGCGGGACACGCGGCCGCCGCGATCCATCAGCTGCTGGGTGCCGCCGGTCCAGGCCGGGTGCGACTTGGGGTCGATGTCGAGGTTGAGCTTGTCGCCCTCTTTGCCCCAGGTCGAGCGGGTCTGGTACTCGGTGCCATCGGTCATCACGACCGTAATCGTATGATAATTCGGGTGAATGTCGGCTTTCATGGCTGATCCTACGGCACGATGCGAAGACATGATGCGGCGCGGCCGCGCCTGATCCTGTCGTCACTGAAGGGGGACAATTGCCGGGCTCTATAGCCCAAGGTTCTGCCCAAAACAAGCCAAGGTCGCGGATGAACACCTTGGTACGTTTCCGGATTTGCCAAGCCCGGCCCGGCAGGCCTATCAGGACGGCAGATCGGTATTTGGAACAATTCTCAGGTGGCCCATGAGCGTAGTGGAACGGCTTGACGAGCGGCAGGGCGCTGCCCCAGGGCAGGATCCGGTCGGAGATGCCGTTGCGGCCGTCGAGGCATTGGCCGAGCCGGCAAGCCCTGTGCGGCGCTCGAAGCTGCGCCCGCTGCTGGCGCTGTCTCCCTATGTCCTGCGCTATCGCGGCCGTGCCCTCCTGGCGCTGATCGCGCTCACGGTCGCGGCGCTGACCACGCTGCTGGTCCCGATCGCGGTCCGCCGCATGATCGATTTCGGCTTCACGCCGAAAGGCATCGAACTGATCAACAGCTATTTCAGCGTCATGATCGCCGTGGTGGCGGTGCTCGCGCTGGCAAGCGCGGCCCGCTACTACCTCGTCATGACGATCGGCGAGCGCATCGTCGCCGATCTCCGGCGCGACGTGTTCGCGCATCTGATGTCGCTGTCGCCGTCGTTCTTCGATTCCGCGCGCTCCGGCGAGCTGGTGTCGCGGCTCACCGCCGACACCACCCAGATCAAATCGGCGGCGGGCGCCTCCGTGTCCATCGCGCTGCGCAATCTGCTGCTGTTCATCGGCGCCACCGCAATGATGGTGATCACGAGCCCGAAGCTGTCCGGCTTCGTGCTGCTGGCGATCCCGCTGATCGTGCTGCCGCTGGTGGCGTTCGGGCGCTGGGTCCGGCGGCTGTCGCGCAACGCCCAGGACACGCTCGCCGACGCCTCGGCCTATGCGTCCGAGCTGATCGGTTCGATCAGGACGGTGCAGGCCTATACCAGCGAGAGGCTCGCGGCGGCGCGCTTCGGCGGCGAGGTCGAGCAGGCCTATGAGGCGGCGCGGGTCTCGACCCAGGCGCGCGGCGTGCTCACCGCGATCATCATCTTCATCGTGTTCTCCAGCGTCGTCGCGATCCTCTGGGTCGGCTCGCACGACGTGCTGACCGGTGCGATCAGCGCCGGACGGCTCGGTCAGTTCGTGCTCTACGCGGCCTTCGCGGCCGCCGGGCTCGGCCAGCTCTCGGAGGTCTGGGGCGAAGTGTCGGCGGCGTCCGGCGCGGCCGAGCGGCTGTTCGAGCTGTTGCACGTGCAGCCGGAAATCACGGCGCCCGCGCAACCGCGCCCGATGCCGGAGCCGGCGCGTGGCGACCTCGGCTTCGAGCGGGTCAGCTTCGCCTATCCGGGTCGCCCAGACGTCTGCGTTCTCGACGATGTCTCGTTTGTGATCCGCGCCGGTGAGAAGGTCGCAATCGTCGGCCCCTCCGGCGCCGGCAAGAGCACGCTGTTCCATCTGCTTCTGCGCTTCTACGATCCCGCGTCCGGCTCGATCTCATTCGACGGTGTGCCGGTGCGCGCGGCTGACCCGCGCAAGATGCGCGAGCGCATCGCGCTGGTGCCGCAGGAATCCGTGGTGTTCGCCGCCAGTGCGCGTGAGAACATCCGCTTCGGCCGGCCCGAGGCGACCGACGCCGAGGTCGAGCGCGCCGCCGATCTCGCTCATGCCAGCGAATTCATCCGCCGCTTGCCGAACGGCTTCGACACCTCGCTCGGCGAGCGCGGCGTCACGCTCTCGGGCGGCCAGCGCCAGCGCATCGCCATCGCGCGCGCCATCCTGCGCGATGCGCCGCTGCTGCTGCTCGACGAGGCGACCTCGGCGCTCGACGCCGAGAGCGAGACGCTGGTACAGACTGCGCTCGAGGGGCTGATGAAGGACCGCACCACCCTGGTGATCGCGCATCGCCTCGCCACGGTGCTGTCCTGCGACCGCATCCTGGTCATGGACCGCGGCCGCATCGTCGAGCAGGGCACCCACACGTCGCTGGTTGCGGCCAACGGTCTCTATGCGCGGCTGGCCCGGCTGCAGTTCGAGGGCGTGTAGTTCCTGCAACACCGTGGACGGCCGGCAACATCCTCGAATTCTCGTTCCCGACCCTGCAACCTTTCTCCCGCCTTGTACGTTCCCTGCCGGAACAGATGGCGCGCCGCTCGTAGCAGGCGTGCCTGGTCCTAACAGGAGCAACGGACATGCCTTATCGTCGTGGCAGTTTTGCCCTCACGCCGCCCTCCTTTGTGATCTTCGCAATCGCGCTGGTGCTCGCCCTCGTCGCGATGCTCGCGCACTACATGCACGCTTCGGTGCCGCTGCTGTCGGCCGCGCACGCCTTCGATGCGCTGGCGATTGCGTTCGTGGTGTTGACGATCGGCGTGCTGTTTCGCGGCGTGTAGTTGCTGATCGCTGCACCCTCGGTGTCGCCCCGGCGAACGCAGGGGCCCATAACCACAGACCGATGTTTGGCGCCCGAATGCCAGGGACACCCACTCGTCGCAAAACCTCTGCCGCGGAGTATGGATCCCGGATCTGCCCTCGCTGCGCTCGGTTGTCCGGGACGACAGCGGTGGATATGGCCGCGATCCGGGGTGGCAGTGCCTAGGGCGTCCACGCCATCCGCAGCACCGGACGCCCTGAGGTCGGATTGACGTCCTCGCCGGCCTCCAGGAAGCCGTTGCGCTTGTAGAAGCTGATCGCGCGGGCGTTGTCCTTGTTCACCAGCAGCGTGATGCCGCCCGGAGAGCGCCGCTTGGCGGCGTCGACCAACTGCGTGGCGAGCGGCGAGCCCCAGTGCCGGGGCGAGACCACGAGCTGATCGAGATAGCCCGACGCATCGATCGTGACAAAGCCGGCAAGCGCTCCCTCCGTCTCGGCGACGATCACGTCCGCCTTCGGCACCAGCTCATTTCGCCAGCGCTCACGCCACCATGGAACGCGTGCGGCAAAATCGATCGCGGGATAGGCGAGCTGCCACGTCTCCTGCCACAACGCGATCGCCGCGTCCTCGTCCTCGGCGCGATAGGGGCGCAGGGTGGAGGTCGACGTCACCGCTCCGTCAGCTTCAGCTCGATGCGCCGGTTGCGGCGGAAGGCCTCCTCGGTATTCGCGGGATCGAGCGGCTGGAATTCGGCGAAGCCGGCCGCGACCAGGCGCTGGGCAGGCACGCCGAGCGAGATCAGATACTGCACCACCGAGATGGCGCGCGCCGAGGACAATTCCCAGTTCGACTTGAACACCGGGCTGTTGATCGGACGAACGTCGGTGTGGCCATCGACCCGCAGCACCCAGGAGATCTCGGCGGGGATCTGCTTGTCGAGATCGACCAGCGCCGTTGCCACCGAGTTCAGCTCCTGCTGGCCCTCGGGCAGCAGGGTGGCTTGGCCCGTGTCGAAGAACACCTCGGACTGGAACACGAAGCGGTCGCCGACGACGCGAATGTCGGGACGGTTGCCGAGGATGGCGCGCAGCCGGCCGAAGAACTCCGAGCGGTAGCGGGTGAGCTCCTGCACCCGCTGTGCCAGCGCGACGTTGAGGCGCGAGCCGAGATCGGCGATGCGGCTCTGCGATTCCTTATCGCGCTTCTCCGAGGCATCGAGCGCATCCTCGAGCGCAGCGAGCTGGCGGCGCAGTGCGCTGATCTGCTGGTTGAGCACCTCGATCTGGGCCAGCGCCCGCGCCGTGACCTGCTTCTCGGAGTCGAGCGCCCGGTTGAGCTCGTTGGCGCGGCCGGCGGCATTGCTGCCGGCATTGGCGAGCCCGTCATAGAGACCCTTGACGCGGTCGCGCTCGGCTTCGGCGCTTGCGAGCCCGGCGCGCAGTTGCGCGACCTGGTCGTCCAGCGAGAGCTTGCCGAGCTTCTCCAGGGACAGCATCTCGTTGAGCTGTGCGATCTTGGCGTTGAGCTGCTCCAGCGCCTTGTCCTTGCCGGTGACCTCCTGCGACAGGAAGAACTGCACCACCAGGAACACGGTCAGCAGGAACACGATCGACAGCACCAGCGTCGACAGCGCGTCGACGAAGCCCGGCCAGTAGTTGAGGCCGGAATCTCCACGGCGGGTACGGGCAAGCGCCATTCAGCGTCTCCTAGTTCGTCTTCGGCCGGCCGGTGGAGCGGCTCAACTTTTCTCCGTCTGCCGCGCGAGCCGCTCCAGCAGCCGCTTGATCTCGCGGTTCTGCTCGCCCTGGCCGTCGGCCCATTCGCGGATCATCTGCTGCTCGGTGCGCATGTGCCCGACCAGCCCCTGGATCGCCTCGGCGAGATTGGCCATGGCCGCGGTGGCGCCGCGGTTTGAGCCGTCCTCCATGGCGGTGCGCAGCCGCTCGATGGCGACCGAGAGATCGGCCCCGGTATCGCCCGTCCCGCCATATTCGCGCACGGTGCCCGCGAGCCAGTCTTCCAGGTCGGTATAGAAGCGGTTCTGCGCCTGGCTCGACTGCAGGTCGAGGAAGCCGAGGATCAGCGAGCCGGCAAGGCCGAACAGCGAGGACGAGAACGAGATGCCCATGCCGCCCAGCGGCGCGGCAAGGCCGCCCTTCAGCGTATCGAACAGCGCGCCGGCGTCGCCACCGACCTTGAGGCCCTCGATCACCTTGCCGACCGAGCCGACCGTCTCGATCAGGCCCCAGAACGTGCCGAGCAGGCCGAGGAACACCAGCAGGCCGGTCATGTAGCGCGAGATGTCGCGGGCCTCGTCAAGCCGGGTGGCGATCGAGTCGAGCAGATGGCGCATGGTCTGCTGTGAGATCGACATCCGCCCCGAGCGCTCGCGGCCGAGGATGGCGGCCATCGGCGCCAGCAGGACCGGGTGACGAGGCACCGCCAGGCCGGGATCGGCGATGCGGAAATTGTTGACCCAGGACACTTCCGGATAGAGCCGGACCACCTGTCGGAACGACAGGATGACGCCGATCAGCAGCACCGCCCCGATCAGGGCGTTGAGGCCGGGATTGGCGAAGAACGCCATGATGATCTGCTTGTAGAGCACGACGCCGACCAGCGCGCACAGCACCAGGAAGACCAGCATCCGCACCAGGAAGATCCGGGGCGAGGACAATTTGGTCATTTCGACGTCCATCGCGGAGCGGGAAGGAGAGCCTTGAGGCATTGTCGATGACATCCGTTGCGGGGACCGGTCCCTAAAATCCACTATGGCACAGCAGCAGCGGGAAAAAAGCCGCGATCGGCGCAATCCCCGTCCCCTGCGCGGAACTATGGCTGAAACCGGCGGGCATCCGCGGCGTAGTTAGTCCCGTGGCTCATATCTAGCGGGAACGCCCTGGCTTTGTCATGACCGTCGTTGAATATCTGCAAGCGCTCCTGGCGATGGTCGCGGCGATGTCGGTGCTGATGGGGCTCGCCTGGGTCGTGCAGCAGCGCAGCGGCAACTCCGGCTGGGTCGACACGATCTGGACATTTTCCGTCGGGCTGGTCGGCGCCGTCGGCGCGATCTGGCCCGCCGGCGGCACCGCCCCCAACGTGCGGCAGTGGCTGGTCGCGGTGCTGGTGGCGGTCTGGTCGCTGCGGCTCGGCGGCCATGTCGCGGCACGCAGCCGCGGCATGTCAGACGACCCGCGCTATGCGGAGTTTGCCCGGCAATGGGGCGCGGCCGCACCGCGGCGCATGTTCCTGTTCCTGCAGCAGCAGGCCTGGGGCTCGATCCCGCTGGTGTTCGCGATGTTCGTCGCGGCCCATGCGCCGGCCGCCGAGCTGCGCCTGCAGGACTATCTCGGCATCCTCGTGCTGTTCGCGGGCATCGCCGGCGAGGGCGTCGCCGACGCTCAGCTCAAGGCGTTCCGCGCCGATCCCGCCAACAAGGGCAAGGTGTGCGACGTCGGCCTGTGGCGCTGGTCGCGCCATCCCAACTATTTCTTCGAGTGGGTGTGCTGGCTGTCCTATCCGGTCATCGCGCTGTCGTTCGACCATCCGTGGGGCTTCGCCAGCCTGCTCGCGCCGTTGTTCATGTACTGGATCCTGGTCCACGTCACCGGCATCCCGCCGCTGGAACAGCAGATGCTGCGCTCGCGCGGCGATCGCTACCGGGCCTATCAGGCGCGCACCAGCGCGTTCTTTCCCCTGCCACCAAATCCTTTTACGAAGTAACGGAGCCACTGCATGAGCTTCATCTCGACCATCATCGGCGCCGCCGAGCGTGTGCCGCTGCCCGACGCCGTCATCCGCTCAGCGATCTCCGAATTGTGCGCACGCACCGCGGCGCGGCTGGGCGGGGCCGATGCAATGGGTGATGCAGAATTCGCCCGCGTGCTGACGACGCGCCCGATCGCCGAGCATACCGACGCGGCGAACAGCCAGCACTACGAGGTGCCGGCGGCGTTCTTCGCCCGCGTGCTCGGGCCGAACCGCAAATATTCCTGCTGCTTCTACAAGGAGCCGGTCTCGACCCTGCAGGAGGCGGAGGAGGAGGCGCTGCGCCAGACCGTCGCCAACGCCGATCTGCAGGATGGCCAGAGCATTTTGGAGCTCGGCTGCGGCTGGGGCTCGCTGTCGCTGTTCATGGCCCGGCAGTTCCCGCGTGCGAAGATCACGGCGGTGTCGAACTCCCATTCGCAGCGCCGCGCGATCGAGGAGATGGCGGCCGCGCGCGGCCTGCTCAATTTGCGGGTCATCACCGCCGACATGAACGGGTTCGCTCCCGACGCGCGGTTGGATCGCATCGTCTCGGTGGAGATGTTCGAGCACATGATGAACTGGCGCGAGCTGCTGTCGCGGGTCAGATCATGGCTCGCGCCGGACGGCCGCCTGTTCATGCACATCTTCACCCACCGCACCGGATCCTACTTGTTCGACCGCAACGATCGCGAGGACTGGATCGCGCAGCACTTCTTCACCGGCGGCATCATGCCGAGCCACACCTTGATCCGGCAGTACGCGGATCTGTTCGCGGTCGAGAAGGAATGGTGCTGGAGCGGCACGCATTATCAGCGCACGGCACGGGACTGGCTCGCCAATTTCGATGCCGACTACAACCGCATCCTGCAGGTGCTGCAGCCCGTCTATGGCGACGACACGGCGCAGTGGATGCGCCGCTGGCGCTGGTTCTTCCTCGCCACCGCGGGTCTGTTCGGGCACGACGAAGGCCGTGAATGGGGCGTCAGTCACTACCGCCTGCGGCCGGCGAACTAATTTGTTCGCTGCGGCGGGATGCCGCAGCTCCGAAGGAGATTCGCGTTTCGCTGTGCGGATTCTGCGGGGAACCTGCTGCCACAAAGCACTCACAATTAGGTGAGTCCAAAAAAATCTTGATCTATCAGTCACGTAGTTCGTGTGACATCAAGCCGCCCGGGTTCCGCGTTGCGTCGCAGCAGCTCTTTTCTATGTTGCAGGCAAGGCGAGCGCCAGAATGGCGCCATGACTGGGCCATCCAGTCGACCGGTTTTCATCATCATTGAGGGGCTCCTCCACCCATGTCTCGTTTTCGCGCGTCGCTGGTCAGCAGTGCATTGATGCTCGCGGCCGCCGCGCCGCTGCTGGCCGGCTGTAACGACCCCATCCAGGCTCAGGCCTCCGCCAATGAGCAGATCGTCATCCCCGACGTCGGCATCGTGACCGTCGAGCAGAAGGCGCGAGCGATCGTGCGCGAGCTGCCCGGCCGCATCGCGCCGACCCGCGTCTCCGACGTCCGTCCGCGCGTCTCGGGCATCATCGTCGAGCGGCTGTTCCGCCAGGGCAGCGAGGTCAAGGCGGGCGATCCGCTCTATCGCATCGATCCGAAACCGTTCGAGGTGGAGATCCTGTCGAGCCGGGCGGCGCTGGCCAAGGCCGAGGCGGTGCATGAGCGCGCGGTGCAGCAGGCGCGCCGCATCGCCCTGCTGTTCAAGGAGCGCGCTGCGCCCGAGGTCGAGCAGGAGAAGGCGGTCGCGAGCGAGCGCGAAGCCGCGGCCGACATCGAGGCCCGCAAGGCCGATCTCGCGCGCGCCCAGCTCAATCTCGACTATGCGACCGTGCGCGCGCCGATCGACGGCATCGTCGGCGCGGCCCAGGTCAGCGAGGGTGCTATCGCGGTTCAGAACGAGACCTCGCTGGTCACGATCCAGCAGCTCGATCCGATCTATGCCGACTTCACCCAGTCGGTGAGCGAGCTCAACCGCCTGCGCCGGGCGTTCGAGTCGGGCGACCTCGACCAGATCTCGCCCGACGCGATCAAGGTCCGTCTCGTGCTCGACGACGGCACGCCGTACTCGATCCCGGGCAAGCTCTTGTTCTCCGACGCCAAGGTCGATGCCGCCACCGGTCAGGTCACCCTGCGCGGCGAGTTCGCCAATCCGAAGCGCGAGCTCCTGCCGGGCATGTATGTCCGCGTCCGCATCGAGCAGGGCATCGACAGCGACTCCGTCGGCGTGCCGCAGCAGGCGGTGCAGCGCAACGCGGCCGGCGGGTCCGAGGTCTACGTCATCCGCGACGACAACCGCGCGATCGCCAGGCCGGTCCGCACCGGTCCGACCCAGGATGGCCTGGTGCTGATCACCGACGGTCTGCGCGCCGGCGACAAGGTTGTGGTCGACGGCTTCCAGAAGTTCGCCGCCGGCGACAGGGTCGCGCCGCAGGTCTGGACCGAGGTCAGCGCCGCGACGCAGCTCGAATCGAAGTCGGCGACGCGGTAAGTCGCATGCCGAGCTTCTTCATCGACCGGCCTATCTTCGCCTGGGTCGTCGCGCTGTTCATCTGCCTGATCGGCGCGATCGCGATTCCGCTGCTGGCGGTGGCGCAATATCCGATCATCGCGCCGCCCTCGATCTCGATCTCGACGAGCTATCCCGGCGCATCGCCGGAGAACCTCTACAACAGCGTGACGCGGCTCATCGAGGAGGAGCTCAACGGCGCTTCCGGCATTCTCAATTTCGAATCCACCAGCGATTCGCTAGGCCAGGTCGAGATCACCGCGAACTTCGTGCCGGGCACGTCGACCAATGACGCCTCGGTCGAGGTGCAGAACCGCCTCAAGCGTGTCGAGGCGCGGCTGCCGCGCGCCGTCATCCAGCAGGGCATCCTGGTCGAGGAAGCCTCCGCCGCGGTGCTGCAGATCATCACCCTGCAGTCCACCGACGGCAGCCTCGACGAGGTCGGCCTCGGCGACTTCATGATCCGCAACGTGCTCGGCGAAATCCGGCGCATTCCCGGCGTCGGCCGCGCCACGCTGTATTCGACCGAGCGCTCGCTGCGCGTCTGGCTCGATCCGGCCAAGCTGGTCGGCTACGGCCTCACCGCCGACGACGTCACCAAGGCGATCGGCGCGCAGAACGCGCAGGTCGCCTCGGGCAGCATCGGCGCCGAGCCCGCGACGACCTCGCAGCGCACCTCGGCGTTGGTGCTGGTCAAGGGCCAGCTCGATTCGCCCGACGAGTTCGGATCGATCATCCTGCGCGCCAATGCCGACGGCTCGACGGTCCGGCTGCGCGACGTCGCCCGCATCGAGATCGGGGGCTTGAGCTATCAGTTCAACACCCGCCTCAACGGCAAGCCGACCGCGGGTCTCTCGGTGCTGCTGTCGCCGACCGGCAATGCGCTGGCGACCGCGAGCGCGGTCGAGGCCAAGATGAAGGAGCTGTCGCGCTTCTTCCCGTCCAACATCAGCTATGAAATCCCCTACGACATCACGCCGGTCGTCAAAGCCTCGATCAAGCGGGTGCTGATGACCCTGGTCGAAGCCGTCGTGCTGGTGTTCGTAGTGATGTTCCTGTTCCTGCAGAACATCCGCTACACCATCATCCCGACCATCGTCGTCCCCGTGGCGCTGCTCGGCACCTGCGCGACGCTGATGCTGGTCGGCTACTCCATCAACATGCTGACGATGTTCGGCATGGTGCTCGCGGTCGGCATCCTCGTCGACGACGCCATCGTCGTGGTCGAGAACGTCGAGCGCATCATGACCGAGGAGGGGCTGTCGCCGAAGGAGGCGACGCGCAAGGCGATGGGCCAGATCACCGGCGCCATCATCGGCATCACCCTGGTGCTGATGGCGGTGTTCGTGCCGATGGCATTCTTCCCCGGCTCGGTCGGCATCATCTACCGGCAGTTCTCGGTCACCATGGTGGCGGCGATCGGCTTCTCGGCGCTGCTGGCGCTGTCGCTGACTCCGGCGCTGTGCGCCACCCTGCTGAAGCCGGTCACGGCCGGCCACGGCCACGCGAAGAAGGGCGTATTCGGGTGGTTCAACCGCTTCATGGACAACAGCCGCAACCGCTACACCGGCGTGGTCGGCGGCGCGCTGAAGCGCACCGGACGGCTGATGCTGATCTATGCGATCTTCCTGGTCGGGTTGACCTTCGCCTTCATCCGGCTGCCGGGCGGCTTCCTGCCGGTCGATGACCAGGGCTTCATCACCACCGACGTGCAGACGCCGGCGGACTCCTCCTATGCGCGGACGCAGGCGGCCGTCGAGGCGGTCGAGAAGTATCTCGCCAAGCGCGAAGGGATCGAGAACGTCACCTTCCTGACCGGCTTCAGCTATGCCGGCCAGGGCGTCAACACCGCCCAGGCCTTCATCTCGCTGAAGGACTGGTCGGAGCGCAGCAAGCGTGACGGCGCCGCGGCGCTGGTCGCCGACATCAACCGCGATCTCGCCGGCTTGCGCGACGCCAAGATCACGGCGCTGCAGCCGCCGCCGATCGACAATCTCGGCAACTCCTCGGGCTTCAGCTTCCGCCTGCAGGACCGCGGCCAGAAGGGCTATGCCGCGCTGACCGCCGCCGCCGACCAGCTGATCGCGGAAGCCAATGCGAGCCCGGTGCTGCAGAAGGTCTATGTCGAAGGCCTGCCGCCGGGACCCCAGGTCAATCTGATGATCGACCGCGAGAAGGCCGGCGCCTTCGGCGTCACCTTCGAGGACATCAACAACACGATCTCGACCAATCTCGGCTCGACTTACGTGAACGACTTCCCCAACCGTGGCCGCATGCAGCGCGTCGTGGTGCAGGCCGATCGCATCAGCCGCATGAACGCAGACGATATCCTCAACTACAGCGTCAAGAACGCCAAGGGGCAGCTGGTGCCGTTCTCGTCGTTCGCGACGATCCAATGGGCCAAGGGACCGAGCCAGATCGCCGGCTTCAACTACTATCCGGCGATCCGCATCTCCGGCGAGGCCAAGCCGGGCTACACCTCGGGCGATGCCCTCAAGGAGATGGAGCGGCTCGCCGGCAAGCTGCCGCGCGGCTTCGGCTATGAATGGACCGGACAGTCGCTGCAGGAGAAGCTGTCGGGCTCGCAGGCGCCGCTGCTGCTCGGGCTGTCGGCGCTGGTCGTGTTCCTGTGTCTGGCCGCGCTCTACGAAAGCTGGACCATTCCGCTCGCGGTGCTGCTGACGGTGCCGCTCGGCATCCTCGGCGCCGTCGTCGCAGCCAATATCCGCGGCCTGTCGAACGACGTGTATTTCACGGTCGCGCTGATCACCATCATCGGTCTCGCCGCCAAGGACGCGATCCTGATCATCGAGTTCGCCAAGGACCTGCGCGCCCATGGCAAGCCGCTGGTCGCGGCGACGATCGAGGCCTGCTCGCTGCGCTTCCGGCCGATCATCATGACCGGCCTCGCCTTCGTCTGCGGCGTGCTGCCGATGTCGATCGCGACCGGCGCCGGCGGCGCCAGCCAGCAGGCGCTCGGCACCAACGTGATGGGCGGCATGATCGCGGTGGTGATCCTGGCGCTGCTGATGGTGCCGGTGTTCTTCGTCTCGGTGCAGCGCGTGCTCGCAGGCGATCGGGAGAAGACGGAGCCGGTGGCGGAGCGTGAGGCCTATGGGCCACCGGCGCCGGCGAAGTCGTAGGCGATCATGAACGGTCTGTCCGGAGGATTGTGCCGACATCCTGCCGCGTGGCCGGTCTGCTCCCCTCCCCCTTGCGGGGAGGGGTTGGGGGTTGGGGGCGCCGAACGCCGAACGTTGTGGCATGCTCCGTTCAAGAGTCAGTCAGCGGACATCGGTGCGAAGCGCACGATCTGTAGCGGACCGACTGCGCACACATGAGTTGGGCGGTGGGTCATCACATCGAGCGTGACTCGGTATGAACCGGGCTGAGTCCTGACAATTCAGACCGGGTTGATTCCTGACAGGCAAGCTTCGTCCGATTCGA